>CAMGOT010000033.1 GCA_946060685.1 uncultured Bacteroidales bacterium
TCAAAATGAAGGTGTTGTAGGGGTACGACGGCCCCTTTTTTTTCAAAATGAAGGTTTCGTAGGGGTACGACGGCCTCTTTTTTTCAAAATGAAGGTTTCGTAGGGGTACGACGGCCTGTTTGCCGTGATAGAGAAGACGTTGCCAAGCCATTGCTTCCTGAGCCATAAGATGCCGGGGCTGCCATTCTGCATCAGAGGGAAGCCGATGCTTGCCGATGGGGCAGCCCACGCCGACGGCCGGATGTCCTGTTGCCCTTCAATCCTCAATGACGGTGCTTTGAACCTCCACCCAGCGTGCCTCGCCGTTGTCGAGATGCGGCACGGTGTGGAGAGCTTCGTAGGGGCAGTGCAGGGCGTGGGCCAGCAGTGAACGCAGAAACAGTCCGTGCGACACGAGGAGCAGTGTGGTGCCGCCATAGTGCGAGCGCAGATAGTCGAGCGCGCGCCCTGCACGCTGGTAGAGTTGGAAGCGGGTCTCCACGTCGGGGGGAAGATGCCGGAGGTCGGCATCGGCGATGCGGATGCCCGTCAGACTGCCCCAGTCGATTTCGCGGAACAGGCTTGAGCATTCCCAGGGAATGGCAGGCTCGCCGTCAAACATCAGTCGTACGGTGTCGACCACACGCTGGAGGTCGCTGCTGACGATAGCATCAAAATCCTCCCGGCAAAGCCTGCGGGAAAGACTCCGCGCCTGTTTGCGCCCCAGCGGCGAGAGGCGTCCGGGCAGATGGCCCTGGAGAATGCGGGCAATGTTCTCCTCCGTCTCCCCATGACGCACTGCGCAGAGGCGGATGATGGCTGCTCGTTTCATCTGGAGCCGGAAGTCTTGCTGTCCATCCATGCCGCCAAGGCTTCTGCACACCGCTCGCCGTCAATAGCAGCACTGACGATGCCGCCGGCATAGCCAGCCCCTTCGCCGCAAGGGAAAAGTCCGGTGATGCGGATGTGTTGCAGGGTGGCGGCATCGCGCAGCACGCGCACGGGAGCAGAGGTTCGGGTCTCGCTGGCAATCATCAGGGCATCGTTGGTGAGAAAACCGTGGCAGCGGCGTCCGAAAGCCTTGAAGCCTTCCTGCAGGCGCGTGGTGACAAAGCATGGCATCCAGAAGTGGAGCGGAGAGGCTATCAGTCCGGGGGCATAGGAGGAGGGGGGAAGGTCGGCAGAGAGTTTGCGGTTCACGAAGTCGGCCATACGTTGCGCAGGGGCGGTCTGTTTTCTGCCGCCCTGAATCCATGTGGCACGCTCCATCGCTTCCTGCAGATACATCATGCGCAGAGGGTTGGAGGCATCGTCCATGTCGGTGTGACAAGAGGCAAAGGCATCGTCCTGCATCGCCTCCTGCAGGAAGGGGCGCAATTCCCCGTCGAGGTCGTCGGGGCGAGTCTCCACCACCATGCCGCTGTTCGACCATTGTCCGCCACGGCTTGACGGACTCATGCCGTTCACCACCACCTGCTCCGGACCGCTGGCAGCGGGAACCACGAAGCCCCCGGGACACATGCAGAAGGAGTAGACCCCGCGGCCTTCCACCTGCTGCACCATGCTGTATTCGGCAGCGGGAAGATACTGTCCGCGTCCCTCGCGACGATGGTATTGCAGTTGGTCAATCAGTTTTGAGGGGTGTTCCAGACGCACGCCCACGGCAATGCCCTTCTGCTCGATTTCCACCCCGGCCTGTCGGAGATATCGGTAGACATCGCGAGCGGAATGCCCTGTGGCGAGAATCACGGGGCCCCGAAATTCCGTGCCTTGCTGCGTGTACACCCCGCCGATGTGGTCGTGCTCCAGCAGCAGGCCGTCCACCCGCGTCTGGAAATGCACCTCGCCGCCACATTTCAGAATCTGATGGCGCATGGCCTCGATGATGGCCGGCAGACGGTCGGTGCCGATGTGGGGATGGGCGTCCGCCAGGATGTCGGTGGCGGCACCATGCTGGCAGAACACTCTGAGAATGCGCTCCACGTTCCCGCGTTTCTTGGAGCGCGTGTAGAGTTTGCCGTCGCTGTATGCCCCGGCACCGCCTTCTCCGAAGGAATAGTTGCTTTCGGAGTCTACGATGTGCTCGCGGCTGATGCGTGCCAGGTCGCGCTTGCGGTCGCGCACGTTCTTGCCACGCTCCAGGACAATGGGGCGCACCCCAAGTTCGATGAGCCGCAAGGCGGCAAAGAGGCCGCCGGGACCTGCCCCCACCACAATGGCCTGAGGGGCATGGCTGACATCGCCGTAGCGAATCGGCTCGAAGGAAAGGGTGGAGGGGGCTTCGTTGAGCCATATCTCAAGGGAAAGGTTCACGAATATCGTGCGCTGACGGGCGTCGATGCTGCGCTTCAGGGGGCGCACTGCACGTATGTGAGAGGCTGGAACCTGCAGGGATTCCGCCACGGCGGCACGAAGGCGTTCGCCGACGTAGGCCACATCGGGAGTCAGCCGGAGTTGGAGGGTGGTGTGCATATTGGGGTGTTGATGACGTGAATGGTGATTGTCGTGCAATAGATGAAGCGGGCATGCTGTTTTGTCCCCTCGCCGGGCTAACTCCTTCCCCTTATGCTATGGGCATCGGGCAGGATGTGCGGCCCCCGACGGCAGGGCACCTGCCCCGGAGCATTGCAAAACGGATGAAAAACAAGACTATGGTACCCACTTGCGGTACTTTCAGAAAAATTGCAGCGCAAAAGTACAAAGTTTTTTTGCATATTCGGTGATAAAAGCGTAATTTTGTGGCGTTTTTGTCGGGGAATAGCCCCATAAAGCCCCATTCAGGATGTCCGGCTTCTCTGCCAGGGAAAAACGGGAGGGGGAGGCAGACACCTCTTCTCCGGCGCGACATCCGAATCTGCACAACACCAGAACAAACACATCTGAATAAACACAACATAAGAAATATGTCAAAAGGAAAAGTCGATGCTCTGCTTGGCATCGTGTTCGGCGACGAAGGAAAAGGCAAGGTCGTCGACTATTTTACCCCGCGCTATGATGTAGTAGCCCGTTTTGCCGGCGGCCCGAATGCCGGTCATACCATTATTTTTGAAGGCAAGAAGTTCGTGCTTCGCAGCATCCCTTCAGGAATCTTCGATGAGGGAAAGCTCAATATCATCGGCAATGGCTGCGTCATCGCCCCCGACCTTTTCATGAAAGAGGCTCACGAGCTGGAGGCAGCGGGCTACAGCCTGACGGAGCGCCTGCACATCAGCCGCAGGGCTCATCTCATCCTCCCCACCCATCGCGTGCTCGACCGTGCCTATGAGGCTGCCAAGGGCAAGAACAAGGTGGGCACCACGGGCAAGGGCATCGGCCCTACCTATTCTGACAAGGCGGCACGTGTGGGACTCCGAGTGGGAGATATCCTGGAGAATTTCCGCGAGAAATATGACCACCTGAAGGCACGCCACGAGCAGATTCTGCGCGACCTCCACTTCACCGACTACGACATTGCGGAAGAGGAGAAAACCTGGCTGGAGGGTGTGGAATATATGCGCAAGTTCCACCTCACCGACACGGAGTTTGAAATCAACAAGGCACTGGCCGAGGGAAAGAGCGTGCTGGCCGAAGGTGCACAGGGATCGCTGCTCGACATTGACCATGGCACCTATCCCTTTGTCAGTTCGTCGAGCACGACGGCGGGAGGTGTCTGCACCGGACTGGGTGTGGCTCCCAATAAGATCGACCGCGTGTGGGGTATCTTCAAGGCCTATTCCACGCGTGTGGGCTCCGGACCGTTCCCCGTGGAGCTCTTCGATGCTACGGGCGATGAAATCCGAAGAATCGGACATGAGTTCGGAGCTGTCACCGGTCGCGACCGCCGATGCGGATGGATCGACCTTGTGGCTCTGCGATATGCCATCATGATCAATGGAGTGACGGATCTCGTCATGATGAAGAGTGATGTGCTGGATGATTTTGAGACCATCAAGGCATGTGTGGCTTATGAAAAGGATGGTGTGCGCACCACCGACATGCCCTACGACACCGAAGGCTGGCAACCCGTCTACGAGGAAATCAAGGGCTGGCGGACACCCCTTTCCTCCCTGCGCAGCGAGGCGGAATTTCCTGCTGCCTTCAAGGCTTATATCGACTATCTGGAAGAGAAGACTGCGTGCCGCATCAGCATCGTCAGCGTAAGTCCTGACCGCGAGGCCACCATCATCCGCTAAAGAAGCGGCAGAGCGTCTTTCCCGTCTCAGTAGTAGTGAAACTTCATTTCATCAGAACGACGAAAGTCAAGGACTATATGTATGCAGCGCTTGCCATATTGATGGACAGGCGCTGTATGCTTTGTGGCGACTATGTGGGGCAGGATTGCCTGTGCCTGCATTGCCGCCTGCTGCTGCCTTACGTGCCCCGGCGTGGGCAAACGGACAACTATATCGAGCTGCGTCTTGCGGGTAGCATCCCTCTGCAGAGGGCTTACTCCATGGTGAAATATTCGAGTGGTACTCACTGTGCAACAATACTCATGGCCATCAAGTACTACAGCGCATCGTGGTCGGCCTGCAAACTGGGGGAGATGATGGCCGCCGATGCGACAGGCAGCGGCTTTTTCGCCACCGCCGATGTGCTGCAGCCTGTCCCGCTGCATATCATCCGGCATCTCCGGCGCGGCTACAACCAGAGCGAGCGGCTTGCCAAGGGCATCGGGCGCATCTCTGGCTTGCCCGTGAAATCCTTGGTGTACCGATGGAAGAACACCGCCACGCAGACGGAAAAAACGGCTGAGGAGCGCAAGGAAAACATGGAAGGGGCTTTTCGGGGCAACCGAAAGCGGATTCTTAAAGCATTGCAGGAGGCTCGGGCGAGGGGCAGGCAGTGGCTGCACATCATCATTGTCGACGATGTGATTACCACGGGGTCCACCATCGTCGGTTGTGCCAAAGCCATTCTCGATGCTGTGCCGGACGAGGCGGGGGATATCCGCTTCTCCGTCATGTCGCTGGCCGTGGCAGGCGATTTGATGATGGGAAGACTGACTCCGGAGAAACTCCATCTGGAGGACTGTAGCGCGAGCAGCGAGGAATTCCTCGATTGGCAGCACCGCCCCTTGGCATAGTCGTGGCGATGCCAAGGGAGCAGGACTGTCGGGGAGAGGGCCGTGAGAAGGGCCGAAAGAAAATAAAAGGACGGCTTGCCTGTGCCGCCAGAGGGCGGATGGGCAAGCCGTCTTGTGTGTTGAGGAGTTTTTTCTGACGATTGTTTAGCCTTCGGTGATGGCACCGCTGGGGCAAACATCGGCGCAAGTGCCGCAGGAAACGCAAGCATCAGGATCAATAGAATACTTCTCGCCTTCGCTGATAGCACCAGCGGGACATTCGTCGATGCAGGTTCCGCATGCAACGCAATCGTCACCAATAACGTAAGCCATAATGTGTGTGTTGTTTAGGGTAAATAAAATATGTTTGTTGGAATGTGTGTCGGTAGGATAGCCGGCCGTCATAATCTGCAGGGCCTGATTCGGCTGCGGAATGCTGGGCTAACCGTGGTGCAAAAGTACGGCAAAGATTTAATTCCTCCAAATTTTCAGGATGGAAAACGCGGGGTGTACCCATCTCTTCCACCTTTTTTCCGGATTTTTCCCGTATTGGCTACAAACGTTCGTACCCGAAATCATCAATCACCTTTCCCCAATGTGCATTCACGAGGTCGATGATTTCCTGCGGGTAGTTGTATTTGTTCTTCTTGTAGCCACGCTTTGAGCCCACATATTGCTCTATGGCAGAATAAGCCTCCTGGAAGCCCGGCAGCGAGAGTTCGCGGTAGATGCGTTCGGTCATACCCAGGGCATCGGCCTCGAAGTCCTCGAATTTCACCTCTATCAGGTTGCCTTCGGGAATCAGATGCTTGTCGCGCTGGTAGGTGTCGTAGAGCATGGAGTAGACATCGAGGATGTTCTGCTGCAATGTTTCGTCGCTGATGTGCTGGAGTTCGAGGGGCTTGATGGTATTGGTGAAGAAGGAGCGCGTGCTGTTGAACACGGTGTAGGGGTTTCTCACCAGATAGATGAATTTGGCGTTGGGATAAATCTTCAGGATTTCCTTTATGCGTCCCGTGTGGGGCGGGTTTTTCGAGAGGAACTGTGTTCCCCCAGTATTCCATAGAGCCACTCTCACCAGTTTGTCGAAAGCCTGGTTGAAAGCCGTCTTTTCCTCCTCTGTAGCCGTCTCGAAGGTGAGATAGCGGCGGGCATAGTCCATCATGTTCTTCGGGAAAATCCAGAAGTTGTAGTAGGTATAGGGGCAGGCGTTCTGCAAGGCAAATTCCTCCTCCTGCGGAAGGTCGGGGGCAAGGTCCATATTGTCGGTCGGACGTTTGTCGGGCATCAGCCATCCCATAGTGGGCTTGAAGAAGTTCTGGCCGAACATGACGAAATGCGGGAAGACGGTCTGGTAGGTGGTGCAGAAGCCGAAATGCTTGTCGCACGAGAGCACATTATGTACGAAGGTCGTGCCACTGCGCCAATGCCCCAGAATGAAGAGCGGATCGTGCGGGATGGGCTTTTCTGCCAGCTGACGGCGGAAACGGCGTTCCTGGAAGCCGGTGCAGGTGGAGAGCAGGCGGCAGACGGCCTTCGTCAGGAAGAATTTCGTGCGCTTGTCGGCAGCAATCTCCTGGCCGGAGGTGAGTTTCTTGAAAGTGTTCCAGTCAGCACCAACCAGTGTGTTGACGGGGAGTTTTGAAAATTCTAATAATCCCATAAATAATAGGTATAGTCTATGTCATTTTTGTATAAGAGAGGGGGGAGTCCGGGCCATAGGCTATCCGAACATCTCGCGCAAGGCCTGTTCCACTCTTGCCACTGGCACGAGTTCGATGCCTTTTAGTTTTGTGGTGTCCAGTCCGTGCATGTTCTGCTCTGGCAGCAGAAAGCGCCTGAAACCAAGTTTCTGCGCTTCGGCAATGCGTTGCATCATACGCGTGACGGGACGTATCTCTCCGGAGAGGCCGCATTCTCCTGCCATTACCGTACCCTGTTCGATGGCAGTGTCGACATTTGACGAAAGTACGGCAGCAATGACGCTGAGGTCCATGGCAGGGTCGGTGACGCGGATGCCGCCGGCGATATTCAGAAACACGTCCTTGGCTCCCAGTTTGAAGCCCACGCGCTTTTCCAGCACGGCGAGCAGCATGTTCAGTCTGCGGAGGTCAAATCCTGTGGCAGAGCGTTGCGGAGTGCCGTAGGCCGCAGTCGACACCAGAGCCTGGGTCTCAATGAGGAAAGGCCTCACGCCTTCCAGGGCTGCCGATATGGCAATACCGGAGAAGTCGCCGTTGCATTGCGAGAGCAGCAGTTCGGAGGCATTGGCCACAGGACGCAACCCACTCGACAGCATCTCGTAAATGCCAATTTCCGAGGTGGAGCCGAAGCGGTTTTTGATGCCTCGCAGGATGCGGTACATATAGTGGCGGTCGCCTTCAAACTGCAGCACGCAGTCGACGATGTGCTCCAGCACTTTCGGGCCTGCTATGCTCCCTTCCTTTGTGATGTGGCCGATGAGCATCACTGCCACGCCGCATTGCTTGGCATATTTGAGCAGCATAGTGGTACACTCGCGGATTTGCGTCACACTGCCTGGCGACGATTCCACCATCTCGCTTTGCATCGTCTGTATGGAATCGATGACCAGCAGCTGGGGCTTGAGCGTGGAGGCATATTCCAGCACTTTGTCGAGATTGCTGTCGCAGTAGAGCAAAGGCTCATGTCCGGCTGCCGGCTGCTGTTCCATGCGGTCGGCCCGCAATTTGATTTGCCGCTCGCTCTCCTCGCCGCTGACGTAGAGGATGCTGATGTCCCGCATTTGCAGGATGGTCTGCAGGAGGAGAGTCGACTTTCCTATGCCAGGCTCGCCCCCGAGGAGGATGAGCGACCCTGGCACGATGCCTCCTCCCAGCACACGGTTGAATTCCGCATCGCCCGTATTGATGCGTGGTTCTGCTGCAGCATTCACCTGGCTGAGTCGGATGGGGCGGGAGGCATCCTTGCGGTCGGCCGCGGCCATTGTAGGGCGTGTGGTCCTTGGTGCCACGGTGAACTCTTTGAAAGTGTTCCATTGGTTGCACGCAGGACATCGCCCCAGCCATTTGGCGGATTCATAGCCGCAGGCATCACACACGTATGCAGTCTTTGTCTTTGCCATGATGGGAAAATGTAGGGGGGATCCAATGATTCTTGCCTTCTATGCTTGTTGTAGCGCGGCTATGCTTTTCTCCTTGTAATGTGCAAGGCAAGTTTGGCCTCTGATTCAAGGAATGTGCTGAAAGGATTGTAATCGGCGGCAGTTGTCTAAGGGGGGGATGCCACCACCGATGATGGTGCGGGTTGCGACGAAGCAGGCTTCACACCAGTCCGCCCAATTCCGCTTTGAGTTCCACGAGTTTTTGGCGTATTCCACGCAGGCGGTCCACTACTTCGGTGGATTGTATCACCCCCTCGCGGTTATGCTTCAGCAGTTCCCTCGCGGCATCGATTCTCAGTCCGCGCACCTTCACTAAATTGTAGATGACGCGCACTTTCTCGATGTCCTCCTTCGTATATTGTCGCATGCCACGCCCGCCCTTCTTGGGATTGAGTTGCGGAAATTCCTTTTCCCAAAACCTCAGAAGCGTGTCGTTGACACCGAACATCTCGGCCACCTCCCCTATAGAATAGAAGAGTTTGAGTTCTTTTTCTGTGTTTAATGCCATAACCTTGGGGGATTTATGTGTGCAAATTTAGCGATAAATTTCGGAATCCTGCCCAACCACCCCCTAATTTTCCTCAGTTTTCATCATAGCATCGTGTCAAAGCCCTCTTGGATGTGAAAACATGGCGGGAAAGAGGGGGGGAGGAATGTGGCATTTTGCCCGCAGCCGAGGGGATGCCGGAGGGCTGTGGCGTGAAAACCATTGGCCTTCCTGCATGAAAAATATCATCGCCCACCTGGAAGGAGCGGGCTTCTGCCGACAATACCATCATCCACGGACTTTACGCAATGAATTTCGGCCGTTTGCCCGATGCGCGTCATGCAAAAAAAGGGACTGACTCCTGGAGCCAGTCCCTTTATGTAGTTGAACTATCAGAGTTTTGAAGTCGTACGGATTAGAGGAGGTTATGCCTCAGTGACGACGGAGACGACGCTACGGTCGCGGTTGCCGCGCTTGAACACTACGGTACCGTCAACGAGTGCATAAAGCGTGTGGTCGCTGCCCATACCCACATTCTTGCCGGGATAGTGGACAGTGCCGCGCTGACGAACGATGATGTTGCCAGCCACACAGGTCTGACCGCCCCAAATCTTAACGCCTAATCTCTGCGAAGCCGACTCACGGCCGTTCTTAGAACTACCTACACCTTTTTTGTGTGCCATGTTTTCAGATTTTTAAGGATTAAGCAATAACTTCCTTTACGGAAACTTCAGTGAACTGATGACGGTAGCCGTTGAGCTTGCGATAGCCCTTGCGACGCTTCTTGTGGAACACAAGCACCTTGTCGCCCTTTACCAGGGGGCATACTACCTCACATACTACCTTTGCGCCCTCAACTGCGGGAACGCCGACGGTTACTTCACCGTCCTTCTCGACAAGAAGAACCTTGCCGAATTCAACAGTCTGTCCTGCCTCTGCGGCCTGGATGTGGTTGACGAAGAGTTTCTTGCCCTCTTCAACCTTGAACTGCTGACCGTTAATCTCTACGATTGCGTACATTTACTTTGATTAAATATGTATGAAAACGGGTTTTTCCGGGAGGCGGCATCTCTCGCTTGGCATTGTGGCATCGGCATCATCTTTCGGCATGAATGGCCGGTGATGGGCGTTTGCCTGCACCTGGGATAGCACTTCTTCTGCCCCTTCGGACTCTAAAATCGGCCGCAAAGTTACGCTTTTCTACGTTGCCTCACAAATTTATGCTCTTGTTTTTCGCATCCTTTCCCTGTTTTTCCCCTTTTTTGCTTTTGTATGAGGGGTTTATGTCATCCATACTTGGCGCAGGGGCGGCACATTCGTGGATGTGTCCAGGACGAAAGTCTGCCTGCTGTGGTTTCCTTTTCTCCGCTGGCAGCTATTGTCTTTGGCAGCCTCCCGGACGGCAGAAGGGGGGCAGGAGGCGCAATGGATGCTGGGCCATTCGCATTGTCGTCCTGTTCACAAAAATATGCGTCTTACTCGTTTCTGCTCACAGGCATTCCTGGTCGTGTGCCATAGTCCACCTGCTGTGTGCGCCTTGTGCCGACGCCATGTCCGGAGGGTCGTGTAGGGTCGTAGCCCGGTACCCCATGGGTGGTGTCAAAAAGTCCGTGCTGTCCCTCGATGAAATCATGTTCCACCGCCACCGTGATGGCCGCAGCCTTGCCCAGTTTGAACTGTGCTGCAGCACCGATGCGCCCCTTCAGGTGCCCGTAGGCATCATAGGCCGGCACATCCCATACTCCCGGCATCCCGCCATAGTACATGGGGCATACGGGATAGCCATAGGAATATGGCGAGGGCATGAAATTGTACGCACCGTAGAGATAGAGGCTGCACCATTCGTTCACCCTGTAGCCCAGCATTCCGGCTATTCCAGCCTCTGTGTCGTGCCAGTTTCCCCAGTCCATACGGTCCACGTAAAGCCCTATCGCTCCCATCCATCTGCGGTCCTTCCCGAACGGCATGGCATAGGCAGCGGCAAAGTGTTCGCCAAAGCCGGCACCCTTCCGGCGGTGTTTGCCGAAGCTGGCCGATACGCTCAGCCCTACCTCGGCATTGAAGCCCTCATGGAGTGGCCAGGAATATGTTCCGGGCATCCAGGGCATGCCGGCCGCTGCGGCATCAAAGCCGTCGGCAGTACCTTCCATGCTGCAGGTGTCGGTCCGCGAAGCTTCCAGAATATCGCGGGCGAGAAGTGGCCTGCGCCCCACACTGTCGGCATGGCTGCAGCCTTGCTCCTGCGCCGAAGCGGGCAGAACGGTGGCAATAACGAATACCGACACATATAATATATATATAGCCAACTGCGCTATAGGCAGAAAAGACAATGCGGAACGCTGGAATCTGAAATTTGAAATGGCAAAACGAGACATACGAGACATAGCAGGTTCGGAATAGAGTTTACGCTGGCAAATATACGACATAAAACAGACATGATCTGCGTTGCAGGGCGTGAAATCGTGATTGTTTAACACCTTTTTTCAAAATGTTTTCTCATTTGGCCCAAATGTTTCGTCAAATCTGTATCAGTTTTCTTAAATCCGCATCAGTTTTCTCAAAAACTTGCGGTTTCAAGAATGCCGTATGGAAAAAAACTTGTACTTTTGCAGGCAGATTATGAATTACGTGCCAAATATTTTTCATAGCAGACTTATCGCCTTGCTCTCCGTCCTGCTGCTGTGGGGATGGGGAGGCAGTGTGTATGGTGCTGAGCCTGCCGCTCCAAAGACCTTCACCCTCGTCATTGATGCCGGACATGGCGGACGGGATGCCGGGGCCTTGGGAAAGTCCGGTAAGGAGAAGACCATCAACCTCAATGTGGCGCTGGCGCTGGGCAAACTCTTCGAGCAGAACTGTCCGGAAGTGAAGGTGGTCTATACGCGAAAGACCGATGTGTTCGTGTCGCTCCAAGAGCGTGCAAACATTGCCAACAAGGCGAAGGCCGACCTCTTCGTCAGCATACACACGAATGCTGTGGCATCCAACAAGACCGGGGTCAGCGGTGCCGAGACTTATACTCTCGGTATGCACCGGGCTGCAGAAAATCTGGAAGTGGCGAAGCGGGAGAACAGCGTCATCACCTACGAGAGCAACTACCAGAAGCAGTATCAGGGCTTCGACCCTAACAAGGCTGAGAGCTACATCATTTTCGAACTGATGCAGGACCGCTACATGTCGGAAAGCATCAAACTGGCGAAATCCATACAGCAGCAGTACAGTAATGCTGGAAGGCGCAACAAGGGTGTGCATCAGGCGGGATTTCTCGTCCTGCGCGAAACTTCCATGCCTTCTGTCCTGACGGAATTGGGATTTATTTCCCATCCCACGGAGGAGCGCTATCTTACCTCGCAGGCAGGAGTGAGCGAGTTGGCCTCATGCCTGTATCGCGGCATACAGTCTTACCGCAAGCGCCTGACGGCCGACGAGCCTACCCTCAGCGGAGAACCCCCGACGGCTCAGCCACCCATGCTGGCCGACAATGGCAGCAGCAATGCGGGGGATGCTCAGCATGGGCCTCCGAGTGTGAGACCTGTGCCCACCACACCCTACGACAGCGGCATCGATGTGCCTGTCGGAGAGCCACAGCCCCAAATGCCCGACCTTGCAGCTGTGGCACGTCAGGGCACGGAGGCTGCACCACGAAAAGGCAGTCGGGATCGTCTGCCTCCTCTGGCGTCGGAACTCAATCTGCCGCCTGAAAAGGAAATGCCGGAAGCAAGGGCAAAGACACCGACGGAACAGAAAGGCACGCCGGAGTCCCTGAGCCCCGAAGATGCTCCCGTGGTGCCGGAACCGCCCATGAATCCTGAGCGGAAGAGTGTGGAAGAGCCTGCCATGAATCCCGAAGGCCTCCCTGCCATGGCAGCCTCAGTGCCTGAACATGAGATGACCGGCATTCCGCAGCCACCCCGGGCAGAAGCCGAAGAGCATGATGACGGGAGGCCCGTGTTTAAGATCCAACTGCTCACCAGCGACCGTCTCCTTAAAGCCAGCGATCCCAGGCTGAAGGGACTGGAGGCGAAGTACTACACCGACAAGGGGCTATACAAATACACCTACGGAGAGACCACCGACTATAAGGAGATACTGCGGATGAAACGACAAATTTCCGACAGATTCAAGGACACTTTCATCGTGGCTTTTATCAACGGCAGGCGCACCGACCTCAGTCAGGCTATCAAGTCAAGCAGCAGAAAGTGAGATTGTGGTGCAGTGGGCTTGAATCCGCAGGCGTCGGACAGAAGAATTGCATCCAGGATATGCCACCACATGCCTTTCTTCTTATGCCGTGTGTCCCATGCAAGTTTCGTCCTTTTTGGCCGGAAATACAGGAAGAACAGGAAGAGAAGAAGAAAAATCACAGGAACCCCAATACAACTCCCTTACAGAAACAGCACTTATGAAAAACGAAGTCAAAATTGCCATTACCGCCATTGTTTGCATAGCCCTCCTCATTGTGGGCATCAATTTCCTCAAGGGCATCAACATCTTCCAGTCCACCAACTCGTACTATGTCAAGTTGAAAAACTCCAAGCAGTTGGCCGTGTCGAATCTGGTCTATGCCAACGGCTATCCTGTGGGTACCATTCGCGACATAGAGTACAACTATGCCGACAACTCTGCCGTCGTGGTGCTCATAGAACTGGACAAGAATATGCGCATACCCAAGGGTACGACAGCAGCCTTGGAAACTCCCCTCATGGGAGGAGTCATCATGCATCTGATTCTTGGGCAGAACCCGACCGACCTTATGAGTCCGCAAGACACTATCCGCGGGTCGGAGACGCTGGGAGCCATGGATCAAATCAGTGCCATGATGCCTGCCGTTGAGGCCATGTTGCCCAAACTCGACAGCATACTGGCCAACCTCAACCGACTGACGGGAGATCCCGCGCTTCAGCAGACGCTGAACAATGCCGCCGAGATTACGGAAAACCTCAAGCACACTTCGGCAGCATTGGACAAACTGATGGCCAACGAGGTGAAGCAGACGCTGGTCAATACCGAGCAGCTGACCGGCAATCTGGCAAAGATTGACATGGACGGGACGGTCAACAATCTGAATGGCACACTGACCGATGCCCGTGAACTCGTGGGACAGCTGCAGCAGACCATGACCGATGTACAGCGACAGCTGAACGGCACGGAGGGTACGCTTGGTGCCCTGATGAACGACCGTTCGCTTTACGACAACCTCAACCATACGTTGCAGAGTGCCGACAGTCTCGTCACTGACCTTAAGGCACACCCGAAACGCTATGTTCATTTCTCCCTCTTTGGCAGAAAGGACAAATAGAACTCGCTTCTTATAGTTTCTTTCCCATACTTTTTACAGCCCTGAAGGCTTTATAGACGGCAACAGGGACAACTTGGACAACTTATCGTATATATGAGGCGGTTGTCCTGGTTGTCCCTGTTGTCGTCAAAACCAGACACGACAACCAAGACGACTTTGACAACAGTGACAACAAGAAAAACGTTGTCCTCCGTTGTTCCCGTTGTCGTCAAAAAACCACACGATTGAAGACTTCACAATGGGAAACATCACTGCCTGTCATTACAATGGTACACCTGCCAACAGAGAAATCAGAAGAAAAGTAAGATATATTTATGCCATATTCTTCTTCTGTTCGATTCCAGCAAACTGGTTTCTGCAAGACATCTTTACAGTGTTCTTCGTTCAGCCCAGGCTGAACGGTAAAAGATGTTGACATACTTGGCCATTGAAGTTGACTTCGAGAACCGTTCAGCCCAGGCTGAACGCAAATTCAAGAAAACTGTTCTTTTTCCTTTGATGCATGCACTTCGAATTTGTAGCCATATACACGGATGTTCACTTTGTTCTTCTCTTTTGCCATAGGGTTCATCTGTTTTTTTTTGAACATGCAGCAACTGTTGAAGTTATTCCACTGCTATCAGCACTGCCGTATAATTGTCATCACCCTGCCTTTCGCAATGTATGCGAAAGGCATCAAGGATTTCGTCCGGCGACTTCTCGTCCAATACATTCTCCAACAGGATTCCAGGCACCATGCTCTTGTACAGGCCGTCAGTGCATAGCAAAATCCTGTCGCCGGCTTTCAACTCGAATTGCACCGCATCTGGCGTGCAACCCTCTTGACGATAAGAGAAAAAACAACGGTCGATAATCTCCCAGCCATATTCCATGCGGATATGGAAAGTGTGTTGAAATTTCCTTATCTTATCTGCCAGCTCAATTGGAGGGTTGCATTTGGGTGCGAATTTGTCATCCCAGGGGTAGGAGAAGAATGTGGCAGAAGAGTTGAGGGTGTCTCCACGCAGTCTCCCGTCACCGGAGTTTTCCCACGACAGGTTCTTTCAAACATCTCCAAACACGATGCAGTATATGGCACGCATCAGATTGGTGTCATGTGGGTCAAACTTGCGTCTAGGACAACCATAATCATTGTCATAGCGGAGGTTTCCGAGGTCAAAATCAATTAGTAGTACTATATTGCCAGATAGTTTTTCTTTAATGAACGAAGCTGCGATTTTCTTTGATATCGTCATTTTGTATGAGTATATAAAAAAAAGCAAGGTTTTACTAGTTTCATTAATTCCTCCATGTTGACAGGTGTATATGCCCGATATACATTATCATTGCCGCTGAACCCTGAGGATTCAAGCATCAACGCTTCACTTTCTGTCAGACAGTAATCTTTGATGAGCAATGTTATTTCATACTGCTTGTTTATGTCTTCCCTATACTGAATCCATATATGAACAGGCCAGTCATATTTGTAGAGTTTAACAACGGACTTCCAGCCACTTTTGTCCACCCAATAGTTCCATCCTGTGGTCTCTGGCAAATAATCATGAAGATGATGCTTAAGATAATCTTCAAGATGCATGTTTTTGACAGAATAAGGCTGTTTATAAGAATTCTGCACGCACTCAATGCCATATTCCTCCCTATATTGAATACGCTTTGTGTTACAGTAGGCCAACAGGTAATCGTGATGCACAAACTCTGCCCATTTGTTGCCGGGTGTTTCCGGATATGAATCCTTAATGGCTTGTAAATGTCTGTTACGGGCATCATTGTCCATACCTGCAAACTCACGCAAGAAATTCTTGAAATCATTTGGATTATTCTTCATAATTTGTTTCCATTGGTCAGGGGAAAAACCAAAGAAGCATCCGTCAAGAGGATAGTAAGTGAGGCGGACAATAAGAGCCTGACGAACGCTATCGCTTGTCCATCCATCGTTTTTCTTCCTGTCAAACAGAAGGTCGAAACATTGTCGGTATAGAACGAATGCGTCAAGACTGAATAGGTCATCTACTTTAGCCCATGCTATAAGTTGCTTTATCTCGCCGTTCCAAAACGGATGCGACTGCACATTCCATATCTCTGCTTCTGCAGCGCTGCCTAAGTTTTTGCATATCAAAATCTTCTCTAATTCGTGGCCATTAAATATGGTTTTGCAATCTTCTTGATTTGTCAAGATGTAGTCATACCAAGACAAAGAACTTTTGGCATAGTTGCTGAGGAAGGCGAGGAAAGGGCGATTCCTGAGTTTGTTTCTTCTGACATGATTCCTGACAGTCTGATAGACTCTTTGATATTCATATAAATCTGGCGTACCTTTAAGTTTCTCAGTCAGCAAAGCTTTAAGGACGTAGAAATCGCCATCTTCATTGCTGTCACCATACAACCTCTCTATTTCTGGTTGATAAAAGCCATCTTCCATTCGTGCAATGTTTTCCAGTGCAGCCATGTAGGCTTCCACATCTTCGATGGAAATTGCTTCTGCGTCTTCAGCAGGATTCAGATGGCCGTGCTCATGACAGGTCTTCAGTTCCAGGACCACACGGATAATATTGTTCATTGCAATGTCTATTGTTGTGATAGCCCGGTTGCCACGAAGCTTCTTGTCAAAAAAGAACTCTTCCCAGTCGTCCCATTTCTTGCCATATCGCTCTTTCTCCTTTACACCATATTTTTTTAGTAAATGTGGCTTGATTTGTTCGGATTCTGTTAATTTCTCTCCTCGGCTGTTCATAGTGATATACAGCTCTTCGCCTTGCGATGTCATTTCCACGTCAAAATACCAGAAGAATACGTGATGCAGGATGTTTTGAAGCGTGATATACTTACATCCCATGACAATATTGCCAAAAACCTCCAGAGCACCAATCATAGAAAGGATTGTGGGGTCGTTCTTATATTCATTTCTATACCAAGCCTGGTCTTGTATGCACTTGTGATTTATGATTCCTGATTTGAACAAGTTTCGCATGAATGATTCTGTATTTGAACGCACGCGATAGGCAAAAACAGGTACACAACAATCCAATTTTAGTCTGCTCACAAAATGGTCGTGCGATTCACTGCCTTCTGATACTGCAAGGAAATAGCAGAGGAGCAGTAGGGTGGTGTATCGCTGTTGGCCATCTATAAGATAGTGCTCTGTTCCTGAACGATATGAGTACAAGAAGCCAATATTGGCATCACTGTGTTCCAATTTGTTGTCAAGGTTTTGCAAAAACTGTGAAAGAACACGTTTGTTTTTAGCTGCTCCCCAAACATATTCTCTTTGTATCTCTGGAACGACAAAATTGAAAGTTTCCAGCAGATTATTTATATTCTTTTTGTCCATATTCCATATCCTTAATTAGCAAACAATATCAGGTAAATTGAAGTAAGAGGTCAATCTGGAATCAATATCACCAACAGTTCTCTTTACATCTTCCTCGCTCCAAAACACTTCATGTGGATTTATACCGTTTATATCAATATTCTTCATTTTTGACATAAAAACATCGAGCGTATGAGGACGGATAAATACATTTACATCATCCATCATATGCTCGCTATAGATGCGGACCATCTTGAGGATTAGTTTGTCGTTACCATAGCTTTTGTTAATACTCCCATGCAGCAGCACTATGTTGCCAATAGAGTTTAACCCCTCTCGGTTCTCTTTCAGTAGCGTGTTCAGTAGCGTGGTTTTGTCCTCTTCTGTCATATTGCTCTCGTCAATAGGTCTTGTCTGTGAACGGACATGTTCCTTATCTTCCTCAGAAGTGTTATGTTTAAGGTATCTTTGTGGCAAATGCCTGAATGCCAGGATCTCCTTTCCTCTTTTCTTGATAGTACGTGGCAGAATGTCGAGCAGTGGCAGTATTTTTGAGGTGAGAGAACTATTATACCAATCATAGGTGGAAGTGTTGAGAATGTCTGTTCTAAGTCTGAGAAGGTTCTTTTCTACCTCTTCTACAATCTTGCCCTCTATAATTTTCTGAAGTATATCTTTCTCGTCTTCAATGTCCCCATAAAGACATGCAAGCTGATAACGTACGATGCGCTTTATTGTTTCTTTGAAGTCGGACTTTCCTTTTGATTTTTTCCATATGTCATATATGAGTTCGAAGCATATCGTATCGCTCTTGAAATTGTACATCAGGTAGCCGATAAGGTTGTGTGTTTCCGCGTCATCATACCAGTCCATAAGCGTCAGGTGAAGTTCTTGCAGTTCATTATAAAACTCAAGGTGGTCGTCGCCTGATTGACGATTGATGTCTATGCCATTCTCGAAATGTCTCAAGTCAAGGTCTTTTCCCAAAAGCGGAAGTTGAGATTTATACGCTTCATAAAATGCATAATACAAGAGGTCTATAGGATAATCCCTGTAGCGGAACATCTTGTTTTGTGAAATCCTGTTAGGCAACAACTGTTCAAAATAATCTATGACATCTTTATTTGACCACCAAAGACTCATTCTGTCAAACTCTACTCCAAGTTTAACACGATATTCATTGATCTTCCCTTGCGAAGAAACCCGGATATGAATGTCCATGTCAATGTCATCATTGGCGATTTGCTTGATATTGTTCTCTGAGACTACGTACGGGTATTTCTGTCGTGCTGCTCTGGTTATCAAGATGGCTCTAACCAAATCAGCACCGTCCAGGTCCACTTTTCCACCATTAAGGCTGGCAAATACGGTTTCCTCTTCACCATTGTCAACCACATTGACAATGAGTTTTAGATCATCCAACACCACTTCGGCAGCAAGCTTTTCCTTTTGATACCAATCTGCCACTGCCCTTGCAACCTCCATGATGTAATACTGATCTTTCGACAGAGCCTCCTCAGGAATGATTTCCTCGTCCCAAAGAGTACCTGTCTGCACCTTTTCTTTCAAGAAAACGTCGGTGGAACTTCTTACGGAATACCTTAGAATATCTGCATCTAGTGGAATTATCTTGTGAGCGAGATTTCTTTGTATGTAGGATATGATGATAAACAAAGTGGTAAGACGTTGTTGGCCGTCTATAACGTTCATACACGTTTTGCCATTCAAAACTTCTTTTGCTATAGTGATGTTCTGCAAGCAATAAAACTCCTCGGCAGTTTGCCTATGGTGACCAAAATTCAATAGGTCATCAAGCAACTGCTTGACGTTGTTTGCAGTCCATTTATAACCTCTTTGATACTCTGGAATATTGAAAAAACAACAGCCTTGACTGGGTAGATATTCCTGGAATATGTATCTGATGTTGAATATCAATTCATTCATTTTTCTATAATAATTAGAGGGGTGTTCTATAAATTAGTATATAATCTTTTTTTCAAGGGGTGTCTGCTTGGC
>CAMGOT010000034.1 GCA_946060685.1 uncultured Bacteroidales bacterium
CACGAGAGGAGTGCGGAATCCACGTGGAGCATCGGGCATGGACCGACGCACCACGAGTATGCCCGTACATACCAGGGTAAAGGCGAAGAGTGTGCCGATGCTCACCATTTCGCCGGCCACGCTCGCCGGCACTAAGCCTGCCAAGATGGCGATGACTGCCATGAAAAGCATATTGGAACGGGCAGGGGTGTGATAGCGGTCATGCAGATGCGAGAAGAAGGGCGGAAGCAGTCCGTCGCGGCTCATGGAATAGAACACACGGCTTTGCCCCATAAGCATCACGAGCACCACACTGGCATATCCGAGCAATACGGCTATGGTGGTTCCCTTGTACATCACGATGTCGATCAGCGGATTGTCGGCATCGCCCATGGCATGGACGGCTGTGGCAATGGGGGCCATATCGTTGCTGCTGTAGGCAGTATAGGGCGCCACTCCTGTCATCACATGCGAAAAGAGACAATAGATAATGGTACACACCACCAGACTCCCGAGAATGCCGATGGGCATGTTCCGGCGAGGATTGATGGTCTCCTGTGCTGCCGTACTGACGGCATCAAAACCGATATAGGCAAAGAAGAGAATGGCGGCTCCCCGCAGGATGCCGCTCCATCCGAATTCCCCGAAATTTCCTGTGTTCTCGGGAATGTAGGGGGTATAGTTGTCGGTGTTGATATATTGCCATCCAAGCACGATGAAGGCTGTGACGACAAACAGTTTCAGCACTACAATGAGGTCGTTGAAGCGTGTGCTGCCTTCCGTGCCGCGGGCCAGCAGCAGACTAAGGCACACCACGAGCACCATGGCGGGCAAGCAGATGATTCCTCCTTCGGCCGGACAGGCGAGAAACTCCGGAGGCAAAGGCAGCCCGATATCGCTCATAAACACGGCAAGATACTGGCTCCAGGAAATACTGACCGTGACGGCTGCCACGGCATACTCCAGCACAAGATCCCAACCGATCACCCATGCCACAAGTTCGCCCATGGTGGCATAGGAATAAGTGTAGGCACTTCCTGCCACGGGAAGCATGGAGGCAAACTCGGCATAGCACAGTCCTGCCAGTCCGCACGCTATAGCGGCAAGAATAAAGGAGATGGTGATGGCGGGACCGGCATGTGCGCCTGCCACGCTTCCCGTGACGCTGAAAAGTCCGGCACCGATAATGACGCCTACACCCAGCGAAATCAGACCAAAGGGACCCAGCACACGTTTCAGTCCGTGTCCGCCCTCATTTTCCGCCTCATGCAGCAGTGTGTCAAAGGGTTTTCTGACGAATAGGTTCATAGTTCAGTTTTATTTGTGTGGTGAATAAAAAACTCATGAGGAATGCGGGAGCGCGCAGGGAAATGCCCGGGCTTGCCAGATGGCCACCCGTCCCATCGTCAGCCTGAGGTTCACTTCTATGCAGGGGTGTATGCCCTGGGGAGTCAGCATCATGTCCACCCCCAACGGGCCGCGATAGGCCTTGCCCAGGAGTTCCTCCAGGCCATCCCCCACCAGCACGCTCAGGCTCTGCAGATCGGCAGTGGTGCAGATTCCATATCCCGCAATGCGCTCTGCCAGTTCCGTCTGCGATGCCACCACATTGCCCTGATAGCCACCGCTTTCCGTAGTGGCAAAGAGGGAATACCCTTCAAAACTCACGCTCCCCCTGCCGTCGCATTCATATTCCATGGCAAAATCAGCCTTGCGGTCATACACCGGCTCGGCCTCCACGGCCCCCTGGCGTGCCATCACCTTTTCTGCCCGCAGCATCGCAGGAGCATCAGTTGCCGAAGCCATCCACACTCCCCTTCCGCTGCAGCTCCAGGGTGCCTTCAGTATGGCCCTTCCGCCATAACCACTGATAGCGGCATGCACCTCATCCATTGTCGTACACCACTGGCTTTCCGCCCGCAACACACGGGAGAACCGGGCATCGCCGGCCATATTCCGCTTCAACAAGTCCAGCATCCTCACCGTCGTCCGCCTGGAAGAGAGGATGCGCCAGCGTGACAGCTCCTCAGCCGTCGGCAGGAGATGCCGAGGGGCTCCCAGACGTTCCAGCAGACGCACGATGTGGGCATCCCATCCCCAAGGTGCTATCCGCTCCACGATGCTCCAGTCGGGGACGGACACTCCCTTCAGCGACCCGTCCGATGGCAGACGCAGGATGTCATCCTCGGGCGCTTTCCACCATTTCGCCATGTCCCACATGGCATCGGCCGTCCGGCGTGCTGCCGAACTGGGGCAATAGGTGGCGGCACCGAATGCCAGCGCCTCATCATGACTGGGATTAAAGATATGCAGGGTCAAATTTCAGGAAAAAAGTTTAGTTGGGGAATAAGAGGGGGCAACCTCCATAGGCAGGGCACATGGAGGGGAAAACGGGGGGATTGGTCAAGTCAATATACGACGAAGGTCAGGCTGCCACACGTGCCGTGCCATTCACGCAGCATCCGGGCATAAAGTTTAGTCAGAGTCTGTCAAAATTCCAGCATTGCGCCTTTCCGCCCACACACCAGCCTTGTCAAGCCGCTGCATGTCCGGCGCACCATGCCATCGCCAGTGGCGCATCCCCACACGCTCTTTTACAGCCGCCATTGCCCCACAAAACTTCACAATGCCGGCTTTTTTGAGAAGAGTGGGGAAGATTTTGCCTGCAAATATAAACATTTCCATAATAAATCACTATCTTTGCACGCGAAAAATCAAAAAAATCATGCTTTTCACTAAAGAAACATACGTACAGCGTCGCAACACGCTGCGAGAACTGGTGGGAGAAGGCATCATCCTGCTCCTGGGCAACAACGATGCGCCCATGAACTATCCTGCCAATGCCTACAAGTTCCGTCAGGACTCCACCTTCCTATATTTCACAGGCCAGCACCGCGACGGACTGGCACTGGTCATCGACTGCGAGAGTGGCACAGAAACCCTGGTGGGCGATGAAATCGACATCGACGACATCGTCTGGTATGGCAGTGTGACGAGCGTAGGCCAGATGGCTGAGGAGACGGGCATCGCACAGGTGCGTCCCATGGGATGGCTGGCTGAAGTCTGCACCGAGGCAAAAGCGCAAGGCCGCAAGGTGCATTTCCTGCCGCCTTACCGTGCTGACCACAAGGTGCAACTCATGGACTTGCTGGACATCCATCCTTCACGCCAGAAGGATGCTGCCAGCCTTGCCCTCATCCATGCTGTGGTAAAACTTCGCAGCATCAAGACGGACGAAGAGATTGCCGAACTGGAGCGTGCCTCTCATATCGGATATCTGATGCACACCACTGCCATGCGACTGGCAGTACAGCCGGGCATCACGGAGGCATACATCGGCGGACAATTGGATGGCATTGCCGCAAGCCATGGCAGCATCACCAGTTTCCAGAGCATCATCTCCATGCATGGCGAAATTCTCCATGGCTATCCTTCACAACGTCCCATCGAAGCGGGCCGGCTGCTGCTCTGCGATGCGGGTGCAGAGACGGTGGAGCACTATTGCTCTGACCACACACGCACCACTCCCATCAGCGGAAAGTTCACCACCCGCCAGCGCGAAATCTACGATATCGTGGTCGACTGTCATGACCTGGCACTCACCCACGCCAAGCCGGGCGTGCGCTATATGGATGTCCACATGGATGTCTGCCGCCTCATGACCGAACGCCTCAAGGCTTTGGGACTCATGAAGGGCGACACGGAGGAGGCTGTGCAGCATGGTGCCCACGCTCTCTTCCTCCCGCACGGACTGGGCCACATGATGGGCATGGACGTTCACGACATGGAAGGCTTGGGGCAGATTCATGTAGGCTTCGACGAGGAGACTCGCCCGCGCCTGGACCAGTTCGGCACAAATGCCCTGCGCTTTGGCCGCCGGCTTGAAGTGGGCCATGTGGTGACCGACGAACCGGGCATCTATTTCATCCCTGACCTCATCGACCTCTGGCGTCGTGAGGGCACAAACGCACAGTTCCTCAACTTCGACAAGATTGACGAGTACCGCGACTTTGGCGGCATCCGCATTGAGGACGATGTGCTCATCACGCCGGAAGGCTGCCGGTTCCTGGGCAGTGAGCGCATCCCGTACCATGCCGACGATGTCGAGGAATTCATTCGAGGATAATGCCCGGAATACAAAGGCAACGCCCTTAAAACACCCTTAAACAAAAGGGGTGTTCTATAAATTAGTATATAATCTTTTTTTTCAGGGGTGTCTGCTTGGTCGCTTTTCCACCTCTCGCACAGTATCTTTTTGATTTTTAAGCACTTACATAGCCCGCTATGCGCGTGCTTGAAAAACAAAAACCTACTGCACGATAGGTAAAAAATCGCCTCAAGCTAATTTATAGAACACCCCAAAAATAATTTTTACCATACATCATACATGAAAAAAACTCTGATTATCGGCCTCACTGCCTTGCTGGCGGCAGGCAGTGCCATGGCGGCAAAGCCCAAGAAGACTGAACTTCCGAAGGACACCCTGATTTTCACCACCGTTGTGGAGAATCCAGTCACGAGCATCAAGAACCAGAAAAACAGCGGTACGTGCTGGAGCTATTCCAGCCTCGCATTCATAGAGAGCGAGGTTCTGAAGAAACATCCCGAAATGACGGACATCGACCTCTGCGAGAGCTTCCTCGTGAGCAAGACTTATACCGACCGTGCCGACCGCCACGTCCGCACACACGGTGATGCCAGTTTCAGCCAGGGCGGAAGCTTCTACGATGCCGTCTACTGCATGGAGCACTACGGACTCATTCCTGAGGGCGCAGGAATGCCCTACCCCATCACCAACTATGGCGACTCGCTCTTCAACTTCACCAACTTCTTCCCGCCCATGGAGGCTTATCTCAAAGCCATCGCCACCAGCGATGCTGGAAAGATCAACCCCATTTGGAAGAAGGACTTGCAGCACATGCTCGACAACTATTTCGGCGAGTGCCCCACGGAATTTACCTACAAGGGCAAGAAGTACACTCCGCAGTCGTTCGTCAAGGATTATCTGACACTCGACCCCTCTGACTACGTATCTCTCACCAGCTACACCCACCACCCCTTCTACAGTCAGTTCATCCTTGAAATTCAGGACAACTGGCGCTGGGGCAGCAGCTACAACCTTCCCCTCGACGAGTTTATGCGCGTCATGGAGGAATCGGTACGCAATGGCTGGACCTTCGCATGGGGTGCCGATGTGAGCGAGAACGGTTTCTCCCGTCGCACCGGCAAGAACAAGTGTGTGGCCACAGTTCCCGTTGATGACGGCACAGAAGCCGTCGGCAGCGACCAGAGCCGCTGGACGGGCGAAAAGCAGGGCGTAACCTACAAGACCAACGACAACGCCGGCGAAAAGACCATCACGCAGGAAATGCGCCAGGAGGGCTATGACAACTGGACAACCACCGACGACCACGGCATGCAAATCTACGGCATCGCCAAGGACCAGAACGGCAAGGAGTACTTCATGATGAAGAACTCTTGGGGCGACTACGGCCCCTACAAGGGTTTCTGGTATGTCAGCAAGCCTTACGTGGCCTACAAGACGATGAACATCGTCATCAACAAGAATGCTATCCCTGCCGACATTCGCAAGAAACTCGGCATCTGATCCGAACTATCCTGAAAAGGGCGTGGGCAAAAGCCCGCGCCCCTTCTGCATTATTCCGCTACCCTGTCGGGCAGTTCTCCGTCGACAGATGCAGTATAAATCAAGCTATGCTGTTTCCTACCTTGTCAATATTGCAATCAGAAATGGCAAAAGTGTTAAAAAAGCATCTAACAGACAAAAGATTAGCACGCTTTTTGGTCACTGCTGAGAAAATGTTTCGTATCTTTGTCAGCGAAAGGACTCTGCCCTGCCGCCACATGAACGGCGGGACATTTATGGGCAACGGCATTGGCACGCCACATTTTGCCTCTGCCCATTTTGCGCTTGCCCATTCACATTTCACAAACTGCCCGAATCCTTTTTACCACTAATAGGAGTGCGTTGCCTCACAGTACAAGGCTGACAGTCTGACAGTCTGACAGTTCAAGGCAGAGGACTCCCACCAGTATTCCAAGCATATAAACCCTTTTAAATATTTTTACTCCAATGGCTAATTTAGATCTTACTCAGTATGGCATCACGGGTTCTACCGTGCTCTTCCACAACCCCACTTACGAGCAGCTTTTCGCTGAAGAGACCAAGGCCGGCCTCGAAGGCTTTGAGGTAGGTCAGCAGACCGAACTCGGTGCCGTCAATGTAATGACGGGTATCTACACCGGTCGCTCTCCTAAGGACAAGTACATCGTCATGGACGAGAACAGCAAGGATACCGTATGGTGGACTTCTGAGGAATATAAGAACGACAACCACCCCATGAGCGAGGAGGTTTGGGCTACCGTCAAGGACATCGCCAAGAAGGAGCTCTGCAACAAGAATCTCTATGTTGTCGATGCTTTCTGCGGTGCCAACAAGGACACCCGCATGGCTGTGCGCTTCATCGTCGAGGTAGCATGGCAGGCTCACTTCGTGACCAACATGTTCATCCAGCCCACCGCTGAGGAACTTGAGACCTTCGAGCCCAACTTCGTCATCTACAACGCTTCCAAGGCCAAGGTAGAGAACTACAAGGAGCTCGGCCTCAACAGCGAGACTTGCGTTGCCTTCAACGTTACCAGCCGTGAGCAGGTCATCATCAACACCTGGTATGGTGGCGAGATGAAGAAGGGTATGTTCTCCATGATGAACTACTACCTGCCTCTCCAGGGCATTGCTTCCATGCACTGCTCTGCCAACGCTGACATGAACGGCGAGAACACCGCTATCTTCTTCGGCCTCTCCGGTACCGGCAAGACCACTCTTTCTACCGACCCCAAGCGTCTCCTCATCGGCGACGACGAGCACGGATGGGACGACAACGGTATCTTCAACTTCGAGGGCGGATGCTATGCTAAGGTGATCGGCCTCTCCAAGGAGAACGAGCCCGACATCTACAACGCCATCAAGCGCAACGCTCTCCTTGAGAACGTCACCGTGGCTGAGGACGGCACTATCGACTTCAACGACAAGAGCGTGACGGAGAACACCCGCGTTTCCTATCCCATCAACCACATCACGAACATCGTGAAGCCCGTCAGCTCAGCTCCTGCTGCCAAGAACGTCATCTTCCTCAGCGCTGATGCCTTCGGTGTACTGCCTCCCGTTTCCATCCTCACCCCTGAGCAGACCCAGTACTACTTCCTCAGTGGTTTCACCGCTAAGCTCGCTGGTACTGAGCGTGGCATCACCGAGCCTACTCCCACCTTCTCTGCCTGCTTCGGCCAGGCATTCCTTGAGCTCCACCCCACCAAGTATGCTGAGGAGCTCGTAAAGAAGATGGAGAAGAGCGGTGCCAAGGCTTATCTCGTCAATACAGGCTGGAACGGTACCGGCAAGCGTATCTCTATCCCCGATACCCGCGGTATCATCGACGCTATCCTCGATGGCTCTATCCTGAATGCCGAGACCAAGATGATTCCTATGTTCAACTTCGAGGTGCCCACCGCACTTCCCCACGTGAACCCCGCCATTCTCGATCCTCGCGACACCTATGCTGATGCCAGCGTATGGGAGGAGAAGGCCAAGGATCTCGCAGCCCGCTTCATCAAGAACTTTGCGAAGTACACCACCAACGAGGCTGGCAAGGCGCTCGTTGCTGCCGGTCCGAAGCTCTAAGCCTCTTCGCATAGCATAAACTTAACGCCACATCCGCGAAAGCAGATGTGGCGTTTTTGTGCAGGATATAGAATAAGCCGGATGATATGCCGGAAAAACCGGATATTCCGGAAAAGCCGGAAAAGCCGGACAAACCGGACAACCCACAGAAAAGCCAAGAAAATCCGGACAGCCCATGCTGCCTGGCCCCCAGCATCATTCAAAGGTGCCTGTTCCTGGGAAAATACGTCAGCACCTGTTCGCGCAGGAACCTACGATCAAGATGGGTGTAGATTTCCGTGGTAGAGATTTTCTCGTGCCCCAGCATCGCCTGAATGGCACGAAGCGAGGCTCCACCCTCCAGCAGATGGGTGGCAAAACTATGGCGGAAAGTATGCGGAGAAACCTCCTTGCCTATTTCTGCACGCTCGGCATAGACCCTGATGTTATGAAAGATGGCCATACGCGTCAGCCGCTTACGTCGCGTCAGCGACACAAACAGGATGTCCTCATCCTCCGCCACCACATTTATCTCCCGACGCACATCCATCCACCATCCTATCTCTTCAATTGCAGGAGGCGATATGGGAACTATACGCTGCTTGTTGCCCTTGCCAATCACACGAATGAAACCTTCCGACAGGAAAAGGTCGCTCAGGCGAAGACTGCACACTTCGCTCACCCGAAGTCCGCAACTGTACAGGACCTCTATGATGCAATGGTCGCGCTGGCCCTCGGGCTTCTCCAAATCGATTGCCCCCTTGATGCGGTCAATCTCCTCCACAGTCAGCACCGTAGGCAAATGCCGTGGCAGCCTCGGACTCTCCAGCAGTTCTGAAGGGTCTTGCACGATGACTCCGTCCAGCTGCAAGAATCTAAAGAACGACCGCACGCCACACAACATCCTCGCTATCGAACTCGCTGCAGCATCCGTCCCATAGAGTGCCTCCGTATAACGGTGCAGCATGGGCAGGTCAGTTGCCAGCACTTCCTGGCCCGTTTCCTCACACCATCCCACAAACCGCTCCACATCACGCTCATACGCCTCTCGGGTATTGGCCGAAAGTCCCTGCTCCAGCAGGATGTACTGCCGATAGCGCTCAAACAAGGCTTGGTTGTCGCTCGTCATAAAAGTGAATGTTTGGAATCATGAGTCATTACTATGCTGCAAAGTTACGACAAAAGATGTTTTTCCATCGTCTGCCATTACCAAAAAAACTGTTTTTCCCCTGCTTTGCCCCCTACAACACCCCTTACGCCTGCCAGACCTTCAGAAAAGCAAAGAAATACTTTGCAGTTCTGAATTTTTCGACTATTTTTGCCAGACTGCCACACGCCATATCTTTTCTCCGGCGAGAGGCACCTTATCCAACAATCCACGCAAGTCATGAAATATCTCATCATCAACGGCCCGAACCTAAACCTTCTTGGGCAGCGCGAACCGGGCATCTATGGCAGCGAAAGCATGGAATCCGTGGTGGAGCAACTTCGCCAGCACTTTTCCCCCTCAGGTGTAGACATTGCCTATTTCCAATCGAATCATGAGGGCGACCTTATCGACCGTCTGCACCAGGCATGGCGTGAAGGCTTCGATGGTGTAGTGCTCAACGCAGGCGCATACACCCACACCTCCATAGCCCTTCACGATGCCATCCGTGCTGTCGCCTCCATGCCCGTCGTAGAGGTCCACATCAGCAATGTCCACCGTCGTGAGCCCTTCCGTCATGTATCGTTCATCAGTGCAGCCTGCATGGGTGTCATCTGCGGCTTTGGCACCTATTCCTATCGTCTCGCCCTCGAAGCTTTAGTGAATACGAAATAAAAGGAAAAGCCTGGAATGTCCGGCAAATCCATCCGTCCAACCCGGAAGAGCCAAAACTTCCGGCCAATTCTGCCCCCTACAACAAGCATTATGAAGAAACTCTATATCGAAACCTACGGCTGCCAGATGAATGTGGCAGACTCTGAGGTTGTGGCCAGCGTGATGAAAATGGCGGGCTACGACACCACTGACTCCCTCGATGAGGCCGATGCCGTATTCCTCAACACCTGTTCCGTACGCGACAATGCCGAACAAAAAATCTTCCACCGTCTTGAAGCCCTTCATGCCATACGCCGAAAGCGCCCTCTCATCATTGGCGTACTGGGATGTATGGCAGAGCGTGTGAAAGAGGACCTGCTGGAAAATCACCATTGCGACCTGGTGGCAGGACCTGATGCCTACTTATCGCTGCCCGACCTCATCGCACAGGCTGAAACGGGACATAAGGCCATCAATATCGAACTCTCCCTCACCGAAACCTATCGTGATGTGATGCCAAGGCGACTTCATGGCACAAAAATCAGCGGATTTGTCAGCATCATGCGAGGTTGCAACAATTTCTGCCACTATTGCATCGTGCCCTACACCCGTGGACGTGAACGCAGCCGGGACATGCAGAGCATCATCGCCGAGGTGCTTGACCTCCAGCAACATGGTTGCCATGAGGTGACGCTTCTGGGACAGAACGTCAATTCCTATCATTTTGAAGAACCTGACGGACGCATTATCCTCTTCCCAGAATTGCTCCGCACCGTGGCACACGCCGTCCCGAACATGCGTATCCGCTTCTCCACTTCCCATCCCAAGGACATGAGCGACGACACGCTCCGCGTCATTGCCAGCGAGCCCAACGTCTGCCGTCATATCCATCTCCCCGTACAAAGTGGCAGCAATGCCGTGCTGGAACGCATGAACCGCAAATATACCCGGGAATGGTATCTTGGCCGCGTGGCGGCAATCCGCAACATCATCCCGGACTGTGCCATCTCCACCGACATCTTCGTGGGCTATTGTGGCGAGACGGAGGAGGATCATCAACTTTCACTCAGCCTGATGCGCGAGGTGGCCTACGACTCGGCTTTCATGTTTAAATACTCCGAGCGTCCCGGCACATTTGCCTCACGGCACTTCCCCGATGATATTCCCGAGGAGGTCAAGATACGTCGTCTGAACGAACTGATTGCCGTGCAGAACGACCTCTCGCTCTCTGCCAACCAGGCATGGATAGGGCGCGAGGCGGAGATTCTCATTGAGGGTGTCAGCAAACGCAGCCGCGAGGAACTCTTCGGACGCACAGAGCAGAACAAGGTGGTCATCGTACCTCGCACCTTTACCGACGCTGCCGGAAATTCCCACACACTCCACATGGGCCAGACACTCCGCGTGCGCATCCTCGAAGCATCAAGTGCCACTTTAAAAGGCGAGGTGACAACCATTTCCCTCTGAACTCGGCATAGCTGCTGTAAGCAATAAAAAAAATGTCGTAAATTTGCAGTCGGAATAAAAAATCCCTTTAACGGTGGGAAATTATAGAACCCACCTAAAACACACACGACTCTCCAATGAAACAAAATCTTGAAACTCTCTGCATCCACGGAGGCTGGAAAGCAGGGAAGGGCGAACCCCAACAGTTGCCTGTCTACCAAAGCACCACCTTCAGATATGAAACCAGCGAACAGATGGCCAAACTGTTCGACCTGGAGGCTGAAGGCTATTTCTATACCCGTCTGGCCAATCCCACAAACGATGCTGTGGCACGGAAGATTGCAGCACTGGAAGGCGGAGCAGGAGCGGTACTGACCTCCTCCGGACAGGCGGCCAACTTCTATGCCGTCTGCAACATTTGCGGTGCAGGCGACCATTTCATCACCAGCAACACCATCTATGGCGGCACGTTCAACCTCTTCGGGGTGACGATGAAAAAACTGGGCATAGAATGCACATTCATAGACCCTGAATGGGACGACGAGCGCATCGAGCAGGAGTTCCGTCCGAACACCAAATGCTTCTTCGGCGAAACCATTTCCAATCCTGGAGGGAAGGTTTTCGATATCGAACGCTTTGCCAAGATGGCACACCGCCATGGAGTGCCCCTGATTGTCGACAACACCTTCGCCACTCCCATCAACTGCCGACCGTTTGAATGGGGGTGCGACATCGTGACTCACTCCACCACAAAATATATGGACGGCCATGCCATGCAGGTGGGTGGTTGCGTGGTCGACTCCGGCAATTTCGACTGGGATGCCCACTCCGACAAATTCCCAGGACTGACAGAACCGGACGAGTCGTACCACGGACTGCGCTATACGGAACGCTTCGGACGCATGGCATACTGCACGAAACTGGTGAGCCAACTGATGCGCGACTTAGGCAGCATCCCTGCTCCACAAAACTCCTTCCTCCTGAACATCGGCCTGGAGACGCTGCACCTCCGCATGCGGCAGCATTGCGCCAATGCTCAAGCCGTGGCGGAATGGCTGGATGCCAACGAGCGGGTAAGCTGGGTGAACTATTGCGGACTGCCTTCCGACAAATACTACGACCTCGGGCAGAAATATCTGCCGAACGGCTCTTGTGGCGTAATCGCCTTCGGACTGAAGGGCTCGCGCGAGGATGCCATACGCTTTATGGACGGTCTGGAGTTCATTTCCATCGTGACGCATGTGGCCGATGCCCGCACCTGTGTGCTGCATCCTGCCAGCCATACCCATCGCCAACTCTCCGACGAGCAACTTCGCGAGGCTGGTGTTGCTCCCGACCTCATCCGACTTTCCGTGGGCATTGAGAATGTGGAGGACATCATTGCCGACCTCCATCAGGCCATGCAGAAAATCTGACACCACGATGCTTTGGGAAGGAATGCCCCTGCCGCAGGAGCATCCTTCCCAAAGCCTTTTTATCCAAAAGCAGTATTCCTGAAAGCGGGCTTGTGTTAAATGGTGTAAATAACGGGATTTTTATCGTGGAAAGGAAGCGAGGAATGCGGAAATCATTGTATATTTGCGCCTACGAATGATGAAGACAAAATTCCTGCCACTATTATTGTTTGCCCTGTCAGCACTGCCGACATGGAGCCAGACGGAAAAGGACGATGGCCTGCCAGATGCCGCCGTCCCGATGAAACTGCGCGTACGCAAGGACTATTATCAGGGCGACAGCATCCCTCACATCATCATGCCTACCCTCTACAAATATCCAGCACTCACATTCAAGAACGAAAAGGAGAGGGAAAACTACAACCGCCTCGTGAGAAATGTCAAGAAGGTGCTGCCCCTGGCAAAAATGGTGAGGATGACCATTGTAGAGACGTATGAATATCTGGGCACTCTGCCGGATGATGCAGCACGACGCGAACACATCAATGCCGTGGAGCGCGGACTGAAACGCGAATACACCCCCATGCTGAAGAAAATGACACGCTCGCAAGGACGCCTGCTGGTGAAACTCGTCGACAGGGAATGCAACATGTCGGGCTACAACATAGCACAGGCATTCATCGGAGCCTTCCGGGCCAACATCTACCAAGGCATCGCTTTCATCTTCGGCCTCAACCTCAACAAGAAATATGATCCTGAGGGCGATGACCGCTACACGGAACGTGTGGTGAGAATGGTGGAAAGCGGGCAGCTTTAAGCGATGGTGAAGGCATGATTTAACTCCGGGATTTTTGAGAGATGTCATGCATAGAGGCGCTTTGCACAAGCAGGACAACAGGCCATCAGAATCAGCTTTATCCTTGCCCCCTGCGCATCAGCTTGTGACCATTTACAGCCCCCTCCAAAAAAAATTCTTATCCTCACCGGCTATAGCCCCGCTATTCCCTTATGGTGGGTTCTATAAATTCGCTTTGTCAGATTTTGGAGTTATTTTCGAGACCTGATTGTAAGTCAAAGAGGGAGCGTAGCGGGGCTACGTGACCGATTTAACTTGCAATCAGGGCCGAAAAGCACCCAAAAGATGGCAAAACGTTAATCCAGAATTATCAATCCTTTTAACGGTGGGAATTTATAGAACCCACCTTATAGCATAAAAAAAGCAAGTGCGAAAGAAATCAGATTCTTTCACACTTGCTTTTTTCCCAATGTCCGAGAAGGTTTCTCTTTACCGACTATTAGTATTCATCCTCATTGAAGAGGAAATCCTCCTTCGTGGGATAGTCCGGCCACACGTCTTCGATGGTTTCGTAAATCTCGCCTTCATCCTCCAGTTCCTGAAGGTTCTCAACTACCTCCATGGGAGCTCCAGAGCGCATGGCATAGTCAATAAGCTCATCTTTCGTGGCAGGCCAGGGTGCATCTTCCAGTTTTGATGCCAATTCAAGAGTCCAATACATGTGTTTTATACTTAATTTACGGTTTTTACTGCTATCAAAGCCATGAGTAGCCATCCTATGGTCTACAGCGCGCAAAATTACAGAAAAAGAAGGTATTGCACACACTTTTCTCTAAGAAAAGTATGGCGAATGCTTAAAGAATGTCAAAAATAGGCGACGATATAGTCCTGCCTGTTCAATTTGTCATTTCTAAGTGCCATTCCAAGACGTCCTATATCAAACGTCAGGGTGACATCCGGACGGGATTTCAACTGGTTCCAGACTTTTTCCGTACGCTCATCCTGGTGTATGTTCCTCACTATCACCATACTTCCGTCCGTCAATGCTTCATCGTCAGCATCGGGCGATGGCAGATGGAGGTCGAAGGGGGAGTCTGCATAGAAGAGTGTGACCAGAGAAGGGGCAGCATCCCGACGCAACCCTGGCGCATGGAGGTACTGTGCTGCCTGACCTACATTTCCCCACAGCACCATACGGTGGGGATGGCAGAAGTTGGCCAGACGGAAAAGCAGGCAGAGATCCTTCTCCAGCATCCCGCTCTGCCGGTCGTAGGCTGCACCATAAAAGGTGTGGGCGGTAAGGGTGCTGCTTAGGCTGGAGTAGGCATAATAGGGTGTTGTCTCATAAATCACACCAGTGACGAATTGGAATGCAAAGGGAGAGTGTATGCCATAGCCACAACGGTGTCGCCAGCGTATCAGCCAGCGGCACAAGCGGCGGAAAAGAATATTTTCACTATAGGTCATGGATGAACACAGCATGGATTTCGGAAGGCTCAAAATAGCACACTTTAAGGCTTCGGTGTGCAGAAAAAAGCGAAGAGGAAGGTGGGTGCAGCTTACCAATCTGTCAAGTTGTCTACTCAAAAAATAGAAAAATGTCAGAAATTTAGCCTTTTTTCCTGCCTTTTCGTTGCATAATAGAGCATATCGGCGTACCTTTGCATCGTGTTTTTCATAGTATTAGATTTAAGGTTAACAAGATTGGGGTACAGCGGTATCCCATTTTTTTTGCCCTTTCCCAAAAGTGTAAAGCATGAGTTTCACACAGAAACCTTGGGCTGATGCTTCTCAACGAATGATTTTTTTTCCGTTTACGATATAGACTCCACCCGGAAGATGGTCGGAACCAAAGCCTGCGAAACGACCGTCAAGGGTATAGACGGGCGATGCTGCGGCATCCGGCAGAGGAGACGAGATTCCCGTCATGGGCGGCAAGTAGTCTTTATCAAGATACGCAAGTCTGCGCTCCAGCCATTCGCGGATATACTGCTCCTCGGCATCAAAGTCGAGCACTATGCCATCCACACCACTCCATCGTTCCACTTCACGCCGTGCGGCTCCGGAACTGCGGAAAAGGCTGAAATATCGCTCGAAATAGGGCCACAACGTCTGCGACGTGAATGCCGACGAGCGCAAATCATACCAACGCTCGCATTGCCGGCCGAAACCATCGGCAAGGGAAAGGAAAACGTGGTAGTTCACCCCATTGGCTATGTTGCAATTGGACTCCGGACTGACAGGCTCGGCATTCCATGCCCTGCCCCACGTGGCATCCATATCCCAGGGGCACACACAGGCCCGGACGGAAGGGTCGGTGATGTCGCGGAAATAGACAATCATATTCTTTGCCGCATTGTCATCGCCGTGGAAGAGGTCGATGAAAAGGGTATAGTCGTTCCAAAGGGGAAGGTCCACTCGCTCCGGGAGTTCTGCTTTCATGACCGGGCTGCCCTCCGGCTGACTGAGGAACTGTGCAAGCCCGTAGAGTGGCTGCCAGGTCATGGGTTCATCCTTCGTAGGGTCGGGATAGAGAGGTTCCCATCCCATCCATGTCGAATCGGTTGCACTGGGGGCCTCCCCAGGTTGGCGCAGGGTGTCGTAGGCAAAGGATTTATAGCCCACACCGCGCACCTCGCTGCCGGAGAATTTCTTCAGCCGCAGCTGCTTGCGGTCTACTTTCTCCGTCAGGCAATAGATGCCCCAATAGCGTCCGCCGACAAACATCTCCACAAACTTGCCGCGTGTACCGTTGAGAAGTGCTGGTTCGGAAGCGGCATAATATGGCTTTTGGGAAAAGTCGAGCCAGATGTCTGTGCTGACACGATTTCGCATGCGGGCCACATCGGCTGCCATGGCATCAAGAATCCACGAGTTGTCGGAACGCATACCGAGGATGGAGGCATCGAGGCTCTCCCCCTGCTCGTCAAGCAGTTTTATGGCATAGTTTTTCTTTTCATATACCAACGACGACATGCCTCTATACCGCACCATACTGCCATAGGCCACTGCCGTACCGTCGGGGGAAGCTATGGTGATGCTGCCATTGCCGAATTCTTTTTCCGTGAGCGAATCATGATAAAGGGCAACGATGGGGAGTGTAGTGGTCTGTACCGTCCAATGCTGCCCGTTGCGCATGAGAGTTGCCGGCATCCTAATGGCCTCATCATCATCGGCCACGCTGACCAGCACGCGCATGCCTCCGGCATCGGCCATAGCACAACGCCCGCACACCATAAGGGTGTCGGGCAGCACCTCTGCTGCCAGATTTTGCAGGGCAGCGAAGGAAATGAGGAGAAAGATAAGGATTTTACGAGACATTGGGGATTGATGGCATAAGAGACACGGGCAGCAAGTCGCCGCCCACTCATCAGCGGCATGCTTCGCTCCTACGGAAGATGTGCCATGCACTCATTTATATATATATACGTACGCGTACGCGCGCGAGCAAAGCATGACCACAGACCAGAAAGAGACTCCCTAAAAAAGGGGCCATGACCGATGGATGGTGCAAAATTACGTATTTTTCCGCTAACGGAGGCTACCTGGGCCGAGAAGTTTTCATGACAAGCGGAACTTCCCCATAAAAAGGGGCATCCCTGCACATACCTGCAAGCCAACCGACGAGGATGCGGAGGGTGGTTTTCGTTAAGCCAAATGGGCAAAGCCAGCTTACTTGTACTTGGCCATGGCGAGAAAACGCCGGATGAATCTCCAAGGAATATGTATCCTCGCGCTTTCCGCACCGCTTCTCCCTGCTTCCCGCTCGGGCTCGGCAGCGTTTATTTGCTTCTCCCCTGTTCGGCTTTCCCTCGCAAAGCCTGCACCATGACAACAGAATGGACAATAAGACACACTGCCGTAGCCATAGGATAACACCATCCCACAACATGCCAGCCTTTTGCTGTTTGCGTTCAGCCTGGGCTGAACGGTCAGATCAGTCAACATCTTCGGCCATTTAATGCTACTTACAGGACCGTTCAGCCTGGGCTGAACGAAACATGCAGCGTACTGGCCGGACCACCGATGCTGGCTTTATGTTCCTGGGAGCACATCTTCTCGTTCATTGGGGAACCAGTGTCACCTTCCAATCAGCCAGAAGGACTATCCGCCTTTTCGCACTCAACCCCGCAGGCACGATTTGAATTATGGCCAAACGCGCACTTCACGAGGTCTGCAGAAAAGCGGTTTCCGACACCTCCAGGATGGCACGCTGCCCTCAAAAAAAACACCCATGGCACCCTACCCCGAAACCCTTGCATCCCACAAGGCGGAAAAGCAACGGTTGTGGCCTAAAACACAGACAGTTGGCAAGAAACACGAGAAAACCAAAATGAGAAAAAGTTTTCAAAAAGAGAAGAACTATGCAAACGCAAAAACAGAAAAGTTTCCAGTTTTCAAGCGTTATTTCACTATATATCAGACATATAGACATTTTCAATTATACGAAAAGTTGACCAAAACAAAAATTTTCGAAAAAAGAACAGCAATTTCTTGGTCATAAAAAATGTTTTGTGTATGGCTTCAGGAAATAGGTTCGGAATTATTTCGCAGAATGGAATTACCTTCGTAATTTTGCACCCGAAACCACGAAAGAGAAGCATCTTTCACCCTTCCTTTAAGCAACAACTATACCATCCCTTAGGCCCCCCAACATTTCGTATGAGTACCGAGAATTTCATCATCACCAAGCGCGACGGCTCCACCGAGACTTTCTCCCTTGAAAAGATAAAGAGTGCCATCATCAAAGCCTGTGCCGCCGTAGGCGACAACCTGCAGGCAAGCGAACTGCAGAACATCATCGCACACCTCAAATTCTGCAACCGCATGAGTGTGGAGGACATCCAGAACCAGGTAGAGGTGGCCCTGATGGCCGAACATCACTACAAGGCTGCAAAGGCATTCATCGTCTATCGCCATCAGCACAGCGAAGACCGTGAGACTGCTGCAAAATTGCAATTCCTTACCGACTATTGCAATGCCAACAATGCTGCCACAGGCTCCAAATTCGATGCCAACGCCAACGTGGAGAACAAGAATCTGGCGACACTCATCGGCGAAATTCCCAAGGGCGACTTCATCCGCCTTAACCGACGCCTCCTCTGCGACCGCATCAAGAAGATGTACGGACGCGAGACAGCCGAGCGGTATCTCTACCTCCTGAACAACCATTTCATCTACAAGAACGACGAGACTTCACTGGCCAACTATTGTGCCAGCATCACGATGTACCCCTGGCTGAACGAGGGTACAAAGAGCATTGGCGGCAACAGCACGGCACCGACCAACCTGAAGAGTTTCTGCGGAGGATTCGTGAACATGGTGTTCATCGTCAGCTCCATGCTCAGCGGTGCTTGTGCCACCCCGGAATTTCTGATGTACATGAACTATTTCCTGGGCAAGGAGTATGGACTGGACTATTGGCAGCGGGCTGACATGCAGGCCGACCTCTCGCTCCGGAAGCGCACCATCGACAAGGTGATTACCGATTGCTTCGAGCAGATTGTATATTCCATCAACCAGCCCACGGGAGCACGAAACTTCCAGAGCGTATTCTGGAACATTTCGTACTACGACCGCTACTATTTCGAGAGCATCTTCGGCAATTTCTACTTCCCCGACGGCTCGCAGCCCGACTGGGATGGCCTGAACTGGCTTCAGAAGCGCTTCATGACATGGTTCAATGCCGAGCGCACGAAGACAGTGCTCACCTTCCCCGTCGAGACGATGGCACTGCTCACGGAGAACAACGAGTGCAAGGACAAGGAATATGGCGACTGGACTGCAGAAATGTATGCCGCAGGACACAGTTTCTTCACCTATATGAGCGACAATGCCGACTCCCTGGCCAGTT
>CAMGOT010000035.1 GCA_946060685.1 uncultured Bacteroidales bacterium
GTGGGGTACAAATCCGGTTCCACTACTCCGGGTTTGTAGATATCCATCTTCACGGTGACGCCAAAGATAACATCGTTGCAGTCGAGGTCTCCACCCGTAATGTCGTTTTCCACACCCATCCACATCACATGCTCGTGCTCGTCGATGAAGCTGCGGAAATTTCCCTTCTCGTAAACCACGTTCATCCTTTCGGCCGAAAAGCTGGTGCCCATAAAGTTTTCTCGTGAGGTGTAGGGCCTCACGCCATATTTTATCAGGCGGTCATACTGGTCAGGACGTGGGGTTACTTCCCATCGGTCATAGAATCCTACACGCATTCCCTGGGGCACGTCAACCTTAAAGGTAATGCCTCGCAGAGCTGTGATTCCTTTGTCATATCGTTTGTAGGCTGCCATGCTGCAATAGGCATCATCACCGGCACGCAGTCCCCATGTGGGTTTTGAACTCCAAGTGTCATACATATCGAAGTTGGCATCATACCAGTGGTTGGCAGTCACTCCATATCTTTCTGCCGTGGCCTCGTCCACCTGATACTGCACCTTCGCTAACCCGTCAATATAGTCGTACACCTCTGTCTCAGCCAAATCTACATATTGTATGTCCTCGTATGTCCCTGGCGAGTGGTAATAGTAGCCCAGCACATGTGGCGTGGTGGACGTACAGTTTCCTGCTACCCAAGTGATGTAAAAAGGGCCGTTCGATTCCAGTTCGTAGTCCACGTTCAGTCCGTGTCCCGTCTTTGCGTTCACACTTTCTTGGCTCATGATGCTCATCATGTTGTGCCAGTCGTCCATCTGTTCAGGAGTGAACTGGTAGTATTCGGCATCCCCTTTTGCGCTGTTCCCGTAGAGTGTGGTGGGAGTGTAGTCGCTTGTGGCGCGGGTAGCAGCGGTATGAAGGCTCACTGTCACTGGTTCTTCGGCCTTGCCTGTCAGTGTGATGGTTTGCGAATCATACATGTTCTTGTTTATAGCAACGAGGCATACCTTGTTGCCCTTGCCTTGTGGCACGGTCAGCCTTGCCGTGCCGCTACCTTCTACTGTCGCCATGTCGTACAGCTTTCCGCCAAACTCCTCCGACATTGCCCAAAGTGTGGTCTTCTCTTCTGCTTTCACATTCACCTTCAGTGTTACCGTGGTTTTCCACCATTGCATAGGACTCACGTCGCCCCCAAGGTCCCTATTGAAAGAAGCCTCCAAACGTTGGTATGCCGTATAGCCGTCATCACTGGAACAGGCTGTCAACATCAGTGAGGCTGCTATAACCCATACTTTCATTGGTCTGAAACACCTTTTTTCCATAATCATTCTGAATTATTCTGTTACAATCACTTTTCCATTCTCCATTTTCCATGATTTTTTGCCTTCCATGGCATCCATCACATCCTTCAGATATTCGGTTTCTGTTGTCGAGCCAGCCTTATTCAGATAATTGCGAGCATCAGTCATGCGCCTTGCTTTCACACAGCCACATGCCGCATTGAGATTGGCTGTTTCGTTCTCAGGATACTGTCGGGCTGCTATCAGCAGGGCATCCAGCCAACCATCGCTGCCTTCCTCATAACTCTGTGCCGCAAGATACATCTCTTCCAAGCTCAATGCCTCGGGGTGGGTGTATATCAGGCGGCATGCTTCCTTCACGGGGTAGCGTCTCACCTCGTATTCTATGATATAGTCGGTGTGGCGCAGGCCGGGATATACATGCTGCAGAAGCCAGGTGTATGGTCTTCCGCCGTCCACTTTCTTCAGCACGGCTTCCTTCTCGTCCGGGTCCATGTCAAGGTCAATCACGTCGAGCAGTTCCTTGCGGCTGTCAATCACGTATTGCGGCATCACAGGTGTCTCCACGATGCCTTCACGCTCATACCAGATATTTCCCTTCACCCGGCGGCTCTCGCCACGTGTCTCTATAAAGGTGCGAAGGTTGTTCCAGTCCTCGGGGGTGTAGTGTGCCTCAACAATGGATTCATCGATGCCAAACTTCTGGCATACGTATGACTTTAGTGCCTGGGTGCGGCCTTTGGCAAGGCGGGTGTTGTTGGAGTAGGGACTCTCAGGCGAGGCATAGCCGTGCAGCGCAACACGTTGCACCTTGAAGGTCTTGTCAAACAGTGCGTTTTCGATGGTCTTGCTCAAACGCTGCAGTTCTTCGGGATTGCGACGATAATCTGGATAGATGACGGTCTCGTTGACGGGGAAGTCAAGAAAGGCACGCCCTTGTATGGTGCGGATTTTGGTGCCCTCAGCATCAGGCAACTTGAATGGCAGCGTGGGCACGGTGTGCAGGCGGGTGTCGTACACAATATGCTTTTCGCCATTCTTCCTTGGAGATTTCGGAGTCTTGCCCAGCCTATAGGTGATTCCCACTTTCAGGTTCGTACGCATATCGATGGGTGCGCCTGCCTTCACGCCGTTGAATTGGTCGGCGAAGATGTTGTGGCTCAGTTCCATGCCCACACGCCATTGAGGCCTTATCCTATAGGAAAACCCCAGTCCTGCCCTTGCAGCGGGAACCAGACGGCTGGAAGCACTGTAGCGTTCGGTATAGGAAAGCGGCACATCTTCCGGAAAGCCGAATGTATAGGCCACTCCTACTCCGGCAAAGAGCTTGGCATTGAATTTCCTGCCCCGCTTCTCAGGACGAGAAAAGGCATCGGTGAGATCGAAGGTGGCATCGGCAAAGAGGGATAGGCTGTTCCAGCCCCAGGTGTCGTCCGATTCGCATTGCTGCACGTTGCGGCTCTTGTTGTGATTGAAACGCAATGCTGCACGCCATCCCCATATGGTGTTCATCTCCCTTCCTATTCCGACGAACATTCCTCCTGACCAGGGATATGCCGAAAACTCCGAAAGCGGCAGGTTTTCATTGCCGGACTTGTTGATGCCGCCATAGAGCTGGACATACAGGGAGTCGCGTCCCTTTTGATACTGTCGGCAGGAATCTGCTGGAGCAGCATATAAATGGAGAAAGCATATCGACTGCAGCAAACAGATGAGGCCGATGCTTCGTAATGCGGATTTTTTCATCTTGTACGCTATATATCTTGTACCCTTAATATTGTGTACCACCATAACCCTGTTCATCAGGAATAGTAACGGCCATAATAGTATCCGTAGTAATACCCGTATTTATGTCCGTAGGTCTGGATAGCATTGAGAATGATGGAAAGGTTCTTGTACTTGCCGTTCCTGACATTGGCATCGAGACTTCCCACAAGCTTTCGCTGGAACAGTCCTGCACGGACGACGTAGAGCGTACGGTCAACAAGGTGCTCGATAATGGAAGCATCTGCCAGGTTCTCCGTCATCGGGCAGTCAATCAGTACAAAGTCATACTGTGGCCGAACCTCCTGAAGCAGTTGAGCCAATCGCGGACTGGACAAGAGTTCTGTGGGATTGGGCGGTGTGGTGCCTACGGGCATAATCGAGAGCGAGGGGTAGTCCTCATGCTGATAGATGACGGATTCCGTGCTGTCGGCTTTCTCTGCAAGATAGTCAGCCAGTCCCAAAGTCCTGTCGCCAAAAACCCGCGATGCTGAGGCGCGTCGCATATCCCCGTCGATAAACAGCACACGACGTCCTTTGATGGCAAGTGCTACAGCAAGGTTCGTACTGACAAACGTCTTGCCGGAGCCTGCATACATTGAGGTGATGATATAAAGGCTCTTGTGCTCGGAATTGTCGGACATGAACTCCAGATTGGAACGAATGAGGCGGAAAGCCTCGTTCACGAGATCCTGCTTGGCATGTTGCACCAATATGGGTGATGGCTGCGGCTTGGCCTTTTGGAAAGGCAACTGCCGCAACCAGGATTTCTGCTTCCGCTGTGCAAAATGCGGCACCTCGCCAATCACGGGAATGGTTGTGCGGTACTCGATATCAGACTTCGTGCGCACCGTATTGTCAAGACTCACCCTGACGAAAAGGATAACCATGGGCAACAACAATCCTCCCAGCAATGCTGCCAGCAAGGTACTGCTCCTATTGGGGAAGGAAGGGAAATTGCTGCCATGGGGCATATCGATGATTTGCGTAGGGATGGGCGTATACGTCATGCTCATCTCGTTCTCCTCCTTCTTCTGCAGCAGATAAAGGTAGAGACTTTCCTTCACCTTCTGGTCGCGCTCTACGGAGAGCAACCGCTTGGCTTGCTCCGGACTGGACGACACCCTCGCTTTTGCCTCCTCGTTATAGGATTTCATGGAGAGGAGCCGCATCTGCAAGGCTTTTATCTGGTTGCCGATGGAAGAGATGATATTTTCCCGGATGTCAGTGAGTTCGGCTTCCTGTCGGAGAATGATGGGATTCTGTGTGGTGGTGCCCACGAGATTGTTCTTCAGGCGGAGCAGCTGCTTGTTGTAAAGCCCTATCTGCGCCTCCACCTCAGGATTCTCGATTCCCGCGTTGGAAGGCAGGAGCTGGTGCCGTGACTGCTCATCGTTCAAGACATCCAGAATATAGTGGGCCTGAGAAATCTGGTTTTCGAGTTTCAGAATGTCGGCTTCCGATTCCGACTGGCGCTGCAGGTAAAGGTCGCTCACCCGTTCGGGATCCGTAATCTGATGGGCCTTCTTGTACGTAGAAATGCTGTCGTCGACCTTTCCCAAGTCCTTTTCCACATCATGCAGACGCTCGTTGATGAAGCGTGCGCTGCTGCGTGCCATCTGGCTTTTTTCATGCAGCCAACGCTCGTTGTAGACCGCGATAATGGCATTCAGCACCTTTTCCGCCTGTTCTGGGGTATAGTCCACATATTTCAGGTTGATGATGGTACTCTGCTCGTTGTCCTGCGTAGCGGTGAGCCGGCCACGAATGCCTTCTGCCAGTTTGGTCGCACCCGTTGTGTCCTCTGCCAGTCCCAATCTGCGCACCACATCGGTGAGCAGGGTGAGGGAGGTGTACTGCCGCATGACATTCGGCATGCTCACAGGCTCCTGCACCAGAGCCATATTGTTGAAATCCGTATTGCCCGTCTTTTGTGCCACCACTGTTCCCATCGTTTCCGACTTGATCAGTACGGCAGCCTCACGGGTATACATATCAGGTGAGGTGGAGAGGTAATACGTGGCAATGGTCAATGCGAGTCCCAGTGAGACAAGAAACCACGTCAGATGATTGAGGCATATTTGTGCGAACTCCTGTATGGTCAGGAATTCTTCGCTTTGTCCAGTATATTTGCTTTGCTGTGGGGCATTCATGTTCAGGATGCAAAATATGGTGTTTTTATCTCACAAGGAGTGCGATGATGGTGGTGAGGAAGGATGCAATGGAAAGCCAAAGGTAAGGCGTATGGAAAGCATTGCTCGTAGGAGTGGATTCCCGCTTGCGCTTCTCGTTGGGGGCCACGTAGACCAAATCGTTCTGCTCCAGATAGTAGGCTGGCGAAAGCAATGTCTGCTGCATGTCCGTAAGGTCAACGAAATACACCTGGTTCACTCCATCGACATTTCTTGCCACCATCACTGTACGACGGTTGCCGTCGATCGTCAGGTCGCCAGCTCTCGACAGTGCATCAATAATCGTGAAATGATCGCGGGTGATGGGCACATTGCCCGGTTGTGCCACCTCTCCCAGCACATTGACACTCATGTTCACATATTCCACCGTCACGATAGGGTCGCTCACCAGCTCGCGCTCTGAGAGCCGGTTTTTGATGTAGGCTGCCACCTCTGCGCGGGTCATGCCCTCCACACGAATCTTTCCCAGCAAAGGGAAATCAATGGTGCCCTGCTCATCGACGGTGTAGGCGATATAAGTGCCGCTGGAGGATGAACTGCTGGTCGTAGAGGGCGCTTCTGTTCCCAGAATATCCGTGGTTCTGGATGATGCAGTAAGCGTGAATTGCTGCTCCAGCATCGGATTGCTGCTGCTGACCACGATATTGATCTTGTCTTCCGGTCGCAGGCGGAATTTCTTCTCTGCTTGTAAGACCATGCCACTGAGCAGTTCTGCGTCCTGAAAATAGGTGATGTCCGTAGGGGTGGAGCAAGAGCAGAACAAACCGAACAGCACACAGTGCGTGGCAGTACGCAGATGCGCAAACAGTAGCTTCATTCGAATTGTCTTTATTCGCATTCTTTTCAGTCTGGTATCGGGTATAAAATATCTGGTATCAAGTATAAAATAAGAGATTATAAAGGTATCTTAGGCATCCGGCAAAGGTTGTTGCTTTCCCGGATGCCGGAGTACAGATTCCGGCTTTTAGTTTTCTGATTCAAGGGAAAGGACTACACAGGCCAGTACCCACAGCGTGATGTCGGCACCGAAAATCAGGGTAGGGTTCAGATAATAGGAGAGCATACTGTTGATTGTCGTCAGCAGTAATGCTGCTGTCACGATTGTCACCATGGCCTGCCATTGGTTCATGCCCGCTGCCATCAGCTTGTGGTGAATGTGGTTTCTGTCGGGGAGAAAGGGGTTGCGGCCATGCCAGATGCGAAAGAGAAACACCCTGATCACATCGAGGCAGGGAATAAGAATCGGAGCAAATGCCAACACCAGCGGATTGGCTGCAGTGCCTTGCAGCATGGCCGTGGGAATGAGGCGGATGCTCTCAATACAGAGCACTACCCCTAACGTCATGCTTCCCGTATCGCCCATAAATATCTTCTTGCCTTTTTCCGCACTTCCAAACACATTGAAGTAGAAAAAAGGAAGGATGGAGCCGACGGAAGCGAAAGAAAGCAAGGCATCGAATGATTTGCCGTAATAGAGGAATGAGGTGCCGTAGCACAGGAAGGCGAGGGTGCAGAGTCCTGCCGCCAATCCGTCAATACCATCAATGAGGTTGATGGCATTGATGACGAACACGATGACGAACACCGTCAGAGGCACACTCAGCCACTGCGGTATGGAGTGTATGAAAAATAGCCCGTGGAGGTCGGTAATGACGATGCCTCCTCCCACCAGAAACAGTCCGCACAAGATTTGTACGGCAAACTTCCATTTGTAGCGCACACCTACAAGATCGTCGATGATGCCCACAAAGTAGGAGAGAGCAATGGCACAGAAGGCACATGCCAGCTGACGTGCCTCCATACTGATGGCGACACCCAATTCATAATGCTCGGTAATGAGGTTGAACGCCAGCAAAACCGTCAATGATGCGAATATCACCGGCATGAACGCCATACCACCCAGCCGGGGCACTTGCCGCTTATGGATTTTCCGTTCGTCCGGCTCATCGAAAATCTGATAGCGGATAGCGATACTCAGCAAGCGGGGTATCACCGTAAGGGCAAAGAATACGCACAAGACGAATGCCAAGCATATATTGACAATCCAAATTACACTCATAAGCCTGTGTAAGAAATAATACCTATATCTAAAAGCCAGTCTACACTATGATGATAGTGTATCTGTTATCCTGCGTTTATTGACAAGTTCTTGACGCTGTAGAATCACAGTAGCATCAAAGCGTTGCACAGCTGTCTACGACATTCAGGGATGATCCAAAATCTCAAGATATTCCAGGTCCACCTCTGCAGAGGCCGCCAGGATTTCCGGGATGATGACCACCAGCTGGCGACCACGTTTTTTGGCCACCTTCACGAAATGTCCCTCCACACCATCGAAGGTGCCACCATGTACTTTCACCCGTTTCCCCTTCTCCAGCTGTATCTCCTCAGGCCGATAGAACGTCACCTCCTTTTCCTTCTGCTCGCACACACTGATAAAACTTTGCATCTGCCCGTCCGGCACAGTCAGATAGCACTGCTTGCCTTCGGTTTTCCAGATGACAAACTGCAATTCGTTGTAGATATCGCGCTTGAATGCCACGATATCGGGCTGAGAGGCGTAGACAAAGACCAGACTATGGATGACAGGCTCCGTACAAAGCACCTTCTTGCCTTCACGTGTGCGCATCACCGTCTTCTTCGGGATGAAATAGGGCAGGCCATGCTTGCCTGAAAGCAATTCTTCTGCCTTCCGCTCCCGTTTGTAGGCGCGCATCACAAACCATTGTTTTTCGGCCGTATGCTGATTTTCAAACATCCTATCTTATATTGGGGGTAAGATAATTGGGGATAAGATACTAATACTAAATAATATCCAACATCAAAAGGACAAACAGCATTGCGCGCCTTAAAGGCTACAAACAAGACGCAATACAAACAAGACGCAATACAAACAACAAGATGGGTGTTTTGCGAGAAGACAATAATCGTAGTTCAGCTCGATGTTTATATCAAGCTGTATATCAGCGTTTTACGCAGATTTTGCATTAAATGCGCAGATTTTCGTCCTAAATCAGAGTTCACTTTTAAGGACGTATTTCTAACGCTTTTTCTCATCTCATATCGTAATATAACATGAACGTAATAAAACGTATTGGAAGAGAATGGCACCCCCTGGCAGAACTATTTGATCGGGAAGGCCAGAATGGAAGAAGAGAGAATCCAGGACACATAACTACAGCAAAAAAAACATTGCCACTAGTATATGACTTGAAAAAACTACATTTGAAATTTAGTTTTTTTGTGAAATATTCCGGTTCTATTGAAAACAAACGAAAGTTCATTTCCTATTTTCGCGGCAAATTTACAATAAAATTCCAAAGCAGGAATGCTCAAAGAATAAAAAATAAAATAATACCCCCCCCGATTTTGTCTGATTGACCTATAATTTTGGAAAATCTATACTTCACTGTATATCGATTGTATATTTTTTTTGCATGGACGCTTTTGTCCTTGCTATGCTTATTCCCAATGTATTTATAAATTCCCAAGGGGTGACATAGATCAGGATAGGGTATAAATCCTATTATAAATCGGGTCAACAGCAAATTCAAAACGCCGAAGGGGGTGACATATTCCCATATGATGACCCGTTATGAAATTGTTCGACCTGTACGGTTGAAACCATACCCATTTAGGCAGGGTGTTCTATAATAGCCTGTAAGGCGGATGCACAGTTCTGGCAGGAAGCCAGTACCCCCACTATAGCAACAGCGTCGTGGAAGATACTGCATTCCAAGCGGATTGTGTGGGGGAGAGTGTGCCGTAGTCCGGAGACTCTGTTCCCGGTTACTCAAAGCATAGGCTTCCAGCCTAAATTCTCCCGAGCTCCCAACCGTACAGGTCGAAATTATTTCGCCCTTGCGTTTCTTTCAAACGCACAGGCTGATATTTTTCTCCCCGAGAAGGCTGTGTCGATGTCCGGCGTGAGTCGTCCTTTCAGTTTCCCCGGCAACCCCATTTCTTATAGTCAGGTTTCACTCACGATTCCGTCCGTACGCGTAGGCAGGTGGGTCCCAAGTAAGTCCCAAGTAAGTCCCAAGTAAGTCCCAAGTAAGTCCCATTTTTCTGCGGATGAGGATGGGAGTCGGTTGGGCAGAGCAAGGGGGGGGCGAAAGGAACGCACAAGCCTTCGCGGGGATGAGTGAGGAGAGGGACTGGGGGCAGGTCATTGTTCTTTCTGCTCAAATATGTTTTTTACGTTTGGTATGATGAAGTAGGGTGGGGGGCAATCTGATGAGCCAGAATTCCTGTGTCCTTCTAACGTAAGGTGCTGATTTTTCAAGTAGATTCTCTTTTGTAGCAAAAGCGAGTCAAAAACAGGTACATCAAATTGGACACCCCACCAAGAACATCGACAGCAGGGATAGCCACAATACATTTCTGATTCTCCAGCCGTCGCTTCTGCAAGCGACCTTATAATTAGCTTTTTGAGGGCAAAACATAGCAAACAGACTGTTAAGATTTTCCGAAATGAAGAAATAAAGCGAAATTTTTTGCCCACACACGCGCTATTCCGTATTTTTGCAAACAAAGGAGTGGCAAAAGGAATGGCAAAAGTGCCATATTTTGTTCGTATAATGCAAGAGCATCACATACTCCTATATATAATATACGCGCGCGTACGTATATAAACAGCGAAACAGCGCGCGCACAGCACAGCATACTCAGAAATCATTAACAAGCCTTGCTACAAACCTTGCTACAAAGCATTATGAAAAAAATCCTTTCCGCAGCCTTTGCGCTGTTTATCCTCTCCGTGGGCAGTGCTTTTGCGCAACTTCCCTCCGTAAGCCTTCGCACCATTGAAGGCAAGACCATCGACACCGCCAAACTCTCGAATGATGGAAAGCCTTTTATCATCAGTTTCTTCGCCAGCTGGTGCAAGCCTTGCAACCGTGAGCTTTCCAATATTGCAGAGGTATATGAAGACTGGCAGGACGAGACTGGCGTGAAGCTCTATGCCATCAGCATCGACGAAGCTCAGAACGCACAGAAAGTGAAGCCCTTCGTCGACAACCACAACTGGGAGTATGAGGTCATTCTCGACCCCAACAGTGATTTCCGTCGTGCGCTCGGAGTGGCCATGATTCCTCATGTATTCGTCATCGACGGCAACGGAAAGATTGTAGAGAGCCGCTCCGGATATACTGAGGGTTCAGAAGGACATCTCATTGAAAAGGTGCGCGAGATTATCGCCGCAGCAGAAAAGGGCGAGAGCCTTCCTGCTGTCAGCATGGAAAAAGCCGTAGAGGAGAAGAAATAAGGTGCTGCCGCACTCACCACTAATTCATAGTTTATGACCTATTGCAAGACGGCAATGCTCGCGCTCATGATGAGTACGGCATTGACTTCCTCCGCCCAGACCTTCGGTGCCAATTCCGACAACGAATGGAGGAAATGGCGCATCACGGGTGCGGTGCAGAGCGATGTGCTCGTGCCACAGGATGACGAGACCATCGGTACGGAGAAGACAGACAACTGGGCTCAGACGAACACCTACGTGCAGCTGGGTGTCATCAACAAATACATCGAGGCAGGAGCACGCCTGGAGTTCACCGAGTTTCCCCTGCCAGGCTTCGAGCCTGATTTCAAGGGCTGGGGCGTACCTTATTATTATATAAAAGGCAACTATAAGGGTTTCGAACTGACAGGAGGCACCTTCTACGACCAGTTCGGTTCGGGACTCATCTTCCGCACCTATGAAGAGCGTTCGCTGGGCATTGACAACAGTCTGCTCGGCGGTCGGCTCGTGGTAGACGCCCTCAAGGGCGTGCGCCTAAAAGCCCTCGGCGGAAAGCAACGCCGATATTGGGATGTGAATGATTCGTGGGTGTATGGTGCCGATGCTGAATTCAGTCTCCACGACTGGTTCCCGCGAATGCTGGAGCACAACACTGCCCTCACGCTTGGCGCAAGCTGGGTGACGAAACAGGAAAAGGAGGAAATCGTGGGCAAGGTCGTCATGATTGACCAGCCCCTGTTGGGCGAGGACGGCAACACCATCGTGGATACCGACGGCAATCCCATTGTCATTCCCACCCCCTTCAACCAGAATCTCCGCCTGCCAGAAAAGGTGGGAAGCTTTGATGTGCGTGCCAATCTGCGATGTGGCAACTATTCCTTCCTTGCTGAATATGCCCAGAAGAGTCAAGACCCATCGTTCGACAACGGCTATATCTACCGCAATGGCCGTGCCCTGCTCCTTTCGGGAAGCTATTCGAAACGTGGAATGAGTTTTCTGGCGCAGGTGAAGCGTTCGGAGGATATGGCATTCCGCTCACGTCGTTCCATGACGCTCACCTCCAGTTTCATCAATCATCTGCCGGCTTTCACCCAGCAGCAGACCTACTCGCTTGCCACGATTTATCCCTACGCCACTCAGAACGTGCCGGGAGAATGGGCGTTTCAGGCAGAAGGCAGCTATACCTTCAAGCGCAAGACACCCCTGGGCGGAAAATACGGAACCACCATTAAGGCGGCATTCAGTCATGTTCGCTCCGGCGAGACTCCCATTGACCCGAAAGTGGCTGATGCGGGCAACTACTATGACTATCTGAAGAACGACAAGATTGCGCTCTATGGTACGCAAGGCTTCGAAAACGGAAACTTCTGGCGGGTGGGCGACGAAAAGTATTTCCAGGAGTTCAGCGTAGACCTGGAGAAAAAACTCTCCAAAAGCTTCAAGCTGAACCTCAAATACCTGAACCAGCAGTACAACAAGACCGTGGTCGAGGGTGAGGGCGGCATGATAAAGGCCAATATCGCCATCGCCGAGGGCAAATGGAACATCAACCGCAAGTATGCCCTCCGTGCAGAAGCGCAGTACCTGCACACGAAGCAGGACCAGAAGGACTGGTGGTTCGGCCTCATCGAGTTTTCCATGCTCCCCCATTTCATGTTCACCCTCAGCGACCAGTTCAATGCTCATGTGGTGGATGGCTCCGGCAAGGAGAACAAGGTACACTACTATCAGGCTCTCGTCACGTTCACCCAGAAGTCACACCGCCTCTCCGTGGGCTATGGCAAGACCCGTGCGGGCTACAACTGCTCAGGAGGAGTGTGCCGCTATGTGCCGGCACAAAAAGGCGTGAACCTCTCGTATACCTATAATTTTTAAACACAGCAATGGCATTCACATCCATAAAAATATCTGCAGCTACCATGTCGCTGATGGCGGCATTCGCACTCACCGCCCTGACTGCCTGCGACACTGTGGAGGAGAACGAACGCTGGGGAGAGAAAGTGCCCGTAGAGTTCAGGAAAAAAGTGCTGGTGGAGGATTTCACCGGACAGAACTGCCCGAACTGCCCTTTGGCCACAAATCTTCTCAAGAATCTCATGACATCGCCCATCATAGCAGAACACGTCATTCCCGTCAGCATCCATGGCGGTTCCATGGCGTTTGACGGCGAGAAGATTCCTTTCGGACTTGCCACTAAGGCCGGTGCCGAATATAATGCAAAGTGGAATGTGGCGGCATGGCCCAGCGGACTCGTTGACCGTAAAGGCGGACTGCAGGAGTATACCGCATGGACCAATTCCATCGTCGACCGCCTTGCCCTGACACCCCAGGTGAACATTGATATCCGCTCAAGCTATAACGCCGAGACACGCCGGCTGGACCTCAACGTCAACGCCATAGAAGCAGTGGCAGGAGCCCTTGAGGACGCACACCTCACGGTATGGATTGTCGAGAGCGGCATCGTCAGTCGTCAGCAGTTGCCTAATGGCGGCGGACTGGATGCCAACTATGAGCACAACCATGTACTGCGCGATTGCCTCACCGAACTGATGGGCGATGCCGTGGATGCCCTCCCCGTAGCAGTGGCAGAGGATGGCGTAAGGTCCGTGGCCTGGAGCAAGACCTACGAGGTGCCCCTTGGCTATGGCTTGGCAGCAAAATATCCCGCCTACTACTGCAAGCCCGAAAACATGGGTGTCGTGGCTTTCGTCACCGACAAGGACGGAGTGGTCATGCAGGTGGAGGAGACTCCTCTCTCTGGTACAGAAGAATAACTCCCATCAGGAAGGTTCCATCAATTAGCTCAAGGTGAAATTTAAAAATGCTCGCCTATCGTGCAGTAGGTTTTTGCCTTGTGGGGCACGCGCTCATCTCATATGGACGGGGGCTGTGTAAGTGATTGAAAAGCAAAAAGATACTGTGGGAGAGGTGGAAAAGCGACCAGGCAGACACCCCCTTGAACAAAAGATAATTTACTAATTTACAGCCCCCCTAATATAAAAACTAAAAACACCCGAATATGAAAAAAATTTACGCTTTTCTTATGATGGCGGCAGCAGCCTTTGGTGCCAATGCACAGGTAGTGCTGACGCAGAATGGCAATGTATGTTCTCCCGATGAGCCCGTAGTCATCAAGGCTGTAGAAGAGGCCATTGATCTCGGCGATGGCCAGTACTTCTATATCGTGGAATGCGGTATGGGCGACCCCAAACTCCTTAACCAGGGTAGCAGCACTGCGAACATCAAGGTGACACTGGATACTGAGGATTACAAGAACATCCAGTGGTGCGGTATCACGGAACAATGTATGCCCATGCCCTCAAAGACTGAGATGCGCCAGGGCAGCATTGCCGCAGGGAAGACCATTCCCATTGAAGTTCACGGATCATTCGCAGGTGGCCCCGAAAGTTATGCCACTTATGTAGTGAAGATGACCGTAGAGACAGGAGGAAAATCTGAGGTCTACACCCTCCATCTTGTCTATGATGAGACCTGTACGGCCGGCATCAGCCATGTCACCGCCGATGGCACAGCCAGTCATGTCGTATATGACCTCAGCGGACGGATCGTAAACCATACCGTACCCGGACATGTCTATATCCGCGACGGCAAGAAATTCTTGCAACGCTAAAGAACCAAGTAGCAAACCCCCTTTTCCTTCCATTCGGGAAAGAGGGTTTGCTCGTGTATTTTCCAAGCCAGCGGACTTCGAACTGGGCAAGCACACTCTTTGTGGAAAGGGAAAAGGCAAAGAGCAAATGCACGGATGCGCAGGAGTGCGTAACACTAAATTCTTGGATATGGCACAAGAATGTCATGTCACCACCGTTCCTTTGCCGCGGAATTCCTGTCAGCCATAGTCCTCGCGGCTCTGATGGCACCAAGATATTGGAGTCTTCTGCTTACAGTCCAGCAGGCTGAAATGGTTTGGCCTATCAAATACCCTTATAGGTGGGGTCTATAAATTCCCACCGTTAAAAGGATTGATAATTCTGGATTAACGTTTTGTCAGATTTTGGAGTTATTTTCGGCCCTGATTGCAAGTTAAATCGGTCACGTAGCCCCGCTACGCTCCCTCTTTGACTTACAATCAGCTGTCGAAAATAACTCCAAAATCTGACAAAGCTAATTTATAGAACCCACCTATAGGGGTGTTCTATAAATTAGCTTGGCTTCGCCTTCCTCCTTCGCACCTCGGCCATTCAAGCTCGCTTGGCTTTGCCTTGCTTTGTCACGACTCGGGATAGTCCAAGCAAGGCTTGGCCTCTCCACTCGCTGCTCCAAAGCTTGATGGCTCTCGGTTTGTCGTCGGCAGAGGCGATTTTTTACCTATCGTGCAGTAGTTTTTTGTTTTTCAAACACGAGCATAGCGTGCTATGTAAGTGATTGAAAAGCAAAAAGATACTGTGCGAGAGGTGGAAAAGCGACCAAGCAGACACCCCTTGAAAAAAAAGATTATATACTAATTTATAGAACATCCCTATATTATTTCCAAATGTTTTTCGACAAAAGACTAGCACTCATCGCACCTATGGCAGTGGTGGCAAGTATGGCCTCTGCCCAGGTGACGAGTTCAAGCGTCGTAGGACGCATCACCGACAATAACGGAGAAGCCGTTATTGGTGCAAATATCATTGCCATACATACCCCCTCGGGCACACGCTATGGCGGCATGACAAACAACAACGGTAGTTTCAACCTGAATGGTCTGCGCGCCGGTGGTCCCTACGACATCACCGTATCCTACATCGGCTACAAGTCAAAGATCTATAAGAATGTGGTGCTCCAACTCGGTTCGCCTCTTACGATTGAAACATCGCTGGAGGTCAGCAGCAATGAGTTGGACGAAGCTGTGGTAGTTGCCACAGGCGGCCGCAGCAACATGAGCATGAGCCGTTCGGGCGCCATCACTACAGTTGATGCCGAGCGCATGAGTCTTGTGCCTACCGCATCCCGCGACCTTACCGCTATGCTGACACAGACTCCTCAGGGTTCCGCTGCAGCAGGAGGTTTCGCTGTGGGAGGCGGCAACTATCGTCAGAGCAACATCACCATCGACGGTGCACAGTTCAACAACGCCTTCGGTCTTGGCAGCACCATTCTCCCCGGTGGAGGCACCCCCATCTCGCTCGATGCCATTGAGCAGGTGAGTGTGAGCATCACCCCTTATGACGTGCGCCAGAGCGGCTTCAACGGTGGTGCCATCAATGCCGTGACCAAATCGGGAACGAATGATTTCCATGCCAGTGCCTACTCCTACCTCACGGGCAACAAGCTCCGTGGCGAGAAGATTTGCGATGAAAGAATAGAACTCGACGATGCCTACAAGCGCACCATCGGTGCAAACTTCGGCGGACGCATCATCAAGGACAAACTCTTTTTCTTCATCAATGGCGAATACGAGTGGAACTCCGTGGCATCGCCTTTGGCAAGAGCCGGAGGTGGCGAGAACGGCAAGTACACCAACACCAACCGCCGTCCGACCCTCGACCAGCTGACCGGCATGAGCAATTATCTGGCCAAAAACTACGGCTACACCACCGGACCCTGGCAGGACTACGGAATCTCTGCACCGGCATGGAGAATCATGGCCCGCGTGGACTGGAACATCAACGAGGCCAACAAACTCAACGTCCGCCTCACAAAGTCCGGCCGCAAGAGCTCCAGCGCAGCAAGCTCCAGCCGCAGCATCGGTACCAACCAGTCGACAGCCATCTATGGGGGCAGCAACTACACCTATGGCAGCAATTCCTACTACGGCATGAGTTCGCTCTCCAGCCGCTACTATAGCAACTTCGACTTCACGAGTGTGGCAGGCGAATTGAACAGCCGCCTGACGAAGCGCGTGCAGAACACCCTGCGTGCCACCTTCTCCTTCCAGGACCAGCCCCGAAGCACAGAATATGGCGACCAGCCCATCATCGAGGTGGTGATGACCGACGGACAGGGACATTTCCCCACCTGGGCATTCACCGGCGATGTGTTCACTGCTGGCAATATCTCGCAGACAAAGACGCTCGTCGTGACCGATGAGGTCAACATGAACTTCGGCAAGCACAATGTCATCGCAGGTATGCAGTATGAGATGAACAAGGCCGCCAATGGTTTCGCACAGGCCGCTGCAGGCTACTATGCCTACGAGGCCACTCCCGAGCAGGTGGCAGCCGGCGACTGGGCAAGCGTGTTCAATGCCGCCCCCAGAGTGTTCGGCATGACCTATGGCAACGGAGCAGACCACTCCATGTTCACCGCACGCATGACCACCCATCAGCTCTCATGGTATGCGCAGGACAACTTCGACATCAGCAACCGCTTCAAACTCAGCTTCGGTCTGCGCGTGGAGTTGCCCTTCTATTCCAGCCTTGACAACAACTTCAACCAGGCTTTCTACGACCAGTGCAACTATGCCCTCGCCACCGATCCTGGTGTGGCAGGCACGAACCTCGTAATAGGCGAGCGTCGGTTCCGTACGGACAATGTGCCTGATGCCAATCCTACGTTCAGCCCTCGTGTAGGCTTCAACTGGGATGTCATCGGTGACCGCAAGATTGTCCTCCGTGGAGGAACGGGTATCTTCGTCGGCCGCATGCCTTACGTATGGCTCATCAGTGCTGTGGGCAACAGCGGTATGGGACAAACTTCAAAGGTTCTCACCGGTGCTGACTGCGAAGGCGTACGTTTCACAACCTCCAATGCCGAGATGCTGGAACAGCTTCATGCCACCAGTGCCACCAGTGTGCCTACGGGTGCCACCATCCTTAGCGATGATCTCAAGATGCCTTCCACATGGAAGGCCAGCCTCGCTGCCGACTTCAAACTTCCAGGCGATGTCGACTTCTCGCTGGAAGGCATCTACAACAAGGACCTCAACCCCTGCATCGTCACCAATGCCAACATCTACTGGGATGGCACTTCCACCGTCACGCTCAGCCCCGGCGACGTACGCCACAAGATGAGCAGCTATACCAAGGGCAATCAGGTCTACATGATAGAGAATGCCGGCAAGAAGGCTTACTACTACAGCATCACCGCCAGTCTCCACAAGCGTTTCGACTTTGGCCTTGACTTCAACGCATCCTACACCTACTCCCATGCAAAGAGCTACAGCGAAGGTATTAGCGACCAGGTATCGTCGGCCTATATCAGTTATCGCAACAGTGTGAATGCCGTGAACGACCACGAACTGGGCTATTCCACCTACGTGCAGCCCAACCGCCTGCTCATCACTGCTTCCTATATTCTTAAGGAAGGCAACTTCGGCCAGACGACCTTCAGCCTCCAGTACGACGGTGGCGAGGGCGGATATCTTGGCGGCGATTCCTTCACGCGCTACAGCTATATCTTCAATTCCAACATTAACGGCGATGCCTCTGCTCAAGGCAACCTTATCTATGTGCCTGCCAGCCGTGAGGAACTCAACTCCTGGAATTTTGCCGACAATGGTACCTATACCGACCGCTTCGGCAACAAGCATGTGTACACTGCCGACGACCAGCGCGACGACTTCTGGGCTTATATCCAGCAGAGCTCCTACCTCAAGAGCCGCAAGGGAAAGTATGCCGAGCGCGGAGGAGCAAAGATGCCCTGGCACCACCAGCTGAACCTCAAGTTCGCACAGGACTTCAATCTGAATCGCAAGGGTGCCATGAAGCATGTGCTCACCGTGGGTATGGACGTGAACAATTTGCTCAATGCTCTCGATCCCTGCTGGGGAACGTACAAGCAGGTAGTCGGCAATACCCTGCTCACAGCCAAGACTTCCGCAGCCGGTCCCGCCACCTTTACCTACAACCTTATGAACGGTGCGCGCCACACTTCGACCACACAGGACTATATCAGTTCTGCCTCAACGTGGAACATCCTCTTCAATCTGCGCTACAGCTTCTAACTTTCTGCTGACTTAGCCAGCTATATGAAAAAGAGGTGTGTCTGGAAGAAGATTTCCAGACACACCTTAATTGTATGGAGAAAATAAAAAATCGACAGGTGCGATGGAGGAAGGCATAGCCTGTGCTCCTCCCCACCCTTTCTCTAAAGGGATGTTCTATAAATTAGCTTGGTAAACCTTCCTCCTTCGCACCTCG
>CAMGOT010000036.1 GCA_946060685.1 uncultured Bacteroidales bacterium
TCCATACGGCAAACGTAGTACAATTGGCAAGGAGAATTGCAAAGGCAGAACTCAGCCAGGCTGCCTAGCCGCATATCTGTCAAACATTATTCCTCATACAAGGGATAATTATGTCCTGACGATACAAAAATCAGATCAAAAAACAACAAAACTCAGAAAAAAGGCTGACGAGGGTAGCTTTGGAAGGCATGCCCTCGTCAATCAATATCAATTTCTCTAAATTATACGACAATCCCTAATTATCTATGTTCTACGGAAGTTTAAACTCAGATAGTCAGCAGCGAATAAGGAACATTGAAAATGAATTCCGTAATTATCCTGCATATTCATCATACTCCATACGTAACTATTGTTACGATATGCGAGCTGGTATTCAAGCTCTTGAAGTGTCTAAAAATGGTCAGTCTGTGAATTTGTTTCTTTTTTATCCTGACCCAAATGGAAAAATTGGTTCCATAGCACTATATGGCACAAATCTACAGGGACATTACAATGCCATGCGAAGAACAATGATGGCTTTTGGAATGCCTATTTCTGAAATCAACATGGAATATGGTCAATCTGAGTACGTTGATATTTATCTCGACTATTAATTGAGTACGACCAAAAAAAAACAACTTATTAACTTTTCGATTCTGTGAATTATTCAACATTTACAAAATATGCTTAACGATTATCTAAAAGAGTATGCCAGTGTCCATATCAGTTATGCAATGATTGGTAAAGATGCTGCTACAGAGACAAAAAAAGTCTTACAAAAGATCGCTGATTATCTTTCTCAACATGATTGGAAATGTAATCCTGCAACTATTGACAATAAAACCATAGCTATGGGCGCATTCTTTGAAATGTTTGCTCATAACATAGGTGGAGACATGCCAGCTATGTATTGCTATTATTTTAGCACTTTGGTTGCCAGAGATGTAAATATACCTGAAAAGTCTCGTCTTGAAGGGAATAAATATCGTGCTTTCGTTACATTTAAAAATATGAACAAATGGGACAGAATAATAATGATGGCTCGTTTGGCTCCTATGTCCGAGTACAAAGGACACCTTGATGAGAGTTCTTTTTTTGATATTCTACTCCTTTCTGATGTATACAAAGCATGGGATATTGATCCTGATAGCAGTATGTTGGCAAGTTTAAAACGACAGGCTCCAAGTGTTGCAAGAAACCATCCACAAATTAATAAACAACAAGCGATTGTTGAAGGGGAACTTGCTCACGATGCAGTGTTTGGAATTATCGAAACGCTAGTTCGCAAATTTTAAAGTTAAAAACAATGAATTATACAAACTTAGAAAAACAGTCTATCATCAAAATTCTTTGTGATATGATGATGATTGACGGACATAGAGATGCTCAAGAATCCCAATACCTAAATTATATCAAGCAGTTATTGGGACTGTCTTCATTTTCATCTGATTCTCCCATTGACTAGGCTACAGCGCTAAATGTAATTTCGGACATGCTTGATGACCAGAAAATGGAAGTTGCAGGAATGCTTCAACAGATGATAATGGCAGATGGAATACAGGACAAAAAGGAAATGTATTTCTTTGGTCAAATTGTCACTTCGACAGGAATAGACAAGGTAGTAGAGCGTAAAACGGCTGGAATGACCATTATGTAAAATAGGGTGTTCTGATCCTGTCGCTTTTCTTCTCCTTGATCCTATCGCTTTATAAAGGCCTTTTTCAGAGAAGATATACTTCATCGGCAAAGTAAGTATATCTTCTCTGGCAAAGTAAGTATATCTTCTCTGAAAAGTAAGTAGTTCTTCTCTGAAAAAAAACGGATAAACCTTGGAAATAAAAAAGATAAAGATTCCGGGCCACAAGGATCCGAGAGGCGCCTTGGCTTTTGTGCAGAACGGCCAGCATGTCGTGCCGTTCCGGTTTGAGCGCGTATTCTGGGTATATGATGTTCCTGAGAACATGGAGCGTGGCGGTCATGCTCATCGCTTCTGCTCGGAGTTCTTTGTGGCCGCTCATGGAGGTTGCGACATGGAACTGCACGACGGGAGCCAGGCAGTACGGGTGCGGCTCGACAGCCCGGACGAAGGCATTGTCATTCCGCCCATGGTATGGTGCAGATATTATAATTGCTCAAAGGATTTCCTCGGATTGTGCCTTGCATCGAATGCGTATACTTCCGAGGGCTATATCCATGATTTCCAATCCTTCCTGAACGAGACGGCTGAATCATGACTACCTTCTGCATCGCATCTCCTTATGGCCCTTCCGAAAAATCGCGTTGGGACGACTTTGTGGAGGCTTCGAGAAATGCCACTTTCCTGTTCCGCCGCGATTTCATGGACTATCATGCCGACCGTTTTGTCGATGCTTCCTTGATGTTTGAGGATGCTCATGGGCGGCTGAAGGGACTCTTGCCGGCCTCCTTGCACTTGGCTGAGGGGGAGGTTCGAAGTCACGGTGGTCTCACTTACGGCGGTTTCCTCCTCTCGCCGGCTACCCATGCACAGGAGGTGGAGGGAATGCTGCTGGCGGCTCGGGACTTCTACGTCCGGCATTTCGGCATTCACCGCATCATTTTCCGTCCCATTCCTTCCATCTATCATCGGATGCCTGCCGACGATGAATTGTACTGGTTTTTCCGCTATGGCATGAAGCTCACGGCTTGTACGCTCTCCTCAACGGTGCATCTTCAGCATCCTGCTCCTTTTGCCGAACTTCGCAGGCGCGGGGTGCGGCGGGCCGAACGGAATGGACTCTGCGTTGAGGAAGCTTCCGATGCTATGGCATGGCGGGAGTTCTGGACGGTTCTTGCCGATGTGCTCGCCCTGCGCCACGACCGGCATCCTGTGCATTCCATTGAAGAAATGCTCCTGCTCAGAGAGCGGTTTCCCGAGAATATCGCTCTGTTCGTAGTCCGTGAGGGGACTGCATCGGGGAGGATTGTGGGAGGCACGGTACTCTTCTTTTCTGCTCCTGTCGTCCATGCGCAATATATTTCCGCATCGGATGCCGGATGCCGGATGGGAGCTCTCGACCTTCTCTTTCATACCATACTCAAAACCTACTCTGAATCAAGCGTTTACACTTACTTCGACTTCGGCATCTCCACGGAGGACAATGGCCACTTTCTCAACACCGGACTGAATGCGCAAAAGGAAGGCTTTGGAGCGCGCTCCGTGGTCTACAACACCTATACCTGGGATTTCTGAAGGCTTTGCTTTGCGGTCTTAGGGCAATCTCCCACCCTCACCTTTCCTTTCCCCCCCCCATTTTATATGATGTTTTATGGTAAAATTTCTTGACCTCCAAAAACTCAATGCCAGTTTTCAGCCGGAACTTTCGGCTGCCGTTTGTCGCGTGGTAGATTCCGGATGGTATCTTAACGGCACAGCGGTGGCACAGTTTGAAGCGGAGTTTGCCGCTTTTTGTCAGCAGAAATATTGTATAGGGGTGGCCAACGGGCTGGATGCCCTGACGCTCGTCTTGACGGCAAAGAAAGCGATGGCGGGATGGGACGATGCCGATGAGGTCATTGTCCCTGCCATGACTTTTGTCGCTACGGCGCAGGCTGTCGTACGGGCGGGATTGCGGCCGGTATTTGTCGATGTCGATGGGAATGCCTTGCTGTCTGCGAATATGCTGGAGGAGGTGTTGTCTGCCAGAACGCGTGCTGTGCTTCCCGTGCATCTGTATGGCCAAAGGGCTGATATGGAGGGCATCTGGCGTTTTGCCGCTCAGCATCAGTTGTTTGTTCTGGAGGATGCCGCACAGGCGCATGGTATAGCCGGACCGGGACAGAGCGATGCGCTGGCTTTCAGTTTCTATCCGGGCAAGAACCTTGGGGCATTGGGCGATGGTGGTGCTGTCGTCACCGGCGATGCTGGTCTGGCGGAGAGGGTCAGAATGATGGCGAATTATGGGGCAAGGCAAAAGTATCTGCATGAATATCCTGGTTCCAACTCCCGGCTTGACGAGGTGCAGGCTGCCATACTCAGTGTGAAACTCCGGCGGCTGCAGTCCGACAATGCCAAGCGTATCCGCATTGCCCGCCGCTATGAAGAGGCCATCTCCTCCATGGGGCATCCCGACCTTCTCGCTACCCTCCCCTCCCGGCTTTCGGCCTACCATATCTTCCCTGTGCTCACTCCCTGCCGCGAACGTTTGCAAAGCCATCTGACGGCCGAGGGCATTGAGACGCTGATTCATTATCCCCTCCCTCTCCATCGGCAGCCTTGCCTGAAACCTTTTGCCGAAGGGAAGGCGTTTCCCATGGCGGAACGCATGGCGGCATCGGAACTGAGCCTGCCCATCTCGCCAGTCATGACGGATGCCGAGGTGGAGGCCACTATTCGGGCGCTTGAGCATTTCGTGCTGGCATAACCGTCAGCGATTACCGACGACCAACAATAGATGATAATTTCCTATGAATGAACTGCTTACCATTGATGTCCTGATATGCTCCTTCAACAAGGGCGTGGTGAAGGTGGATCAGGTGCTGCTCCCTCCTGCCGAGGGCGTAAGGTATATCCTCGCTTATCAATATACCGACGAGCGGTATCTGGAGATGCTGCCCGACAGTCTGCGGCAACGTGATGATGTGACCGTTTTCTCCTATCGCGGACAGGGGCTTTCCGCCAACCGCAACCAGGCCCTTTCCCTTTCCAAGTCCGACATTGTCCTCTTCACTGACGACGATTCCCGCATCAGCGAAGACACTTTCTCCACCTTGCGCGAGGTGTTTTCTGCCCATCCTTCATTGGATGTGGCATTCTTTCAGGCCACCAGCTATACGGGACGCTTGCTGAAGCACTATCCGAAGGAGGAGTGTGAGGTTGTGGCTCCTACACTGGAGTATAGCCTGTCGACCATCGAGAAGGGGTGCCGGAGAGCGAGCATACAGGGTATCATCCGCTATGACGAACGCTTTGGACTGGGCACGCAGTTCCTGACGTGTGGCGAGGAGGATGTATGGGTGTATGATGCCGCTCGCAACGGTCTGAAGATGCGCTATTTCCCGCGTAAGGTGGTGGAGACCAACATGATGCTGAAACAGTCGATGATTTATGTCGATGCCGGTGTTCAGCGGTCGTATGGTGCCTTTCAGTATTATATCCATGGCTTTATGGCGGTATTCCATTGCCTGGCATTTGCCTTCAGCAGCACCCGGAAGGGCTACACCCACTTCTTCCCCATGCTGCGCCACATGACGGAGGGCATACGCTATATGCGGCAGAACAGCCAGTAAAGCATATAAGCCCCCCACATATATATATACGACTCACTGTTAAACTTTCAAGATATGAAAATTCAACCAACTCCTATCCTATCATCCTTCATCGTTGCCTGCGGCTTGTCCGTACTGGCGATGGGCATCCACAGTGGTATTGTGGATTTCAAGGATCGCGACCGTATCGTCACCGTCAAGGGACTTTCGGAACGCGAAGTAAAGGCCGACAAAGTCACATGGCCTTTGGTTTACAAGGAATTGGGAAACGACCCTTCGGTCATGTATTCCCTCCTGGAACAGAAAAACCGCGTCGTGGTCAATTTCCTCAAGAATGGCGGTATCAGCGAGGATGAAATCAGTGTCAATCCGCCGACCATCTCCGACCGTCAGGCCGACAACTATGGCAATGAAATCATGAATTTCCGCTATAAGGCCACCAGTGTCATCACCGTCACCAGTGCCAACGTCGACAAGGTGAGAAGCCTCATGAGGCGGCAGGCGGAACTCATGAAGCAGGGTATTGCCATCGTCAGCGAGGAGTATGGCAACAACACCATTTCCTACGAGTTCACACAACTCAACGAGGTGAAGCCTGCCATGGTGGAAGAAGCCACAAAGAATGCACGCCTCACTGCGGAGAAGTTTGCCGCCGACAGCGGAAGCGGGCTGGGCGAAATCCGGTCGGCCACTCAGGGACAGTTCTCCATCGAAAACCGGGATGCCAACACTCCTTATATTAAACGCGTGCGCGTGGTGAACACCATCGTTTATATGCTGAAATAATTTGTAGTCATGAAAAAAATCATTCCTGCACTCTTCATTCTGGGTGGCATCGCCACTTCGTGCAAACAAGAAATTATGAATCCACTCACCACTCCTTCCGAGGAGAAATTCGGCATCGAGCCTTATAGCCTGATCACCGTCGACCACTATCGCGAGGCTTTTGAGGAAGGCATGAAGGCTCAGAATGCCCACATTGCGGCCATCGTCAGCGACACGGCAGCGCCTGATTTCCAAAACACCATTGCGGCTTTCGACCAGTCGGGCGCAGAACTCGACCGCACTTCCTTGATATTCAGTGCCTTGTCGGGAAGCAACTCCACGGAGGAAATCCGCAAGTTCGAAACCGAAATTTATCCTAAACTGGCATCTCACTCCGACGATCTCTTCCTGAACCATGAACTCTTCATGCGGGTCAAGGCGGTCTACGACCGTCTGACGGCACTGGAAAAGTCCGACACGGCGGCTTTGCACCGCCTGGTGAACCATGAGCAATTCAGCACGGTCAAGAAGATCTATCGCGATTTCGAGACGGCGGGAGCGGCGCTCTCGGAAAAGCAGCAGGAACGCCTGCGCGAACTGAATCTGAAACTGAGCGAACTGGAACTGCAGTTCAGCCAGAACCTGCTGCACGAGACGAACAACACTTATGTCTTCGTGGAGCATCGCGAGGAGTTGCCCGGACTTTCGGAGTCCGACATTGCTGCGGCTGCGCAAATGGCAAAGGAGCAGGGCAAGGAGGGGCAGTATGCCTTCAATATGCAGCGGCCTTCCTGCTATCCTGTCCTCCAGAACTGTTCCAACCGCGAGGTGCGCCGAAAGGTCTATGAGGCATATTATGGCCGTGGCAACCAGAAGAACGAGTGGAACAATGCGGATATTGCCAGGCAGATTGTCGAACTGCGCATCGAGAAGGCTCGCCTCTTCGGCCATGACACCAGCGCAGAGATGATTCTCAAGGAGCGTATGGCCAAGACGCCCGAGGCGGTGTACCGTCTGCTCGATGAGGTCTGGAAGCCCGCCGTAGGAAAACTCAAGGAGGAACTGGCCGATATCCAGCAGGAGATGAAGGCCGACGGCATTGAGGGCGAACCCATGGGATGGGACATCATGTACTATCTCACCAAGGTGAAAGCCTCGAAATTCCAGATGGACGAGCAGCAGCTCTCTGAGTATTTTGAAATCAACAATGTGCTGAAAGGCATTTTCCATGTGGCCGAAAAACTCTACGGACTGACGTTCAAGGAAATCACCCCCGAGGTTCCTGCCTACGAGCCTTCGGCCAAGGCATGGCAGGTGTTCGACAAGGATGGCTCCACCCTGGCCATCTTCTACAGCGACTATTATCCTCGCGATGGAAAGGGGGCTGGAGCATGGATGACGGAACTGCGCCGACAGGCGTATGATGCTGAGGGAAAGCGGCAGATTCCGGTCATTGTCAATGTCTGCAACATGACGAAGCCTGCTGCTGAGGGCGAGCCGGCATTGCAGAGCATCGACAATGTCCTCACCATGTTCCATGAGTTCGGTCATGCCCTCCATTTCATGCTCCATGATGTACACTACAATGCGGTCTACGATGTAGAGACCGACTTTGTGGAACTTCCTTCGCAGGTCAACGAGCATTGGGCGCTTGACCCTGCCGTACTGGCGGTCTATGCCAAGCACTACAAGACGGGTGCGACCATCCCCGATTCCCTCGTTGCCAAATTGGATGCGAGCAATAAGTTCGGACAGGGATTTGCCACGGTGGAATATCTTGCCGCTTCCTATGTGGATATGGACCTCCACACCTTGAAGACCCTGCCTCAGCATTTCGACATCATGCAGTACGAAACTTCCCAGTTGCTGTCGCGTGGCATCCCGCAGCAGGTTTATCCCCGCTATCGTGTCACCAACTTCAGCCATAGCCTTGGTGGCGGATATGCTGCCGGTTACTACTGTTATCTCTGGAGCGAGGTGCTCGATGCCGATGCTTTTGAGGCCTATAAGGAGACGGGCAATGTCCTCAATCCTGAGGTGGCAGCGCGTTTCCGCAAGTTCTGCCTCATGCCTGGCGGTATCGACGATGGCATGACGATGTACAAGAGGTTCCGCGGCAAGGAGCCGCAGATAGAGGCCCTGCTCCGCAACCGTGGTCTCATCCCGGCAAAATAAAGGGGCTTTGCATCTAAAAGGGCATTGCATCTAAAAGGGCATTGCATCTAAAAGGGCATTGCAGCATAATGAGAGCGCAGAGGGCAGGCTGGCCCTCTGCGCTCCTCTGTCCCGTGCGCTGCGCCCTTTTCTTTTCCCCCGTGCGCTGCGCTTTTGCGCAGCCTAAATCCCTATCACAAGCATGAAAAAATTCTTCCTTTTCCTCGCGGTAGCCTTTGCCGCCATTTCCTCCGTAGCGCAAACTGCCTACGGCTTCCTCACCGGCTCCGGCAATACGGGGCTCGAAGTGGGACTCTATTCCTTCAATGTTCAGAACGGCCGGGAACTGACTCCCGTTTCCCCTGCCATGTATGGCCTCTGGGGCGGTGCCGGCGATGGCACCGACTATTATTGTCTCCTCAGTGCGGACTACGACGGCTATCAGATGGCTGGTCTGGCGGCCTTCGATTGCAAGTCCGGCGAATGGGATTTCCGCTCTACCTCCATCACCTATGCCTGTGCCGACCTCACCTTTGATGTCACCACTGGCTCCATGTATGGCGTGGTGTGCAAGGAGGGGGGCTCCAAAGTGCCTGCCGAACTGGTGGTCATCAATCTCGAAAATGGCGAATGCCAGAAGGTGGCGGCACTCGACGACAAGATCATGGCGATTGCCGCCGATGCCGACGGCAACCTTTTCGGCTTGTCATCGGCGGCCGATCTCTATCGTATCAACAAGAAAAACGGAAGTCTTACGCTGGTGGGCAACACGGGCATTACTGCCGCTTCCGACCAGGTGCAGTCGATGGAGTTCGACCGCGATGCTGGAAAACTCTATTGGACGGCGGTCGACACGGAATATGATGCCTTTATCGTGCAGCTGGACATGGCCACGGGCCTGCCGCTCCAACGCGCTGCAGTGGACGACAACACCCTGCTCGGCGGACTCTACATTCCTTTCACCACGCAGGGTGGGGGCAGTACGGATGTTCAGGTGCCGGATGATCTCACTTCCCTCTCCGTCCGTTCCGAAGGTTCTGCTGCCATTCTGGAATGGACCGACGAGAATCCTTCCGGCACCCTGTATCGCATCACGCGTCAGCCCGACGGCAAGGTGTTTGAGGGCATCGCAGCCAAGTCGTTCACCGACGATACTGCTGCCGAGGCTTGCTATTTCACCTATTCCGTGGAGGCCTACAACGCTGCGGGAAGCAGCAATGCGCTGAAATCATCTGCGGTGCTGGCCGGTCATGCTCTTCCGCTGCCTTATACCATGGACTTTGCCAATCCCTTTGCCGTAGCGCAATGGTTGGTGGTCGATGCCAATGCCGATGGGGTTTGCTGGAAGGCGAATGCCGGAAACTTCCAGTATTTCGGATCGTTCTTCAAGCAGGGCGACGATTGGCTGATGTCGGTGCCTTTCCATCTGGAGCAGGGCAGATGCTATCGGCTGTCCTACACCGTGCAGTGTCCTTCCATCCTGGGGTCTTCGGAGAATCTGCAGGTCAGCCTGGGCACTTCGGCCGAACCTTCTTCCCACACCCGTGTGCTGGAGACGCTCGAAAGCTTCAATGCGTCCGACCCTACACTCCGCACTGTGGAGTTTGTGGCCGATGCCACTGCCGATTTTATGCTGGGCTTCAAGGCTTTCTCCCAGCCCGACCAGTTCCAGATTCTGATTTCCAGCATCAGCCTCACTTCCTTTACCGACAATGACTTGGCCGTAGACATGCCGGAGGGCGACTTCCTCGCGGTGGCGGAAAGTCCGTATGCCTGTACGGTGAAGGTGAGCAATGTGGGGCAGAACACGATGCAGGGATTCAAGGTCCGCCTCCTCGACGAGGAGCAGCAGCTGCTGCAGGAAGTGGCTGTCGACGAGGCTTTGGAGTCGGGGGCAGAGAAGTCCTATACACTCTCCTTCACGCCTCATGCGGTGGGCACGCAGAAACTCTATGCCGAGGTGATGGCTGCCGACGACCGGAATCCCGACAATGATTTCTCCTCCCCCTTCCTTTTGGAGGTGCGTCCTGCCACAGAGCGCATCATCCGCATTGGCGAGAACAACGCTTCGCCTTTCCTTCTCCCCATTGCCTTTGAGGGCTATTACTACAGTTTCTCGCAGGGTATCTACAGGAAGGAGGAGATGGACTGTCCACCGGCACTGCTGAAGGAAATCGGCTTCCGCTACTACAGTAAGGCGGCAGCTCCCATAGAGGAGCGTCATCTCAAGCTGGCGCTGGCCAACACAGAGCAGTTCTCGCCCACTGAAGGCTGGATAGAGGAGAATGCTCTGACCACGGCCTTCGACGGCAATGTGACCTTCGGCGTCGGTACCCACACTTTGCGTCTGCCCTTCAGCGAGGCGTTCCATTATGATGGCGGTAATCTCTGCGTCATGCTCACCAAATTGCGGGATGCCACTTTCCAGGAGGTGCATTTCGATGCCACCGACCATCCGGGCGATGTGCGCACGGCTTTCGGCTACAACGACAGTGGTGCCATCGTGCTTTCCGAAATCAACGGTTCTTCCATGTTGGCCGACATTTATGTCATTGCCGAGCCTGTGGGTAGCGATGGCATAGCACATGCTGCCGCCAATCAGGAAGTAGGTCTGCTTCCTGCCGGTGCCAACCGTTTCCGCATCATGGGCGACGGCATCGGGCTGGTGGAGGTATTCTCTGCCGATGGCCGTCGCTGCCTGTCGCAGTCCGCTGCCGACATGCTTTGCCTGGACCACTTAACCCCTGGTATCTATGTCGTGAAGATAAATGCTACCGCAGGTTCTGCTTCCTGTAAGGTTAGCGTGAAATAATTCTCCGGTAAAGATTTATTTTTCACCGCGCTGGATTGACAGTTTTATGCCTTGACTGTCATTCCAGCGCATTTTTTATGGGGTACTCTTCTGTTTTTCTTGGTACAATCGTATGATGCTGCAGCAGAATTATGGTACATACCTCATTTTCTTCCACCTCTGCCCTACTCTTTTCTGCGGTTTCATCGTATGTTTTCGGTCTTTTTGGCTCTGTTTTTCCTGTTTTTCAGGCTTCCTACAGTCTGCAAAACAAGTACAGGTGTTATTTTTTTTTCAAAAAAAGGGAAATTGCGATAAAAGTACCAAAAACAATTTTTCCATTCGTTATTTTGCCATAACTTTGCACTCGAAAACATACTAAGCCTGCTGTCGGGACATGCTGATATGCCATAAGCACTCATATATATATATATTATCATGCAGGCGATGGACTGAGGCTATGGGAAACAGCCAAAGCATACACTTCCATTCGCTCCTATTGTCATAGGACTGCCCATTTACAACACAAAATCGCAATTACAAACACTAAATCATAATAATAATGAAGAAAACAATTTTTGCTGCATTTGCCACCTTGGCTGCAGCCTTCACCTCCTGTATGAGTGAAGAAGATACCATGTTCCAGCCATACGAAACCTCTTTGGCGACCATTGAACTCAACGTCAGCAACAATCCGGAGCTGAGCGTGTGGACGCGTGGTGTAACGAATGTAAATAACTCAGAACTTGGCAATTGGTATGCAAAAGTAGATGAAGAAGATTCTTATATAGTAGCCAGCCAAATAGGTAACCAGGTCTATGTAGCAGGCGAACATACCATTTATGTTTGTAGCCATAGCACAGAAAATGAGGCTTATACGGCAAACAGTGGTGCTGGTGCTCCATACTATGTAGGCAGTGAAACTGTTAATCTTCAAAAAGGAACAAACAATGTTAATGTTGCCTGCGGACAAGCAAAGAATGCAAAAATTACGGTTAATAATTGGAATACAGCAGAAATCAATGGTGTACTTGAGATAACAAGCGTTGTTGCAGTTCAGAAAAATGGTGAAAACACTACACGCTCGTATACTTATGCGAATGGAGGCGAAGCTTTCTTTAGGGCTGGTCAAAATGTGACTTTGACTCTTAATTACACTTATCAATCGGTTGAAAAGTCTGCAACAGCCTTGATTTCTGCACTTGTTGCCGCCACAAATTATAATCTTACAATTGCATCAACCGATGATGGCAAAATCACCACACTTACTATAACGTATAACAATACGTTCGATAACGGTGGCACCACCACGATAGAGATTGATGCCGCAACTGGTACACCAACAACTCAGTCTTCTACAAACGAATAAAGCAATAAGTGCATCCCGGAGCATCATCTCCCTATCTCCTCCATCCCCCCATCTTCTGGCTTTCTCCCAGGAGGTGGGGGATGCGAGGATAAACAAATCTATATTTTTATGAAGCCATATTCTTTCCTTTTTGTATTGTTCGGCATGATGTCCCTGCTCTTTTCCTGCGCTGGAGAGGAGGAGATATTCGATGTCGGCGATACCGACGGTCGTATTGTGTTGAGGATGTCGGAGGCTGGGCCGTTCATCACTGTGCGGGCGGAGCAGCAAAGCCTTACTGATTTCACAGGATTTACCTTTACTCTTCAGGGGACTGACAGCAAAGGAAATACAGTGAATACGACGCTGGAACTGCTGAAAGAGGAAAACGAATACAGCTGCATCGTTCCTGCGGGAACATATACGCTTACCGCTGACAATGCCACCGCTGCCATCGAAGGCAACGGCAAACCATACTATCATGGCACTTCTTCTAAATTTGACCTTAAAAGGGGAAGCACGGTAGATGTCAGCATCAATTTGGGTTCTCCAAAGAATGCCAAGATTTCCCTCAATATCGCCTCTTCTTTCTCCGATCGCTATTCCCTCACAGCACTTACTCTTACCGACGGGGAAAGGGAGGTCAGTCTCACGGCTTCCGCAGAAGAAGCATTTTTTATGGTGCCGTCCAGCGGAACCATCACCTACACCATCAAGGCGAAAGCCAACCCCGACTCCCATGTTTCCGACCTTCCCGCCAATGGCATCACCCAAACGCTGCCCATAGCTTCCGGCACCCACTATCCCATCACCCTGACCGCGAAAGCCATAGCGGATTTGCTGATAGCCATAGGGGAAGGCAGCCACGAAGGAGAATTTGATGCCCCCGCCTGGCCATCCATCCCCAACAATGAATAATCAGCAAGCTCGATAGCATAGAAGCACTGCCTGTTCTAAAATCATAGAGGTCCGGCATTTCTCAGGGAATGCCAGCTTCTATAGAATCTATAGTTTTTCTAGCAGTTCTAGAATTTCTAGTTTCTCTAGAATCTCTAGTTTCTCTAGAATCTCTAGAACTTCTAGAACCACTAGATTTTCTAGAACTTCTATAATCAAAAAAATTCCACCACCCTAATAAAACACCCCCACCATGCCCCAGCCTCCCGCCTCTCCCCATTTCCTCCGCAAGCCCACCAACTGGAAGGAATTGTATTTCTACAAGAAGGCTGACGTGCTTTATCTGCTTACCAAGCATTTCACGGAAAAGTACTTGCATCGCAGCGACCGCACCATCGACCAGATGGTACAGGCAGCACGCTCGGGGAAGCAGAACATTGTGGAGGGATTTTCCGACGGACTTAGTTCCGTCAAGATGGAAATCAAACTCCTGAATGTGGCACGCGCCAGCATTCAGGAACTTCTGGAAGACTATCGCGACTATCTCAACGCCCGTCATCTTCCACTATGGGATGCAGCACACCCCCGCCACTCCCAACTGCTGGAGTTCTGCCGCTCCCACAACAACCAGGAGGACTACACTCCCCTCTTCTCCAAATTCTCCGATGAGGAACTCTCCAACCTCGCCATCACCCTCTGCCGTCAAGTTGACAGGATGATGACAAAATGGTTGGAATACTCCGAAAAGGATTTCACCGAAAACGGTGGTATCACAGAAAGAATGACGGCTGCCAGACTCGGAAGACGCCAGACACAAAATGAAATCATTGAGGCGCAAGCCCACGAGATAGAAATGCTCAAACGCAGAATCGCCCAATTAGAGGCCGAGAACAAACGACTAAGCAACAAATGAAAATGAAACATATACCACACTTCCCACAATGGGCCGGTCATAGAGAATCTCAAATATCAGGTGCTTTAGGCCTGTCGAAAGGTATGTGCCTTTCGAACCCCTCGAGTATCTCGAGAGTCTCGACAACACCCGAGAGAACGCAAAAACCAGCCCAAGCATACACAGCCATCCTCCACAGGGTGCTGCTGACTGCTATGCTGTGCCTTATGGGATGGGGTGAAGTGTGGGGACAGACTGCGGAGATTAGTGGAAATGCGTGGAATAACATCTCAAATAATACTATTTCATGGTCAGGAAGCCATGCTCAATTTAAACTTTCAGGAGGAAGCATGTCTTATGGGTCCACAGTTGGAGGTTATATAGATATATCTAAGAATACAAACTACACCCTTGGTTGGACGATTAATCCATCATGTACTATAAATGTAACTAGTGTCTATGTTAAGGCTGGTTCCGCGAAACCATCATGTACTTTTTATCTAGGCACTAAAAGTGGTGGATGCGGATGGTCAAACACGGAACTTACTGATGTTCCTTCCACCAATGGCAATGCGGGGAATATTATTATGAAGGCAAGTAATGGATGCCGAATTTATAATATAAAGGTAACATACACTATAACCCCCAATGCCCCTACTTTATCTACACAATCCAAAGCAATAACAGTTACAGAAACATTGGATGTGGCAGACTGCTTCAGTGTACCCGATACAGACTTTGAGAAAGCATACGAATGCACTACCTCGGGAGGGATATTAAACGGGACAACGTTTTCGGCAAACAAAGCAGGTACATATTCTGTAGTATCCTATATTATAGCTAAAGATAATTGCCACGCTGCATCAAGCACAAGCACGGCTCTTACCATCATCGTCAACCGCATCGCAGGCAATATCACTGCCAGCAACGCATCTACATTCGTTAACGATGACTTGAACCTGAGCCAATGCATCACCTCGTCTCTTGGAACTGGTGCTATATCATATCAAGTAACCAGCGATAACGCAGTTGATGCTACCATTACCGCAGGAATGTTTACTGCTAAAAAGGCTGGAACATATACAATACAGGCCACTAAGGCTCAGGATGACCAGCATAATGAAGCAAGCACCACATTCACAATAACTGTCAGCAAAAAAGAACAAACCCTCACCTTCACCTCTCCCACCTACGACCCGAACATCGTCAAAGGCACTACCGTGACAGGAGCTGTCACGGCAACGGCATCTTCTGGACTGCCTGTCACGTATTCCAGTTCCAACGATGGCGTGGTTAGTGTGGACGGAAATGGTAATGTCAAGGGCGAATCATTATCTAATGATCCTATAACGATTACGGCCACTCAGGTGGGTGACGACGAATATAACCCGGCATCCATCACCCGAGATTTTTATGTCATCAGCAAAAAAGTAACCAGTTTCACTCCTTCGGTAAATTTATCCACCATTCGCGTGGGTGACCAACCTACCATTACCGTCAAAGATGAAGGAGAAGGATTCACTTGTTCCTCCTCTGACCCCGATGTTGTGGCCATCAGCAAGAGCGGAGATATCATTACGCTGACAGCCTTGAAAGTGGGTGAGAGTACCATCACGCTTTCACAGCCCGAAACCACCACGCACAGCGCGGTGACCCAGACATACAACATTACAGTAGAGAAAGTGGTCAATACACTTGAATTGGGACTTTCGTCACAATCAGCCCAAGTGGATGGTAGCATTATAGTCTATACGGGCGAAAAAAACAATACTGAAACACCTATTATTGCCACCATCACAGACCAGAACCTTCCTTCGCCCGTCAACAATGGAGAGGACGTTATCATCTACGAAGACGGTGTCATCAAGGCCAAGAATGCCGGTACGGCAAAGATAACCTTCACACAAGCCGAAACGGATAAATACACAGGCTTTACAAGTACCACCTTCGACATTACGGTGACGAAGATTGCCAACCCTATTACTGTCTCCTTGAATGGAGGAAGCGCCACCAGCATCAAACTGAAATATGGTGAAACGGCAACCATCGGCTATTCATCCGCTCACAGCGACGCCCAAATAACGGTAGCGAAAACGAGCGGCAGTTATACTACGCTGACGGGCAACAAGATTACCGCCGGCAATGAAGCAGGTACTGACCTGTATGAGATTGTGCAGGAAGAAACCTATAAGTATGAGGCTGGCTACGCTTCTTTCTCTATAAGGGTAAACAATACAGACGAGGAAGAGGGCTATGTGTTTACTGGATGGACAGATGGATCATCATGGAATGGTATGAACTCAAACTGCGACATTACCCTTAGCGGACCACCGGAAACGCTTAAATTCGATGCGCGAAAGTCGGGTACAGGTACATGTACGATATACTATAGTATAGATGGAACCAACTGGGTACAATTCGCTACACAAGATGTTAAATACAGTCTTGGGACTATGGCGCATTACGCAATAGACATACCGAACAGGGATGCAAGATATATTCGCTTCTATGGGAGTAGTTCCATACATCATTATGCTAATGTATACGTCACCCGCAAAACATATCTTGAAGCCTCGTCCGACAGGACAGACTTTGGCACTGTCTATACGGGCAACACGGCACAGGCCACCGTCACGGTGAACTACAGTACCACCAATGGCGGCAACATACAGGTCAACAGCAGCAACACGAATTTTGCGGTCAGCACGACAGAAATCGCCACTACGAACAACAGCGATGCTACGGTTCAATTTACCGTCACCTATACTCCTAATCCAAACCAACTGGGCGACGAGTCGGCCGTCATCACGGTTTCTGATTTCTTCTATACGCAGCAGATAACGCTGACGGCCACGGCAGCCAAGCGGGCCAATACTTTGACGGTCATTGACAACCAAAGCATCATGGTGGACGATGAGGTGCTGACGGTCTATTCGGAAAAGAACAGCGACGCAGAAATCACCTATAGTCTCTCCAAGGACGGCGTTATCGAATACGATGCAGAAAATAACAAGGTGAAAGCTGTGGGGGCTGGAGAGGCTACGCTATCCCTTACACAGCCGGAGAACGATACACACCTGGGTATTACCAAGAGAGTGACGTTTACCGTCAGCAAATACGACCAGACTTTGTCGTGGGATAAGGAACTGAGCAGCGAAAAGCTTATCCTTAACGTTGGCGAAACCCTAACCACCAACACGGCTACAGCAAGTAGCGGATTGGCCATCACCTATACCTCGTCAAACAATTCTGCTATTGAAGTGGATGCCAAGACCGGTGAGCTGACGGCCCTTTCCGCAGGTGCCAACATCGCCGTCACCGCCACCCAGCCGGGCAACTACAAGTACAACGAGGCTTCCATCACGCGCTATTTCACCGTCATCAGCAAGATGGACGCCACGGTCATCACCAGCCTGTCGGGAGAGGGAACGAACATCCTGACGATAGGAGAAGCACCGGCCACCATCGGCAGCAACGCTACGCTGACAGAGAGCAACTTCACCATAACGGGCAACGAGGGGGGCTATATCACTACCTCCTTTGCCAGCAACACCCTCACCATCACACCCGTAAAGGCGGGAGGAGAGGTGACCATCACCCTGACCCGCGCCGAGGACGACGGCTACAACGCCATCAGCAAGACCTATACCCTCACGGTGCAAGGGCCTTCCCTCATTCTCGCGCCAGATACCGAGCCGGAGGTGAAGTTCCCCAATACGGAATATCGCGAGGTGACGCTCCAGCGCACCCTCAAGCAGGGATATACTACCATCGCCCTGCCCTTCTCGACCACCGTGAAGACGATAGTCGGCAAAGCACGAACGTATGATGCTGCCGAAGATTGGATAGCACAACTCTCCATCGTCACCTACAATGCCCAGGACGGCTATTCGCTCTATTTCGTCAAAGTGGCAGAGGGCAGCATCCAGGCCAACGAGCCTTATATCCTGCATTTGGGAGCGAAAGTGGAAAACCCGAAGTTCTCAAATGTCACGCTGGTAACTCCCGTGGCTACGGAACATGCGGCCACCAATGGTGCCACAGGTTATGCCGGATGGAAAATGGTGTCGAACTTCGAAACCAGCTTCAACATGGAGGGTAAATATGGTATAGTGAATGCCGCGAATTGCCTGAAAGCGGGAGCGGCAGACTCATACCTCAAAGCCTTCACGGCTTACATTGCCCCGCCTTCTACCGCCCAGAATGCTCCGGCACGCACGCACTTTATCACTCCCGAAGAGACTGCCGACATCGTGAATCATCTGACCACAGCCCCTTCCACCGCCATCTACGACCTCAGCGGCAAGAAAGTCGGCAGGATGGGAAGTGGCATACACATCATCCGCCATGCCGACGGTACCGTCACCAAGGTATGGCAGAAGTAAAAAGAAGACCGAGGGACATATCTCCCCCGGTCTTCTTTTTAGGGCTTTCAGACAGCCCCAAACACCTAAAGGGGTGTTCTATAAATTAGTATATAATCTTTTTTTCAAAGGGTGTCTGCTTG
>CAMGOT010000037.1 GCA_946060685.1 uncultured Bacteroidales bacterium
ATCTGCATCCAAATAGAGCATTCAAACATAAAACTAATTTTGAACACCTACTTACGTGAAATATCTTCCTTCCGAGAAAAATGAGGAATTAGGGATGGCTTTCAGATTTCCCTAATTCCTCATTTCCGTTTTGTTTCCTTAATTCCGTTTCTCGTCATCCTCTTGGGCAAGCAAAATCGAATGTCGGAGGAAACGGTTTGCAGTACTTACTGATTGACGGAAGAATGGGCTGGAAGACATTGATTTTTCAAGAATATGGAAAAAAAATGAAAGGATAGCGGAATAAAGGATGGAATCTCTCCACAATGTCACGGAAAATCCTTACCTTTGCCATTTGGAATGATGCCACACCGCATTTTATGGCACTTTCCCCATGAACTCTGCCGGGTAGGCCCGCCTTGCATGCAGCTTTCACATTGAAGGCAGCAAGCAACAGAATCAAGAGACCGGCTGCTACCCCCACACCTATCTTTCACCACCTTTATCCTTGCACACATGAAACGAATATTCCATCTTGCTGCATTATCCCTGGCCATTCTATGCTGCGCCTGCGGAGGGTCGCAGACACCCAATGCCAACTATCTTCACGAGGACGATGTGAAATTCGCTGCCGATGCCTGCTTCGAGCCCATCGTACAGGAACTTTCCGAACTGTTCAACGGCCGACATCCCGAGGCTACAATGATTCCCCTCTACTGCAATGAGGACTCTGCCATCCGCCTCCTGCTGCGCGATAGCCTGAGAATGGCCATTACAACCAGAAAGCTGACGGAGAACGAGAAGGCAATCATCCATAAGGCAAAACACAACTACAAGCAGTCGCTCTTTGCCTACGATGCCTTTGCGCTGATTGTCAACAAGAACAATCCAGACACCATCATCAACATGAATGAAATCAAGGGCATCATCAGCGGAAAGATTACGGACTGGAATCAACTTGAGGTGACCCACAAGTCGGGACCGCTTTATATGGTATTCGACCACTCCGGATCGTCGACCGTGCGCTTCATGAAGGATTCGCTGAATGGCGGAAAACCACTGAGCGGCAACATCTATGCCCAGAACAATTACAATGAGGTCATTCAAATGGTGAAGGAACGCGAGGATGTCATCGGAGTGGTCAGCACCGACTGGCTACGCGTGTCGAAGGGGGATACCTGCACACTGCAGAATTTCCGCGACCTCGACGTAAAGGTTATGCTCGTGGGATTCTATGGCCTGAAAGATCCTTTAGGACTTGATGCCAAAGACTGGCAACGGCCATACCAATATTACATTGCCACAGGAGAATACCCGCTGTTTCGTGGGGTATATACCATCTGCACCGACTCCCGCCCGAAGAGCATGACCTCCATGTTCTATTTCTTCCTAAAGGGCGACGGACAGCGTGTGATTTGCAATTCCTCACAGCTTCTGCCTCGCAATCAAGTACAGGTGAGGGATGTAGTAGCGAAGTAAACAATACGCCAGCTCCAAGCATACCCACTGCAACATGAAGAAGATTTGCTATATTGTAGCTATGCGTGCCGAGGCACGTCCTTTTATCGAAGAATACCATCTGAAGGAGGTGAAGGATTTTTTCGCCCCCTATCCTTTCCTGCTCTACCAAGGCATTGCCGGCAACATTGAACTGTCCGTGGTGCTCAACGGCGAACAACATGGCAGCGACCTTGTGGGATGCGAGGCTGCCAGCATCACCACTTATGCTGCCATCGAGAGATTGCACCCTGACCTTATCGTCAACAGCGGTACCTGCGGTGCCTTCAAGGCCGACGGTGCAGAAATTGCTGACATTTATATAGGAAATGCTGTCATGTTCCACGACCGTCGTGTTCCTGGCGACGATGCCTGGGGCACACAGGCTTTGGGGAACTATCCCGTATGGTCGAAGGCGGAAGAACTGGCACGGCTGTTGGACTTCAAGACGGGTAAGGTGACCACAGGGTCGTCGCTCGACATGCAGCCTGTAGACCTGGAAATTATCCGCTCCAACGGCGGACAACTGAAAGATATGGAGGCTGCTGCCATCGCCTTCACCTGTTCGCTCACACAGACACCCATTCTGATCGTAAAATCCGTGACAGACCTTTGCGACGGTGGCGAAAAAACTTTTGAAGAGTTTTCCAAGAACCTTGCAGCCGCAAGCCAAGCTCTGCGCGATGCCAACAAACGCATCATCCCGAAATTAGAGATTGTGTTCGATGAGGAATGAGGAAAATTTTTTAGCCGACAATATCCCGACCCCAAAGCACCCCACTTACATTATGAGACATCTGCTTTTGCTTCTCCTCATTTGGCTGAGCCTCCCCACGTTTGCCGAAAAATCCGACACCATCAGCCACATTGCCATTCCCAAGACCTACCGTTACCGACTGACACTGACGGACAAGGCCGGATCGCCCTTCAGCCTCAGGCATCCAGAACAGTTCCTGTCGGCAAAAAGTCTGGAGAGGAGGGCGAGAATGGGCATCTCCGTCGACCATCACGACCTGCCCGTTTCGCCTGCATATCTGGAACAGATACGCCATACGGGAGCACGCATATTCAACTGCTCCAAATGGAACAATACCGTTCAGGTGGAAACCCACGATTCCCTGCTGGAACAAAAATTGCGCGAATTGCCCTTCGTCACCCACGTACTAAAGGTATACGTTAGCCCAGAGTTCATGGATGCACCTTCCCGGCATAACCGTCGGGAAGAACTTGTGGCCGACACTACATTCTGCAAGGACGACTATTATGGCAAGGCACAACAGCAGGTGGAACAACTTCACCTGCCTAGCCTCCACGACAAGGGCTTTCGTGGAGGCGGCATGACGATAGCCATTCTTGATGGCGGCTTCTACAATGCCGACATCATTGAAGCGTTCAAGCAAACAAAAATTCTGGGTACAAGAAATTTCGCCCGCCCTGACAGCAATATCTTTGAGGAGCACGCACATGGGATGATGGTGCTATCGTGCATAGCACCTGACATGCCCAACATCCTGGTGGGGACAGCTCCCGAAGCCTCCTTCTATCTGCTGCAAAGCGAAGACACATGGCAGGAATACCGTGGAGAGGAGGACAACTGGTGTGCAGCCCTGGAATATGCCGACTCCCTTGGGGTGGACATCGTGACGAGCAGTCTGGGCTATACGCACTTCGACACACCGGAAGCTACGCTACAATATGACTGGCTTGACGGACAGCACGAACTGAACTCACGATCGGCCTCCCTGGCTGCCAGTCGTGGCATACTCCTCCTCAACTCTGCCGGCAACGAGGGCGACGAGACATGGAAAAAAATCGGATTCCCTGCCGATGCCCACAACATCCTCGCTGTAGGAGCTGTGGATGAGCATGGAGTCAACACCCGATTCTCCAGCATCGGCTTCACGGCCGACCATCGTGTAAAGCCGGATGCCATGGCGCGCGGCGGAAGTGCCGCCCTGCTGGCAACCGACGGAACTGTCAGTCATGCCAACGGTACATCCTTCGCCTGCCCCATCCTGGCAGGAGCCGTCGCCTGCCTTTACCAGGCTTTCCCGCAAAAACGCCCGGTGGAAATCATTGATGCCATACATCGTTCGGGCAGTGCTTACGACAAGCCCAACGAGGTGTTTGGCTACGGCATTCCTGACATGGAAAAGGCCTATCAAATCCTTCAAGACCAATGAAAGCACTTTCACTCTCTGAACTGAATGGAATGGTACGACAAGCCATCGCCCTTACTTTCCCTGATGAATACTGGGTGGTGGCAGAGATTGCCGAAATGCGTGAGGCGAGTGCGGGACATTGCTATTTAGAACTTGTGGAGAAAGAGGAGGAGGGGATGGACAAAGGCCGCAGAAGCAGGCGCAACGTGCTTGAAACTGCTGCGGGAACATTCAAAGCGCGCGCCAAGGCCAACATCTGGTGTAACGTCTGGTACAGGCTGAAAACGAAATTCACACGCACTACGGGCAGAAACCTTGAACCTGGCATGAAAATCCTGCTGAAGGTTCAGGTGACTTTTCACGAACAGTACGGCTACAGCCTCAACGTCGCAGACATCGACCCCGACTATACCATGGGAGAGATGGCACGACGCAGACAGGAAATTCTCGTACAGCTGGAGGCCGACGGAGTGCTGCATCTGAACCGGCAAATACCGCTTCCGCGCCCTCTGCAACGCATCGCTGTCATCTCCGCAGCAGGAGCGGCAGGCTATGGAGATTTCTGCCACCAGCTCTTCGACAGCGGATTCCGGTTTGCCGTACATCTTTTCCCTGCTACCATGCAAGGGGCTGAGGTGGAGAGGAGCATCATCGCCGCACTTGACCACATTGCCGAAGAAATGGAGGAATGGGATTGCGTGACCATCATTCGCGGTGGTGGAGCCGTGACTGACCTGAACGGCTTCGACACTTATCTTCTGGCTGCCAACATAGCCCAGTTCCCTCTTCCTGTCCTGACAGGCATTGGCCACGATCGCGACGAGACCATCATTGACCGTGTGGCACACACTCACCTCAAGACCCCCACGGCAGTGGCACAGTTCCTGATCGACAACATGCAGCAGGAACTTGATGGCGTCGAGACGCTGGAGACGCGCATCATGGAGGCTTGCCAGGACTACCTCAGCCATCAGCAACGCTGCTTTGATGCCGTGGCACGACGCTTCGAACGCTCTGCCTTCACCTTCACGCATCAGCAGCAGGTGATGCTGATGAGAATGGCAAACCGTATACGCATCAACGTACAGACACTGCTGCAGCGGTTGCTACAACAGCACCAAAGGTTCCCTCAGCGCATGAGGCAAGGGGCTGAAGGCTGCATCGGCCGTCAGCAACAGCGATTGGCTTTGGCTGAGAAATCGCTGGAGATGGCAAGTCCCGAACGCATACTCCGACTTGGATTTTCCATCACTACAAATGCCAAGGGGCATGTGGTGCGATCCCCGGAGGAGGTGAAAACTGGCGAAACCGTCAGGACCATGCTGGAACATGGAAGCATAGCATCCGTCGTCACTACCACGGCTGAAGAGGAACAGCTCCGGCTGGAAGCCAGTAGATGAGCAACCGAGGACACATGGGACGGGTTCTGGCTGGAAGCCAGTAGTTGAGTAACCTTGCCCACGATGACGCTCCGGCTGGAAGCCAGTAGTTGAGTAACCGGGGACGAAGTCTCCGGATAGCATGGTCTCCTCACACTCTCTGGCTGGAAGGCAGTACCTTGTCCTCCTCCGCTGCTATGTGGGGGTATTGGCCTCCAGCCAGATGTAGGAGGGGGCTGCTGTTGCCCGTTGCCCCGCGATGGTGTTCTGGCTGGAAGCCAGTAGCTGAGTAACCGGGGACGCAGTCTCCGGATAGCATGGTCTCCTCACACTCTCTGGCTGGAAGCCAGTACCATACATACATATACGTCATGAGTCATATATCTCTTACATATCATATCATCTGGCGCACGAAACGCTCGCAACGCACTCTCTGCGAGGAGCATGAGCGCGACCTCTATGCCTACATCCTTGGGATGTGCAATGAGAAGAAGTGCCATCTGTATCGCATCAACTCGATGCCTGACCATATCCACATGTGTGTGGAGGTGCATCCTACGATTGCGGTCAGCGAGTTTATGCAGGTCATCAAGCAGGAGTCGTCGCGATGGCTCAAAGAACATCAGGAGTGGTTTCCGCACTTTGATGCTTGGGGTAATGGATATGCTGCCTTCACCTACTCTGTGGCGGAACGCCCGAAGGTGATTAAGTATATCAAGAACCAGAAGGAACATCATCATAAGGCTACTTTCCGTGAGGAGTATGAAGAACTGCTCCGAGAGTTTGGCATAGATTCGGCTACAGACCTCTTCCTCAAGGATTAAGGTACTGGCCTCCAGCCAGATGTAGGAGGGCAACTGCTGTAACCCGTAGGCAAATGCTAAAGCATTTCCCCACGGCTACTCAGATACTGGCCTCCAGCCAGAACAATTGCCTCTGCGATACCAACTGCTGGCCTCCTGCCAGAACAGCAAAGACACATAGGATGTGCTCTGAGCAACTACTAGCACACGGAGGGCTCTGGCTGGAAACCAGTAGCTGAGTAACCGGGAACGAAGTCTCCGGATGGCATAGTCTCCACACACGCTCTGCCTGGAAGGCAGTACCTTGAACATCTCGGCTGCTATGTGGAGGTACTGGCCTCCAGTCAGAACGGCTGCCTCTGCGATACCAACTGCTGGCCTCCAGCCAGAACTTTATCAACACAGCACTCATATATATATATATTGGCATGAACAAGAAAAACGATCTCACCTACGAGTCGGCACTGTCAGAACTGGAAAGTATCGTCGGCACCATCGAGAAAGGCTCACTGGAAATCAGCCAACTCTCACCGATGCTACGACGTGCACAGGAACTTCTGAAATTCTGCAAGCTCCAACTGTTGCAGGTGGAGGACGATGTGAACAGCATCCTCAACGCTGAAGAAGAACAATAAAGGGGCTTCCCTCCCCCTGCCCTTAACACTGCCCTACTCCCCCTCTTTTATGAGCAAGAACAAATTATCCAAGTTTTCCGATATGGCATCCTACAGCCATGTCATTGAAGCCCCATTTCAGACTCCCGCTTCAGAGCGCCATCCTCTTTATGGAAAATGGCACTCGGATTTTTTCCACAACGACCATCCCATCGTACTGGAACTGGGATGCGGACGCGGAGAATATTGTGTGGGACTGGGACGCATGTTTCCCCAAACCAATTTCATTGGCGTAGACATCAAAGGTGCACGAATGTGGAGCGGAGCCACTGATGCACTGCGCGAAGGCCTGACGAACGTGGGATTCCTGCGTACGCACATTGAGTTCATCCACAATTTCTTTGCCCCCGGCGAAGTGGCGGAAATCTGGCTGACATTCTCTGACCCTCAGATGAAGAAAGTCACAAAACGCCTTACCTCCACATTCTTCCTTGAACGCTACCGAAAATTTCTCATTGACGGCGGAACCATACATCTCAAGACCGACTCCAACTTTCTGTACACCTACACGGACTACGTCGTACGCGAGAACCAGTTGCCCGTGCAGTTCCAGACTGCCGACCTCTACCATACTCTCTCAGCAGAGACCGATCCCGACGTACAGCGCATACTGGGCATCCATACCTATTATGAAGACCAGTGGCTCGGCCGAGGACTCACCATCAAATATCTCAAGTTCTGCCTGCCACAATCAGGACAACTCACCGAGCCCGACGTTGAGATAGAAATGGATACCTACCGCTCCTACAACCGCTCCAAACGAAGTGGATGCGACACCAGCAAATAACATATACAACACCTTACGGGTATTCCATAAATTAGCATGGCTTCGCCTTCCTCCTTGGCCATCGCCTTCCTCCAAGGAGCAAGGCGAAGCCAAGGAGACACCACTTGAATAAAAGATAATTTTCTGATTATAGAACACCCCTTTACAATGCACAAACCATGACACTATACCCCAAACTCATACACGACGCCCTTGCCACCGTACGCTATCCCGGCAACGGCAAAAACCTGATAGAAGCGGAAATGGTGGAGGACGACCTCCGCATTGATGGCATGAAAGTCAGCTTCAGCCTGATTTTCGAAAAGAGCACCGACCCTTTCATGAAAAGTGTGGTGAAAGCAGCAGAGGCTGCCATACACACCTACGTCGACCGCAACGTTGAGGTCAGCATCTCCACAAAAAGCCGGCAAGCCGAACGCCCTGAACCCGGAAAGATGTTGCCAGAGGTAAAGAATGTCATTGCAGTGAGTTCCGGCAAGGGGGGTGTGGGAAAAAGCACCGTTGCCGCCAATCTTGCAGTGGCATTGGCAATGCAGGGACATCGTGTAGGCCTGCTTGATGCCGACATCTTCGGACCCTCCGTACCCAAAATGTTCCACCTTGAAGACGAGCAGATTTTCGCATGGGAAAAGGATGGCAGGCAATTGATGATTCCTGCCATGAAATATGGCATCAAGATACTCTCCATCGGATTCTTCGTCAATCCCAAGACTGCCACCCTCTGGCGAGGCGGAATGGCAAGCAACACACTGAAGCAGCTGATTGCCGACACCGACTGGGGCGAACTGGACTATCTCGTAATCGACACTCCTCCCGGCACAAGCGACATTCACCTGACACTCCTGCAGAACCTTGCCATTACGGGTGCCGTCATCGTCAGCACACCACAGGAGGTGGCACTGGCCGATGCCAGAAAAGGCATCGACATGTATCGCAATGAGAAGGTCAATGTACCCATTCTCGGACTTGTGGAAAACATGGCATGGTTCACTCCTGCCGAATTGCCGGAAAACCGCTATTATATCTTTGGCCGTGATGGCGTGAAGCGTCTGGCAGCAGAGATGAAGACTCCGCTGCTGGCTCAGATTCCCATTGTTCAAAGTATCTGCGAGGCCGGCGATGAGGGCGAGCCTGCAGCGATCCGCTCCGACACGCTCACCGGACAGGCTTTCCATGTGCTGGCACAAGCCGTGACCGAGGCTGTGGAGAAACGCAATGCGGAACAGGCTCCTACAGAAATCGTGAAAGTCACGAAATGATTGTGGCAACCACGGAGAACATGAATCCCCAGGATTGACACCATACTCCAAGCAACAAGACATCCCACTGCCTGATTCTGCCCCACTCATATGCCTACTCCCTCTTATCTGCATCCACTGCCCGAACACATTGAACTGACGACATTGCGCCCTCAGCACTTCACATTTCCTTTCCACTATACGCCCCATCCGCTCTGTATGGAAGCGGCAAGGCAAGTGCGCGACTATCTGCACTCACAGCCGCTGCTATGGGCGGGGGCACAGGAGGGAAAGATGTTTGGCGTACTGATTGTGGAGACCGACGAAGCCACACATTCCATCGGCTTCATCGCGGCCTATTCGGCACAGTTGGCAGGAACGTATGCCTGGCCGTGGTTCGTGCCGCCCATTGTGGATATTCTTCGTCCTGACTGCCACTTTCCGAAAGAGGAGGCCTGCATAGCCAGGCTCACCGAACGCATTGATGCCCTGGAACATCAGGGAAACCTTCCCTTTCTCCGGCAACGACTGCAGGAGCAGACGAAGCATGCTACGGCAAGGATAGCACGAGAAAGGCTTCTGCTGGCAGAGAAAAAGCGCGAGCGCGACGAGCGGCGAAAGGGGGCTACAACGGAGAAAGGGCTGCTCGAACTGCAGCCTCTGCTGACGGCTGAAAGCCAACGGCAGAAAGCGGATTACAGGCGTCTAACCCGTATGCTGAATGCCGAAATCCAGCAAACGAAAGAGGAGATTCTTGCCATTGAGCAACAAATCAGCGGATTGAAAGCTGAGCGGCAGCACCGAAGCATCGAACTTCAACGATGGATCTTTGCCCAATACCGTATTCTCAACGCCCAGCATCACAGCCGCCCGCTGACAGACTTTTTCGACGGACTTCCACCCTCCGGAGCAGGTGAGTGCTGTGCGCCGAAACTCCTGCAGTGTGCTTACGCCAACGGCTGGAAGCCACTTTGCATGGCAGAATTCTGGATGGGGCCATCGCCTGCCGACGAGTGGCGCAAGGAAGGCCGTTTCTATCCTGCCTGCAGGAGCAAATGCCGCCCCATACTGGCCCACATGCTCCAAGGATTGGACGTAGAGCCCAATCCCGTGCTGCAGCGCAACCTCGCCATGGCACGGCATTTGAAGACGGTATATTCCGATGCTGACATTGTCGTCGTCAACAAACCCTCGGGAATGCTCAGCGTGCCGGGAAATGACGAGGTGCCCAGCGTCAAGGAAGAGGTTGCCCGACGTTTCCCGGAAATGAGCGGTCCCCTCATCGTCCAACGATTGGACATGGACACCTCTGGCCTGATGGTGCTGGCAAAGAACATCATGGCCTACCGAAATCTCCAGCGTCAGTTTGAACAGCATGCCGTACGGAAGCGCTATGAAGCGATTGTGGAAGGGCACATAGAAGGCGAGGGCTGTATATCCCTCCCCCTTTGTCCCAATCCTGACGACCGTCCGCTCCAAATGGTGAGTGCCGCCTTTGGCAAGGAGGCCACAACGCGCTATCGTGTCGTAGATTTTGAAAGCCGGGAGACCACACGCCTGCATCTCTGGCCCATAACAGGCCGTACCCACCAGTTGCGCGTGCATTGTGCACACCCTTCTGGCCTGAACTGCCCCATCGTGGGCGATGCACTCTATGGCACGCCTGCTGCACGCCTGCTGCTGCATGCAGCCGAAATCACTTTCCTGCATCCGCGCGATGGCAGGAAAATGCATTTCTGTGCAACGCCCGATTTCTGATTCCCCCCCTGTATCCTTGAACAAGACCTATCCTTCTCTAAAAAAAATTACAGAAAAGCCATGAAAGAATACTTCAAGCAGATGTTCCAGCCGGTATTCACAGCCGAGTTTGCCCGCGATGTCCTCCAACTTCTTTTCGGCTGCTTTGTCGTCGCCGTAGGACTCAGCTATTTTATCAGTCCCTACAAAATCGTGCCGGGAGGAGTGTTCGGAATGAGTATCATCCTCCATAATTTCATTCCTACATTCCAAATCGGTACCATCGCCCTCGTGCTGCAGATTCCCCTGCTCATATGCTCCGTGTTATTCCTGGGCTCACGCCTTGGACTTCAGACGCTGATTGCCACTTTCGCCACTCCGCTGATGGTCAATTTCGTCACTGCCCTGGCATTCACCAGCCCGGAAGCACTTCAAGCACTCGACCCTACACAGATGTTCGGCGGTAAACTTGATATGACGAACGACCTCATCGTGTCCTGCATCATCGGTGCTGCATTGGTGGGCATCGGCACCTCGTTCATCATAAGGAGCCATGCTTCAAGTGGCGGAACAGATATCATTGCCATGCTCATCCACAAGTATCTGCATCTGCACTTCTCCAAGACGCTCATCGTCATCGACGGCATCATCGTCCTCCTCGGTCTTTTCGTCATCGGATTCGGATGGGGGCTTGACGGCGGCAGCAGCGAAGGGTCATGGCGCCTTTCGTTCTATTCCATGATCACCATGGTCATCATGAACCGTGCTATGGCATGGGGTATCAGCGGAAACCGCGACAGCAAGATTATCTATGTCATCTGCGAAACTGGAGCAATGCAGAAACTTCGCGAATGGATTCTCTACTCTCTCGACCGCACAGCCACCCACATGCAAGCCAAAGGACTGTTTTCCGAGAAGGAGAAGGAAGTCATCATCCTCGTGGTTCGCGAACGCGAAGTCAATGTCATCACCGACCAGATACGCAGCATTGCCCCGGAATCTTTCGTCATCGTCTCCGATTCCTATGATGTCTATGGATTCCGCTGGAAGGAACTCCCCAAAAACAACGGACTGGACTTCAAATAACAGGCTGAAAATCAATTAGAAATCATGACCCATTCCATCATTCTCGTCATCAGCGGACTCATACTCCTAATCTTCGGCGGCGAATGGCTGATTCGCGGCAGCGTCAGCATAGCGCAAAGGCTACGCCTGACCCCCATGGTCATCGGCCTCACCATCGTATCCTTCGGCACCTCTGCACCGGAATTTCTGGTCAGCCTGCAGTCGGCACTCTCAGGCAATTCCGGTATTGCCCTGGGCAATGTCATCGGCAGCAACATCGCCAACATTGCCCTGATTCTTGGCGCCACGGCTTTGTTCTGCCCTATCCCCGTACGAGGCAGCACGCTGAAAATCGACACTCCCTTTCTCATTGCCTGCAGCATCATCCTCACATTGATATGCTTCCTAAGCGGCAGCCTGAACCGCATGGAGGGCATCATTGGAATGGCCCTGCTCGCAGGCTACATCGGCTATCTCATCCGTACGTCACGGGCTGAGGCAAAACAGGCTTCTGCCAATTATGCCGACACCAAGCCACAGAGGCCATCTCTACTTCTTTCCATCATCTATATCATTCTCGCCATTGCCGCTCTCAAATGGGGGGCGGAATGGCTGGTAAAAGGCGCATCGGACATTGCTGCAGGAATGGGGGTAAGCAATCGGGTGATAGGTCTGACGGTGGTAGCCATCGGCACCAGTCTGCCAGAACTCTTCGCCAGTATCATTGCCGCACGGAAAGGGAATGTGGATATGGCGGTGGGGAATGCCATCGGTTCCAACCTTTTCAACATTCTTTGCGTACTTGCCGCCTCATGCGCGATCTGCCCAATCAGCGACATCGACCCCGCCTTCACACGCGATGGACTATGGATGCTCGCCCTCTCGCTGCTCATCTGGATACAACTGCGCACAGACTACAAACTGACACGCTTGGAAGGCACAGCCCTGCTCGCCATTTATATCATATACATACTGCTGACGATTTGACATTCTATCAAACACTATCTTTTTTAAAAAAACATATATGGTAAAGCACATCATCCTTTGGACACTGAAGTCCGAACTCTCGGAAGAAGAGAAAGCACAAATCAAACGTGGTATCAAGGAAGGTCTGGAAAGCCTTGTAGGCCAGGTGCCAGGACTCATCGCAGCCACCGTGCATATTGACGGTCGTCTGGCCACAAGCAACTGCGACGTGATGCTCGACAGCACACTTGAAAGTCCTGAGGCGCTTGCAGCCTACGCACACCATCCTGCCCACGTGGCCATCGCCGATACCCGTGTGCGTCCTTACACCGCCCAGCGCACTTGCCTGGATTTCCTGACGGAAGAATAATTCCCCCTCCACCACTCCCCTGCCCCCATGATTATCCGCATTGACTCCCTCTCCACCCCTGGTGTCGAGGTCTTCAGTTCGCTCACCGAAGCCCAGCTCCGCAATCGTCTTGACCCTTCGCGCGGCATTTTCATTGCCGAAAGTCCCAAAGTGATCCGCACGGCTCTAAATGCCGGCTATGCGCCTTGCGCCCTGCTCTGCGAAGAACGTCATCTCACGGGCGATGCCAGCGACATCATTGCACGAATGGACCCTACACTGCCCGTCTATACCGGAGAACGCGAACTTCTGGCACGACTCACGGGCTATACGCTCACTCGTGGCGTGCTCTGTGCCATGCGTCGTCCGGAAGCGACTCCGGCATTGTCAGCCCTCACAGGACAAGGGGCAGCTTTGGAGCAGGTGGTGAAGGATGCCCGGCGTGTGGCAGTCATCGATGGTGTGGTCGATGCCACTAACGTCGGTGCCATATTCCGCTCTGCAGCGGCTTTGGGCATTGATGCCGTGGTGCTCACCTCCAACTCCTGCGACCCTCTAAACCGTCGTGCCATCAGGGTCAGCATGGGCAGTGTATTTCTGGTGCCATGGACATATATCCCGGCATCCTCCTCGCCGCTTGCCCCGCTTCACGCCCTCGGATTTTCCACTGCGGCCATGGCTCTCTCCACCGACAGCATCTCCATCGACGACCCTCGGCTGCAGGCTGTGAAGCGACTGGCCATCATCATGGGAACTGAGGGCGACGGACTTCCACAGCAGACCATCCAAGAGTCCACCTTCGTCGTGCGCATACCCATGTATCATCAGGTGGACTCCCTCAATGTGGCAGCGGCTTCAGCTGTAGCCTTTTGGGAACTTCGTGCCCGCTGAATTTCATAAGAGGTGCTCTATAAATTAGCTTGGCTTCACCAAGGAGGAAGACAAAGCCAACTGACGAAAACCCGGCAGACAGAAACTTGATTTTGCAGATACCCGACAAACGTACTGCTCAGTTATAGAAAATGCCTCAGAATGCGCGAAAACAGCCTTTATCGGCATGCACAAGTTTATATTTTTTCAAAAATTCTTGCTGCATCGCCCAAAAGGGCTTAATTTTGCACAATAAAACGATGGGGAAATGACTGCACACACCCAATGGATTTACAGGAATAACCCTCACCATGCTTCCCCGCCCCCTTGTCTCCGGCAATGCCGTCAGGACAAGACTCAAAAGCTTCAACACCTACTGTAAAAAATGATACAGGAAACAGACAAGATTAAACATGTGAATATTGAGGACGAGATGAAATCGTCCTACATCGACTATTCGATGAGTGTCATCGTGAGCCGCGCGCTCCCCGATGTGCGCGATGGCTTCAAACCCGTACACCGCAGAATCCTCTATGGAATGTGGGATATGGGCATTACACATGAAAAAGCCACGAAGAAATCGGCTGCCGTAGTAGGCGAAGTGCTTGGAAAGTACCACCCCCATGGCGACAGTTCTGTATATGGAGCACTGGTGCGTATGGCACAGCCTTGGGCTATGCGCTATCCTCTCGTCATCGGACAGGGCAACTTCGGCTCCATGGACGGCGACGGTGCCGCTGCCATGCGTTACACCGAAGCCAAGCTCTCCATCATGGGAGAGATGATGATGCAGGACATCGAGAAGGAGACCGTTGACATGGTGCCGAACTACGACAACTCGCGTACGGAGCCCAGCGTGCTTCCCACCTGCATACCGTCGTTTCTCGTAAACGGAGCCACAGGTATTGCCGTAGGTATGGCGACCAATGTTCCGACCCACAATATCAGCGAGGTGATAGATGGTGCCATAGCATATATTGACAATCCTGACATTGACCTCGACGGACTGATGCAGTACATCAAGGGCCCGGATTTCCCCACTGGCGGATATATCATGGGTACGGAAGGTATCAGAAGTGCCTACGAAACAGGACGCGGACGCATCATCATGCGTGCAAAAGCAGAAATCGAGACGGGACCTCTGCACGACAAGGTGGTCATCAGAGAAGTTCCCTACGGCACCAACACCGCAGAACTGTGCTCCCACATCGGGCAGCTCTCCAAGGAGGGAAAGATCGACGGCATCACGAATGTCAACGACGAGTCGGACCGCGAGGGCATGCGCATCGTGGTGGATGTCCGGCGCGGGCAGAACGCCAATGTGGTGCTCAACAAGCTTTTCAAACTGACCGCCCTTCAAGCATCGTTCGCCGTCAATACCATTGCCCTCGTACCCATTCCCGGCACTTCTCCCGTGAAGATGCGTCCTGCACTGCTCACCTTGAAGGACTGCATACGCTATTTCGTGGAGCATCGCCATGATGTAGTCATCCGTCGCACGGAATTTGACAAGCGGAAGGCTGAGGAGCGTGCCCACCTGCTGGAAGCCCTCATCGTGGCATCCGACAATATTGACGAGGTGGTACGCATCATTCGCTCCAGCGAGACACCTGCCATTTCCATCACACGCCTGCAGGAACGCTTCGGCTTCGATGACGTACAGGCCCGCTACGTCGTGGAGATGCGTCTCAGGCAACTCACCGCCCTCCAACAGCAGGAACTCCATACGGAATACGACGATTTGGAGAAAAAGATTGCCTACTATACCCAAATTCTCTCTGATCCAGAGCTTTGCAAAAAAGTCATGAAGGATGAATTGGCAGAGGTAAAGGAGAAATACGGCGACACCCGCCATACGGAAATCCTGCAAGGCGGAACGAATTTCAATGCCGAGGATTTCTATGCCGACGACGATGTGGTCATCACCCTCAGCCACATGGGCTACATCAAGCGCACGAATCTCGATGAGTTCAAGGCCCAAGGCCGCGGCGGTGTGGGCAGCAAGGGTGGCAGCACACGCGACAGCGACTTCATCGAGACCATCTATCAGGCCACGATGCACAACACCATGCTCTTCTTCACCGACAAGGGACGCTGCTACTGGCTCCGCGTGTATGAGATTGAAGAGGGCACTCGAACATCAAAGGGACGCGCGATTCAGAATATGCTCAACATCGAGCCGGACGACCGCGTGAACGCCTGCCTCTACATCAAGGACCTGAAGAATGCCGACTTCTGCGAATCGCACTACGTGGTGTTCGCCACAGAACGGGGTATAGTGAAAAAGACACGCCTGTCGGAATACAGCCGCCCGAGGACGAATGGTGTGAATGCCGTCAACATCAACGACGACGACCGCCTCGTCAGCGTCGTACTGACCAATGGCAACGACGAAATCCTGATGGCCAACCGCAGTGGCCGTGCCATCCGTTTCCCGGAAAGTGCCATCCGTCCTATGGGACGTACTGCCACGGGAGTACGTGGCATGATGCTCGACGGCGAGCAGGATGCCATCGTCGGCATGGTGGCCATCAACGACCCCGAGAAGGAAACAGTGCTCGTGGTCAGCGAGAATGGCTTCGGAAAACGTTCCGCCGTGGAGGACTACCGTCGCACGGGACGCTCTGCAAAGGGTGTGAAGACGCTGAACATCACGGAGAAAACGGGCGAGGTGATTGCCATCAAATGCGTGAAGGAAGATGAGGATGTGATGATTATCAACCGCAGCGGAATCACCATCCGCCTGCACGTCACCGACATTCGTCAATGCGGACGCGCCACCCAGGGTGTTAAGCTCATCAATCTTACCAAGCGCAACGATGCCATTTCAAGTGTGTGTCTCGTGCCCGCCGATGAGGAGGAGGATACCATGGACGAGGTTCTGCCCGACACCACGGCTTCCGACACCGACACCACGGCTTCCGACACCATTCCTGCCACCGACGGCAATCCCGAAGAAGGAACAGTGGACGAAGAGCAGAACGGAGAATAACTCCGTAGCACATCCAGCTATACTTTCCGACAAAACGCTACCCGACAATCCTACCGACAACAATTAACACTTAATACTTATCATCCATGAAGAAAATCTTTTCTTTAGCCATCTTCGCCCTTTTCGCCACCGCCGGTATGGCACAGAGCGCAAAGGCCCAGCTGAAGATGGATGAGGGCAAATTCACCGAAGCCCTCCAAATCGTAAAGGATGCCATCGCCGACAACGATGCTGCCGTGAAAGATGTCACCGAAAAGGCACAGGCCAAAGGAAAGCCCGTGGTCCTCGACAAGCAGAACCAGAAGTATGCCGCCCTCTACAATCAGGGTGCTACCTGCTATGCGCAAATCTTCAACCCCGAGCTGATGAAGGCTGCCAACCAGCAGCCTCTCGACACGATGCTCTTCGTACAGTCGCTCGACAACATGATCAACTACTACACCAAGAGCTACACCTACGACAACATGCCGGACGCCAAGGGAAAGGTTAAGCCCAAATTCAATGCTGACAACCAGCGCTTCCTTGAAAGCTGTCTCGACTACTATTTCTACAGCGCCATCTTCCTCAACGAGCGTGGCGACAAGGCTGGAGCCAGCGAGCAGTTCAAGAAGCACATGATGCTCCCCGAAAATCCCGCTTTAGCAAGCAAGAAGGATTCTATCCTCGCTGCCAAGAAAGACAACTATGAGCAGTGTGCCTACTACAACACGCTCATCAACTATGAGCTGAAGAAATGGGACGATATCATCGCCACCGTCGACAAGGGTCTGACCAACAAGGAGTACAACCACGACCTTTATCTCATAAAGGCAGAAGCTGTACTGCAGACCACCAAGGACACCGCCGCCTACATGGAGGTCCTCAAGGATGCCATCGCCCACGTGGAGAAGAACCAGAGCTTTGCCGAGTCTCTTCTCAGCATCTACTACGACCGCAAGGATGCCGACGGTGCAGAGGCCATGGTCAATGACCTCCTCGCCAAGAATCCCGAGAGCGTGAGCGCATGGTACATCAAGGGATGTATCTACCTCAATCTCAAGCAGGGCTACGAGGGCGCACGCGAATGCTTCGCCAAGGTGCTGGCCCAGGATCCCGAGCATCTGCTTGCCAATGCCAATATGGCATATGCCTGGATGAATGATGTGTCCACACGCCGAATGAACGGTGAATACAAATACATCGACCAGAAAACAGTGACAGGCGAAAAAGCCAAGAAGGCATACGAGGAGGAACTTGCCAAAGTGCGCAGTTTCTATGAGCAAGCACGTCCGCACATGGAAAAGGTACGCGACCTCGCTCCCGACCGTGCCAAGGTATGGGCCCCCGCACTGCAGCAGATTTACTCCAACCTCGGCATGGAGGCTGAAGCCAAGGCGATGGACGAGGTGATGGAGGCCAACCGCTGATATCCCCCACCGTCAAAAGCGCGTCTTATAGGCTGTGCCGACACACGCACTTTCTTTTTAGGGGTGTTCTATAAATTAGCTTGAGGCGATTTTGTGCCTATCGTGAGCAGTTCTTTGTTTTTCAAGTACGAGCACAGCTAGCTATGTAAGTGGTTGAAAAGCAAAGAAATGCTGTGCGAGAGGTGGAAAA
>CAMGOT010000038.1 GCA_946060685.1 uncultured Bacteroidales bacterium
AAGATACTGTGCGAGAGGTGGAAAAGCGACCAAGCAGACACCCCTTGAAAAAAAGTTTTATATACTAAATTATAGAACATCCCTGTAAAAAAAACGTTACGGTTCTGTTGATGGAAAATCCCCAGAACTTTGATTTCCTGCTTATTGCAATACGTGTAGCATCGTTTTTAATTTTCGCAGAGTCTCTGTCCACTCTTTCGCACAAATACTGGCGGGCAGCAATCCGCCTCCGGCATAAAGGCAAGCCGATGTGCCCCACATCTCCATGCAACGCAGGGTGACATAGAGGTGAGTGCCACAGTCCAGCCCTACGGGTCCGGAAAATCCGGCATAATATGCACGGTCATGATGCTCCACGGTGGCAAGAATACTGGCAGCCTGCTCTGAGGGATGCCCGCAAACGGCAGGAGTGGGGTGGAGTGCCTGCACAAGGGGACCGATGTGCAATGGTAGAGGCAACGTGAAATGGGTGCAAAGATGCACAATCTGGCCTGCGGTAAGCGTCTGCAATGCAGATACGGAGGGCTGTATGCCAATGGACTGCAGACGATGACGGATATATTCGCTGACAATGTGCTGTTCCTCGCGATCCTTGTCGCTCCATTCTTCAGGCTTCAGCCCTCGCGCTTCTTCGATGCTCATCGTTGCTGCTAGAGCCATCGTGTGCAACCCCTCGCTGACGCTTTCGAGCAGAACCTCCGGAGTGGCAATCAGCCAGACAGAACCCTTTGAGGGGTGTACGAGCGCGACGAAACTATGGGGGTACTGCTGACAGGCGGTGACGAACAGCTCCCGGAGGGCAGAAGGGGATAGTGCCGCAGACAACTGCAGTCGTAGCGTACGGGAAAGCACGATTTTATGTACATGGCCTTGTTGCAGCCGCTGCATACATTCGTCGAACGCCTTCCTGTAGGCCGCAAAACTCTCGTCGGCATTGTCGGTATAGGCGATATGGAGGTCAGCGTGGACATCAGCCACACTCCATGTATCTTCCGTTTCGGGAGGGAACAGCAGGATGGGATGTATTCCTTTCGTATCGAAAGGGGCGAAGACATATCCTGCCCTTCTGCCGATTTCCGAGAGGTCGGAGAGGACGACCGCCTGCCGACAGGAGACATCGTGTGCCATGTTGTCATCGGGCAGACGATAGAGAATATGGTTCATGGCCCTACTGCTGTTCAGTGGCCTTGGCCTCATTCCAGATTTCATCCATCTCTGCCAGGGTCATGTCTGACAAACGGCGTCCTTGCTCCCGCGCTTTTTCTTCCAGATAGGTGAATCGACGGATAAACTTCTGATTGGTGTGTTCCAAGGCATTTTCAGGATTTATGTTGTAAAGGCGTGCTGCATTGATGAGCGAGAAGAGGACATCGCCGAATTCAGCCTCTGCCTTTTGGGCGTTGAGATGTTCCACTTCCGTTTCAAATTCTGCAATCTCCTCCTTTACCTTTTGCCACACCTGCGTGCGCTCCTCCCAGTCGAACCCTACATTCCGTGCCTTGTCCTGTATGCGGTAGGCTTTGATAAGTGAGGGCAGGGATTTGGGCACGCCGGCCAGTACAGTCTTGTTGCCGTCCTTTTCCACCTGCTTGATTTTCTCCCACATTTTCGACACGTCGGCCTCGTCCTTGATTCGGGCTTGACTGACCAGTTTTGCCCCTGCCGCTTCGATGTCGGCAGGAGGGAACACGTGTGGATGCCGGAATATGAGTTTGTCGCACAGTCGATTGCAGACATCAGCCACATCGAACTGGTTTTTCTCGCTTCCAATCTTAGCATAGAACAGCACGTGGAGCAACACATCGCCAAGTTCCTTGCAGATTTCATCGGGATGATCCTTGATGAGAGCATCGCAAAGTTCATAGGTTTCCTCTATGGTGTTGGGGCGAAGGGATTCGTTGGTTTGCTTGCGGTCCCACGGACATTTCTCGCGGAGTTCGTCGAGGATGTCGATCAGTCGGGCAAAGGATTGTATTTTTTCTTCTTTACTGTGCATATATAGGGATATTAAAAAGGGGGCTGTTCGGTCGATGGGGGCTTCGCCTTCCTCTCTCTTGCCTCAGGACAGTCAGAACGAATTCTGCCTCATCGTTCGCTCAGCTTTATTATTTACCGTCGTAAAAAAACAGCCGGTGATGATGGCTACAGTTTTTGTTGGCGCAGGATGACTTTCTCTATTTCCGGTATCTCGATGCGTCCTCTCGACAGATAGACAAGATTCTGCTCCTTGAGTTCATTGAGCATCTTTGAAACGTTCAGGCGTGTGGTGACCAGTTCGTTGGCAAGATCGACCATCCCGATGTCAAGTTCCTTGCGGCCTGCGGGTCGTGTGGCACGGGCAAGGATGAAATAGAGGAAGCGGTCGGCCACATTGGCGGGCAGCTGCTTCCACATCCTGCCTTCCCAATTCTGCTTGGCAGAGCATACGAGATTGAGATAGTTGATATGAATGGTAAGGAAATTGAAGAGAATGTCGCGCACCTCATGCTTGGGTACGATGAGTATGCAGGCATCCGTCGATGCCGCCCGCACAGTGGTGCTGTAATAAGGTCTGCGTCCGAAGAGTCGGTCGGGCTGCAGGACGATGGGCTTTTCGCTGTATTCCCGAAAGGTATAACTGCCATCGTCCGAGCGTTTCTCATGGACAAAACGTCCGGAAATGGTGCATACCAACTCCTGACAGGGAGTGTCGGCAATCACAACCTCCTCACCTGCACGTACGGTTTGAAACGTGAAATGGATTTTCGAGGCAATGTCCTCAAAATCGCTACGGCTGATACCTTGAAACAGGGGTATGCTGACCAGTCGCTGGAAAGTATTGGTGTCTATCATAGGAAAGGAGGGGTAAGGGGATGGGATGAAAAAATTCCAAAATGCGATGCGAAACGGGCAAGTGAGGAATATGGGACAAGGTGGAAGGAGAACGGGGTGAAGAGGATGCCCGTCTTTTCTCGATATCTTTCTAACGCGTTGCTGATTCCTCGGTAGTGGCGAAATTGTCGGATTTCCAGGTCTTCAAGTTGCCCTTGCTGTCGGAATAGATGAGATAGACCTTTAGATGCTGATGCTGTTTCAGAAACTCCTTGGTGCGCTCCAACCCCATCACCATGAATGAAGTGGCATAGGCATCGGCAGTCATGCAGGAGGAGGCAATGACAGTGGCAGAGAGCAGGCTATGGCTTACGGGATAGCCTGTGGTGGGGTCGATGGTATGGGATATTTTTTTCTCGCCGTTATAATAGAAATTGCGGTAGTTGCCTGAGGTGGCTACTGCACAGTCGGTGATTCTGATGATGTCCTGCAGTTCGTTCTGCACTCCTGTGGAATCATCGGTGGGCTTGGTGATGCCGACAGACCATTTTCTGCCTTCGGGGTTTTGTCCGCGGACAACGACCTCTCCTCCTATTTCTACCATAAAGTTCCTGCATCCCTTTTGTGCCAGCATCTTGGCCACATGGTCGGCACCATAGCCTTTTGCTATCGCTCCACAGTCGATTGTGGTGGCAGGATTCCTGCGGTGCAGACCTCCCCATGGCTTTCCGTAGGAGAGCAGCTGATAGCCAACGGATTGCATGAGAGAATCGACCATTTGCGGTGTGACGTTTTCACGATGCTTGAAGCCAAATCCCCATAGATTGACCAATGGCGCCACAGTCATGTCGAAAGCTCCGTGGGTGTCGCGACTGACCTCCAGCCCATGGCTCACCACCTCGTCGAAGCAGGCATCGTAGGGATATTCCTCGCCACGGTTGAAGCGTGAGAGCGTGCTGGACTCGTTGAACATGGAAAGGGCATCGTCCACTTCCTGAAGGCTGGCGGCAATTTCCCGGTCCAGGCTTTGCGATGAGGAGTACTTGATGTGATAGGTGGTGCCGAAAATCTTTCCTTCTGACGTATGAAAGCGCTTGTTGGAGAGAATGAACCATGTGCCTCCGATGAGGAGCATCAGGAAAAGGAAGGCTGCCAGCCGTTTGGGGGGTAAGGGTAAAGGCTTTTTCATAGTATGGTGTTCGCTGAATCTACAGTTCGAATACAATCATAAAAGTGCCGCCAAAACAGGAACTGGAGGTGCCGTTCTTGCCGTAGCCTGGCACGTAGTAGGCATGTCCGGGTTCTCCCTGTTTCTCATGGAAACGGAATTTATAGCGGATGGTCCATCCGCAATGAATGAATTTCCACAGTTGGGTCTGGATGCCGAAGAGCATTTCGCCCCAGTGCATGTTTCCCTTTGTCCCATGTCTTCTGTATTCAAACTCGTAGGGCCAATAGTCATCGGTGATGGCCGGTCCGTCAAGGTCGTAGCTGAAACTGCTGAAGGCATATCGGAGTCCCAGAAAATAGCGGTTGCGCGAGGCGCGATTCTTGTTGAGGCTATAGTCCATTCCCACGCGAAAATAGGGGGAGTGTATGTTGTAGTGCAGTCCTGAGCGGTCGGCAGTATAATCGGATGTGCCAAGTCCCAATTCAACCGTGGGGAAATAGCGTCGCTGAATGCCCACGTGTGCTGCCACTTCATATTGTCCCCACTTTCCTACTTGCGCCATGAAGAATCCGCAAAGGTCGGCACTGATGCCATATCCGGAAAATAGCGGCATCTGCTTGGCATCCTTTGCCCCGATGCGCACCGTCTGCACACCCAGCACATTGTTCTCGGCAACTGGCCTGTCCGTAGAATCGGACATCTGTACGGGTGCCTGTGAAAAGCCAAAGTCCAGTTCCTCAGCGAAGAGAAGACGGGGTGTCGCCAGAAGGAAGAATATGAAAGTAAATACGAATGTTTTCGACATCGTTGTAGTCTACTAAAGGACGGATGATGCGGGCACTGTCAAGTACAAAGGGGAGCATACCGTCGGTGTGTGGCAGTAATTTCAGGTCTGTGATGTGGTGGAACACGGCTCCAGGGCAGTCCATAGCCTCAAAATGGGCTTCGTTGGTATGGCTGACGTAGAGCGTATCGGTGGCCACGAGAGTGCCGTCGTCGAGCATCAGATAAAGCGTGTCGACGGGAGCACCGACGCTCACCGGCACTTGCACACTCTTCACATTGGCCTCGGCATTCAGCAGGGTGCCGGCTCCGGCGGCCTCTATGCTCAGCGTGCAGTTGAGGGGAGCCTCGGCCTCTTCCTCCGCATCAAAAAAGCTGAGGGTCATGACCACCACAGAATCCAGCGGGCAGTCAATGTTGGTACATGCCGTGAGCATGCTTGTGAGGAGCAACAGTGGTCCAATGAAAACCGCAATGAAAACCGTGCGGACGGTGTTTGCAGGTCGTCGTCTGATCATGAAGGTGAAAGGGTTAGGGTGCAAGCCTCGATGAATGTAGGGGGCTATAAAAGTGGGGGCTATAAAATATTAGTAAACAGTTTGCCGTCTTGCCCCTCCCTAAAACTCTTTCTCTACGTGATAGTCGTTGCGTCCGGCCGAATTCCGGCTCACAAGGTCGCCGATGAAACCTGTGAGAAACAACTGGGTGCCGATAATCATCATCGTGAGGGCGATGAAGAAATATGGGGAGTGAACGACCAGGGGAGCAGGTTCGCCCGCTATCAATGCCGACACCTTTATACCACCGACAACGATACAGGCAATGAAGCCGACGAGGAACACCAGAGTACCGAGGAAGCCGAAGACGTGCATGGGCTTGCGTCCGAACGACTGCAGAAACCAGAGTGTCATGAGGTCGAGATAACCATTGACGAAACGGTTCCACCCCATGAACTTGGACTTTCCAAACTTTCGTGCCTGATGGTGTACGGGTTTCTCCCCTATTTTGTCGAAGCCCGCATTCTTGGCGAGGTAGGGGATATAGCGATGCATCTCTCCAAACACCTCGATGCTCTTCACCACTTCCCGTCGATAGGCTTTTAGCCCACAGTTGAAATCGTGCAGGTTGTGGATTCCGCTCACGGCACGTGCAGTAGCATTGAAGAGTTTTGTGGGGATGGTCTTTGAGAGCGGGTCGCCCTGGCTGCGGTTCATTTTATAGCCGCTCACGAGGTCGTAGCCCTCCTCGGTAATCATCCTGTAGAGTTCGGGAATTTCATCCGGACTATCCTGCAGGTCGGCATCCATCGTGATAACAACATTGCCTTGTGCTGCCCGGAAGCCATTGTATAAGCCGGGGCTTTTGCCATAGTTTCTGCGGAACTTGATGCCATGCACGTTGGCATCCTTCTCCCGAAGGGCTTCGATGACGATCCATGAGCGGTCGGTGGAACCGTCGTCGACAAAGATGATCTCATAAGAAAATTTGTTTTCCTGCATCACGCGCTGAATCCAAGCGTGAAGTTCGGGAAGCGATTCGTCTTCATTGAAGAGGGGTACGACGACGGATATGTCAGGTACGGTGTTCATAATTGTGTAGCCTGTTTTGATGATAGAGGAGGGGGAGGGGAGCGACACCTCCGAAGGGTTTTAGGGGATGAATTAGAGGTGGGGGAGGAAATGTAGGCTGAGGTGTGCGGATGCTATTTCATGCCCGCGACCCTTACGCGCCTCATGCTCACAAGACCGGAGAGGATGGAAATGAAAGGACTGGAGAGCATATAGAAATAGATGATCAGGGCAGAGAAATTGGCGGCTCCGAAATTTCGAAGCTCATTGATGACATCGATGATGTCGTGCCCGTTGGTAGAGTCCTTGATGGTCTGTGCCATTCCCGTCTGCTCCATCATTTTCATCATTTCCGGTTTTGAAAGTGCTGCCACGTAGCAATCGAACACATAGCCTTTGTCGAAGAATTGCATGTAGACAAAGGTGGCGACGGCTGCCCATACAGCTGTGTAGAGCATGGTCAGGAAGGAATGGACGAAGCCCCGGCTGAATGAAAAGGGGATATCTTCGCCGGCAATTCGCCTGAGACGCAGGGTGAGCACACACACCAGCACGGGGATGCCAATCAGCATCAGCAGCCAGAGGTTGCTGAAAAGAGGTTGTGAAAGTCCCGCCACATAGCAGGCCTGACATCCTATGGCCCATAAACCCAGCATTATGCCATGCTGCATGGCATAGGCATTGGTCTGCCTGAAGTTGGCTTGGCGCATGCGGAGATTCTCATCGGTTTTCATTGATGCAGATCTGAATCGAAGTAGGATAATATTGGTGTAGGGAGGGAGTAAATAAGGGGCGTAGGGAGTGTCGTGCGCCTCATTACCGCACAATCTCTCGCTGCCATTCTATTTTTTTATACCATAGTCGGCAGGAACGCTGATCAGCGAAGCTGCCAGGAAGGTGAGTGGCGTGAGGCACATGATGAGAATAAAGAATCGGTAGTAGCCCATAGTGTCGGCCAGCCATCCGGCCAGCATTCCCGGCAACATGAGCGAGAGTGCCATGAATCCCGTGCAGAAGGCATAGTGGGCAGTTTTTGAGGGACCTTGCGAGAAATAGAGCATGAAGAGCATATAGCAGGTGAAGCCGAAGCCGTAGCCGAACTGCTCGATGCCGATGCCAAGATTCACCCAGAACAGATTTTCCGGCTGGTAGTAGGCGAGGAAGAGATACACGCAATCAGGAAAGGTGATGGCACAGACCATAGGCCAAAGCCAGCGTCTGAAACCACCCTTTGCCACGCAGATACCTCCCAGGATTCCACCCAAAGTCAGTCCTATCACTCCTACTGTGCCTTGTGTGATGCCCAGTTCCCCAGGGGTGAGTCCCAAACCTCCCTTGCTCATTTTTTCCAACAGGAAAAGCTGGCTGATTTTACCGAGAAGGGCCTCCGGGAGCCTATAGAGGAGCAGAAAGGTGATGGCAACCGATATCTGTGGCTTCTGGAAGAAAGTCCAGAAAGTATTCAGCGTGTCGGCAAAACTGGACTGGGGATGGTCGATGTCTTCATGCGGATTGGGGAGGAAAAAGCGGTGGTAGGCTGCCAGAAGCAGAAAGGTGAATGCCGTCACATAGAATACGATGCTCCATGCCGTGATGGGATTCCTTATGGCCTCCAGCACCTCCACAAGCTTGAGGAGGAGAGCCTGTCCGGCAATGACGGCAATGCGATAAAAGGTGGATCGGATGCCTACAAAAAGCGACTGGTCGTGCTCATCGAGTGCCATCATATATATGCCATCGGCTGCAATGTCGTGGGTGGCACTGGAGAAAGCCGTGAGCCAGAGGAATGCCAGAGTCCACTGGATATAGTGGGTGGTGGGGATGTTGAATGCCACTCCTGCCAGTCCGGCTCCGATCAGGAGCTGCATGCAGAGTATCCACCAGCGTTTGGAGCGGTTGTTTTCTACAATTGGACTCCAGAAAGGCTTGATGACCCACGGGAGATAAAGCCAGGAGGTATAAAGGGCGATGTCGGTGTCGGTCAGTCCAAGACGCTTGTACATGACAGCGGCAATGGTGACCACGATGATATTGGGCAAACCCTCGGCGAAATAGAGTGTGGGAATCCATGCCCACGGTGAGAGTTTCTGTTCTTTCGGTTGCATAGAGGGGGGGGGGGAATGGAAGGGGATGTGCTTACGGTTTTCTGGCTGCTATGGCTTTGGCGATGCGTGAGGCGGTGTGCCGGAAAGAGCCGGCATCGAGGGTCACTTCCTTCAGAATTTCCGTGGCCTTCTCACGGGTGAGGCGTTCGAAATCGGTGGCACGGGGAGTGATGATGAGTCCTGCCATGTCCAGACTTCCTGGCGAGATGAGGAATTGTGCCTCTCCCTCCGCCGTATAGCATGCAGGACGATGCTTCCTGCGCGGGAAGATGACGATGGTGAAACACGTTTCCGGGCTGACCGGGAGGAAATTCTCACTGTGGGTCCATCCCAGGATATTGAACATGCAACCGCCGTCCAGCATTCCTTCCGCTTCCGTGTCAGGCTGAATCCCCATCTCTTCTTTTGTGGGCAATTCACGTATTACCATGCTGAGTGCCTCCTTCAATTCATCCTGGTTGTAGCCGGTGACCACAAAGGCAGGACACACAAAAGAGTCGAGCGTAAGGATTTCTGCATCATTTATTTTCCCTATGAGTGTCAGTTCGAAAGTGTTCCATTGCTGTACGATTGGCACCCTGTCGGCTGTTCCTGCCTGGAAATGAGCATGGTCAGGTGCCGAGGCTCCGCATTCCGGTCCGTTGTAGAACACGAGGTCGCCCTCGAAATCGCGCACCAAATTCAAGAATACGTCGACATGGGGCAGGAATTCCTGAGGCGTGTGCTGCAAGGTGGGGACTGTGTAATGCCGGGAGAGTATGGGGAAGGGATTGACGAGAATCTCGTGGCTGCGGCCATAGGGCTTTGACACCTGCTGCTTCGGTCGGTTGGAGGAGCAAAGGAAGCAGGGCCGATGCGCAATGGCATCCTTTCGGATGTCGGCTCCCGTGGACATTATCCGTGCAGGATTGTGCTGCACAATCAGGCGGGCTTCCAGTTGTCGGGTCTGCGATGCACTGTTCAGGTCGGCATATCTTTGGGCACATTCACTCCACGTCTGCATCTGATAGCTGTACATCTCATAGATGCTGCCAAAACGGGGTGTAGAGTTGCGGTTGAGGCGTTGGCGTGCCTGAATTTCCATGGTGCGCAACTGGTCTTTATAACTGTTGTTCCGGTTTGTTTTCTCCAGGCTGAGTGCGGCATCGGAGTTGCCGTCCCAACGCCGGCAGAGGTACAGTTCGTCGTAGATACGGGCGATGCGGTAGCGACGGCTGACGGCAAGCCCCAAGGCATAGTCCTCGCCATAGCTGGTATTGGGGAATCCGATATTCCGGAGTATTGAAGTGTCGAATGCACGTGGAGCCCCCAATCCGTTGATTCGCAGCGCATTGTTCCTTCCGTTCTCTTCCGTCCATTCCGTGTGGGCTATCAGTCCGGGGGGCAAGGTGTTCAGGTTGAAATCCACCATTCTGTAGGCTCCAATCACCATGGCAGCCTTTTCCTCATGGAATTTGTCCACGATTCTCTGCAAGGTGTCGATGCCGCTATAGAGGTCGTCGCTGTCTAACTGTACGGCATATTTTCCGCAGTGTTCGGACCGTATGGCAGTATCCCAGCATCCGCCGATTCCAAGGTCATCGCGTTCGGGCTGCAGCAGGATGACACGTGGGTCGGTGTATTGCCTCACCACTTCTGCTGTGCCGTCCGTGGAATGATTGTCCACGACGATGAGGTTGAATTTGAAGTCCGTCTGTTGTTCCAGCACGCTTCTGACAGCATCGCCGATGGTTTTTGCGCGATTGCGTACCGGGATGACGACGGAAGCTTCAACGGGGAAGGTGGCATCGGCCTTGTCGGATGGCAGAGACTCATATCTGGGTGGCAGCCAGGCTCCGATGGCTTTCAGATGATGCGTGACCGCTTGTTCCATCTCTATCTGCACACTGCGGGCATTTGGGGCTACGTAGTCAAACTGCTTTTCCCCACTTTGCCTCAGGTCGCATTCTGTCTCCGTATAGAGCGGTTCGCGAAGATGGACTATTTCGCCTGCCCGGCTGAGGAACAGGCGAAGGGCATAGGCTGCAGCGTGCCGGTAGTGCTCTTGATGTTCTGTGGCAAATTGTCGCAACAGGTCGCCTCGCACCAGCCAGAGTCCGCCAAAGTCGAAGTCATCGCGTACCGACCCTAACTGACAGTCAATCGTGGGGTGCAGTGTGGGCGTGGAAAAGGTGCCGTCGGCATTTTGCCTCTTCTCCCACCGGTCGGAATAGACCATGGCGGCACCACTGTCGGCGGCCACTTCTACCAAACGTTCAAAGCATCGGTAGGCAGGGGTGAAGACTGATGGCTTCAAGTAGAGTGCCACATAGGTGGCCGTAGTTCGCTGGGCAGCCTGACAAAGGGAAGCGGAAGCGCAACGAAGGTGGCTTGTCAGGGGTATGTCGGTAATGATTTCAAAGGTTTTCATGCTGTATGTTTTGTGGAGCATCTTTGCATTTTGCCTACAAATTTACGACTATTATGCTTTATAGGCACTATGATGAAGAAAAAAAATGATATTTCCCGATAAAAGTCATCATTTTTGGGTGGTAGGGTCAAGGGCATTTGTAGGTTTCCCGCCTTCTGGCATATCGTGGTAGGGGATAGGGAGTAGTTGCTGTAAAATCGTGTGTATGGGGGAAGGACGGTATCTGCACGCGGATTGCCTGCAGAAAAAAACAACAGACAGGGAAAAACAGTCAAAAAAAAGTATCTAAACATACTTGGCCATTTGTGTAAAGATAAATGGTCCCCATTATGTTTAGGGGTGTTCTATAAATTAGTATATAATCTGTTTTTCAAAGGGTGTCTGCTTGGTCGCTTTTCCACCTCTCGCACAGTATCTTTTTGCTTTTCACTCACTTACATAGCACGCTATGCTCGTGTTTGAAAAACAAAACCTACTGCACGATAGGTAAAAAATCGCCTCAAGCTAAATTATAGAACACCCCTTTAGATACTTGTTTAGATACTTGGCCAAGTATGTTGGCAGGGTGTCTTAACGTCGGATTTCAAGCCTCAGCACTCTGATAGGACGCATTTGTCCTTGGTAGAGGAGATTGTCGTAGGCTGTTTCACCAGTGGGCGTGAAGCCGCATTTTTCCATCACTCTTCCCGAAGCGGGGTTGTCGGTATAGTGTCCGCTAATGAGCGAAGGGATGGAGGTCGATTCCTGAATGTTCCGCAGCATGCAACCAAGGGCTTCGGTGCAGTAGCCTTTGTTCCAGTAGGGACGGCCTATCCAATAGCCTACGGTAGGTTCGCCTTCGCGTGCGGGAAGATGGCATTCGCAGGACGGTCCGTAGCCGATGGCTCCAATGACGGTGCCGGATGCTTTCAGCACGATGGCCCATGTGGTGAGGTTATGGAATACGCTGCGGATGATGCCCAGACTTTCTTCGACCGTACGATGGGGCTGCCATCCTGCTCTTGGTCCGACATCTGGATGGGAGGCAAGGGCAAATAGTGCTTCGGCATCGCTCTCCTGCCAATATCTTAAAAGTAGTCGGGTGGTTTCCATAAATGATAGGTGGGGGATGGGAAGATGATAGTGTCTGTCAGGGGGAATGAAAGGGATGGCCAGAAATATTACAATCGTATGACCTACAGAATGTTACGAGAGAAGTTTCACTATACACATTTCGTAGGTATCGGGCATGAAAGTCTTGAAATGCTGCACCATACGCTGCAGGGATTCTTCCGGCGTTCGTTCTGCGAAACACGCCTGTTTGCCTAACAGACGTTCGGGAGTGGTGAGGAGCGACCATCCCCATCCATAGCGGTTGCCACGCTTGTCGGTGGGATAGACGAAATCTTCCGTGACGATGCGGCATGACTGCTCCAGTCTGCGGATGTAGGTGTCGAATTTTCCCCGCATGTTGGGTTGCGTGAATCCGCAGGCAGCACGCAGTTCTCGGGTTGTCATGCTTCCGTTTTCCTGAAGAGTGAGCAAAATCATTTCCTCAATGCTGCCTTCGGTGATGCTTGGTGCAATACTCCTGCGGTAGTTGCAGAAATCCGGCCACCAGTGTCGGCTGATGAAACAAGCCTTTCCTAAAATGAATTTCCCGTAGGCACATCCGCTTTCCTTGATGATGTCGGCCTTCCATTCCCATAGTGGCCACTCCCATCCTCCGTCGGGGAGAGTGGTGTAGCCGCAATTGGGGATGAGGGCATCCTCGGCCGACCATGAATAGATGCCATTGTGCAGAAGGGGAAGAAAACCGATGAGGTCGATGTAGGTAATAAGTTCTGCACAGCTGCTTATGGTGTGGCGTGTTAGCATGGGATTGTCGTCCTTTTATGAACTTCAATAGGCTTGAATGCAAAAAAAAATCGATGGTTCGCGTTCCCAAAGTGCGAAATGTCAAACTGACACTTCGGCCTTTATGTGTGGATAGGGATGATAGTCTGCGAGGGTGAAGTCGTCGTAATTGAAGTCAAAGATGCTCTTCACCGAGGGATTGATGTGCATGGTCGGCAGCGGTCGCGGAGTGCGGGACAGTTGTAGCCGGGCCTGCTCTAAATGATTGAGATACAGATGAGTGTCTCCGGTGGTATGGATGAATTCTCCAGGTTTCAGATGGCACACCTGAGCCATCATCATGAGTAAAAGGGCATAGGATGCGATGTTGAAGGGCACGCCGAGAAAAGTGTCGGCCGAACGTTGGTACAGCTGTAGCGAGAGGCGGCCGTCGGCCACATAGAACTGGAAGAGGCAGTGGCATGGAGGCAGCGCCATTTGCTCGATTTCTGCAGGATTCCAGGCTGTGACCATCATGCGTCGGCTGTCGGGATGATGCTTGATGAGATCGACCACCTGCGAAATCTGGTCGATGGTCTGATGGTTCTTGGCAGGCCAGGAGCGCCATTGGTGGCCATAGACGGGACCCAAATCTCCCGTAACGGGGTCGGCCCATTCATTCCATATGCTCACTCCATGCTCCTGAAGATAGCGCACATTGGTGTCACCGGAGAGAAACCAAAGGAGTTCGTAGATGATGCTTTTGAGGTGCAGCTTCTTTGTGGTGAGCAGTGGAAAACCCTCTGAGAGGTCAAAGCGCATCTGATGGCCAAACACACTGAGTGTGCCGGTGCCGGTGCGGTCGGTCTTTTCCACACCATCGCTGAGGATGCGGTCGAGAAGGTCAAGATATTGTTTCATGAGGCGACGACGATATAGAGGGCGAGCATATTGATGATCCATCCTGCACAGCAGCATCCGATGGCAAGCCGCTCGCGAGCCCAGCCCCAGGCAAAGATGCTGATGAAAAAGAGGATGATGGGAAGCACCCATATCAGTTGGGTGATGACATAGAGTACGAAACTCCAGAAGATGGATTCTACATCACCCAGTGGATGCAGACCGCCGAACATGAAAAAGACCATCAGTACCATGGCAAGGATTATGTTGGGGAAGTTCAGCGCAAGAAACCATTTCGGATATTGGTCCATAAGGGATTGTTAAGGTGTGGGATGGAGATGACTATTCGGATGTGGCCTTGCGGCACCGCTCATCGTAATATTTGGAGAAGTCACCGCTGAATTCTTTCGCCAGTTCAGGATCCAGCCGGATGGCATTCTGGAAATCCTCCAGGGCACCTTGGGTGTTCTTCAACCGATAGGCGATGGCTCCGCGTCGGATGAACAGACGCGAGCGGATTCTTGACTCAGCCTCAGGCAGAAGCTGCAAAGCCACGTTGAGGATATTCTGTGCCAAATCGTTCTGGCCGGTGCGCTCGAACTCTTCGGCTTGCTGTAGCATTGCTGCCCAATAATCTTTTTCCATAAATATCTTAATGACTCGTATCTTAATGACTCATGTCTCTTCTTATTGCCTCATGTAGGTTATGACAAATGGTGCGGCAGGTCATCGAGATATATTTTTTATTAACTCGTTTACTCAGAGAATCAGTCGAAGGAATGGGCGTAGGCCACCATCTTGATGGCTGTAATGGCAAATTCGGCACCCTTGTTCATGCGTCCTGCACGCTCTTCGGCCTGTTCGGGTGTATTGACGGTAAGCACACCGTTGATGACGGGAATCTTGCCTTCAAGGTTCAGATGCACAAGTCCCTCGGTGGTGCCTTCGCAAATGTAGTCGAAATGCGGGGTGTCGCCACGGATGACGCATCCCAGGGCAATGATGGCATCGATATATCCGTGTTCGGCCATGCGTGAGCAGCCATACACCAGTTCAAAGCTTCCTGGAACTCTGCGCACACAAATACTTGTTTCGTTCACACCGCACGCTTTTAGGGCTTCGATGGCACGTTCCAAGAGAAGGTCGATGATATGGTTGTTCCATTCGGTGGCGACAATGCCGAAGCGCATGTTGCTGGCATCGGGCAGGTCACCCATGTTCTGGAGTAGTGAAAAGTCTGACATGATATGTTCTTGTTTATGGGGTATTAGGAGGTGGGGGGGCTGGGGGGAGTAGAGCAGCAAAGAACAGGGGAGCAAAAAAGAACGGGGACATTCCGCCGAAGAAAAAAAAAAAAAACGACGGGAAGTCCTACAAAATAGAAAGAGTTTGCCTCCACAGAAATGCTGTAGAGACAAACCCCATTGTATGCTTCCTGATGAGAATTATTTGGTTCGCTCGATGTATTTGTCGATTTCCGGACCGATAACAACACCGTTGCTGTTGGTGACGCTGCAATACTGGCTGGTGGGATAATTTTCCTTCACTTCAGTATAGAGTTTGTTGGCATCCTGCTTCTTGTTCTGGCTTTCCAGAATCTGGCCGGCCTGGATGAGGAAGATGGGGCTGAGGGCAGCATTGTTGGCTTTTTTGGCAGCCTTCTTGAAAGTGTCGACAGCCTTGTCCAACTGTCCGTCGGTAGCATAGCAGTTGGCCAGCGCAGCAATTCCGTTGGCAGAGATGGTGGTATCGTCCTTGGGCGAGAAAGCTTCCAGATATTCAATGGCCTTCTTGGCATCGCCCTTCTTGGCATAGCAGATGCCGGCGTAGAGGTTGGCCACATTGGCAGCATCCGTGAAGGTATATTCTTTGGCAATCTTCTCGTAGCCCTTGAAGGCATCCTTTGCTGTAGTGGTGGTGTCGCCCTTCAATGCGAGGTCGTACTGGCCGGTGGCGAAATACATCTCTCCGAGTGCCAGTTGAGCCTGGGCAGCATCCTCACGGTTGGTCAGCCAACGGTGACCACCGAACCATGCCAGGACGATGACGATGATTGCTGCAAAGCCGATGATGAGCGGCTTCTTGTACTCATTGATGAACTTTTCTGATTTGGTAAGAGCCACCTCAATGTCGAGGGGCTGTGCGGAATTGTTGTTAGCCATTGTATGTTTTTATCTGTTTTTTGTTCGTGGATTTTTTCAGCAGAATGCCTTCCGCTATGGAAGGTCATGTGGCATAATTCGGCTGCAAAGTTACGAATTTTCCTATGACTGGTAAATTTATTGGCATATTTTTTCATTGTAAAGCCTAAAAATCCTCAGAATATGATGTGAGTTTGCCCTTTTGATGCTAATTTTGCAGCATCAAAGGGGAGTATGGGCACCCTTGTCGGCCATGCCCGCCTCGCCTGTTCGTCCGTATGTTCCATTCACTCACACCGCATGATTCTTGAGCAACTCACCCTCCTGAACTATAAAAACATAGAGGAAGCCACTTTGGCATTCTCGCCCAATGTCAACTGTTTCATCGGCGATAATGGCATGGGCAAGACCAATGTGCTCGATGCTATCTATTATTTGTCGTTCTGCAAGAGCACATCGCTGTTGCCCGACCATCTGAATATCAGGCATGATGCTGATTTCATGATGATTCAGGGCCGGTATCAGAATCTCGTGGACGAGCCCGAAGTGATTTCCTGCGGCTTGAAGCGAGGACAGCGGAAGCATTTCAAGCGCAACGGCAAGGAGTACAAGCGGCTGTCGGAACATCTGGGCCTGATTCCCCTGGTGATGATTTCGCCCGCCGATTCCGCATTGGTGGGTGGGGGCAGCGAGGAGCGGAGAAAATTCCTCGATATGGTGATCAGCCAGACGGATTCGGCCTATTTAGAGGCGCTGATACGCTATGGAAAAAGTCTGCAGCAGCGCAATGCCTTGCTCAAGCAGGAGGAGGAGCCTGACTGGGGAGTGTGTGAAGTGCTGGAGATGATGATGTCGGCTGATGCAGAGGTTATCTATGCTGCCCGACGGGAGATGGTACGCGATTTTCTTCCGATTTTTCAGGACCTGTACCGCAGGCTCTGCAACAACACGTATGAGGAGGTTTCGCTGAAATTGGAGACGCATGCCGACCGGGGGGAACTCTTTCCCATGCTGAAATCCTGGCGCGAGAGGGAGCGGATTGTGGGGTATACCCTGCACGGACCGCACAAAGACAATCTGGAAATGGGGATGAACGGCTACGACGTGAGAAAAGAAGGTAGTCAGGGACAGACGAAAACTTTCTTTATAGCCATGAAACTGGCGCAGTTCCTCTATTTAAAAAAGACGAGGGGAAAATGCCGGACACCCATTCTCCTGCTCGATGATATCTTTGATAAGCTCGATGCCGGAAGGGTGGGATGTATTGTCGATTATGTGAGTGGCGACGATTTCGGCCAGATATTCATCACCGATACCAACCGCGAGCATCTGGACAGCATTCTCGATGCCACACAGCGCGACTACAGGCTTTTCAGCGTGAGCCACGGGAAGGTGGAGGAACTTCAAGCGGAAGGATTGTCTGGGGGCAAGTCTCTCGCGTGACACTGGAACGGCTACATATATATTTCTTATGTGAGCACTCTCTTATGTATGCAAGCACTCTGTTTGCACCATTACTTGCCATAATATCATTTATCACACTGATATACAATCTGTTTATGGAACGAAGGAAAAGTCAGAACATTTCGGATGCCTTGGCATATTTTATGCGTGAGAGCGGGCTGGAAACGCCCCTTTTGCAGCATCGTGCGGTGGAGGGATGGCAGGAGGTGGTGAAGCCTGAGATAGCAGGACGCACCCGTGCCTTGCGAATCCAGAATCAATGTCTCGTCGTGGAGACCGACTCGCCCTCGCTCTGTGCTTACCTGTCCATGTACCGCACGGAGCTCGTGAGGCGTCTGAACCATCGTGCAGGAGGATCGGTGATTCAGGAAATCCGTTTTATAGCCCGTTCGTAAGGCTATAGGGATGGGACGGAATGTTGAACAGACTACAATGGGGGGGATGTCCGGAAAGGCAGCCACTACCGTTGAGTATGCCTTGGTATGGCTGCCTGTACGTGTCATAGGCCTTACGCGGCTATAGGGGTGTTCTATAAATTAGCTTGAGGCGATTTTTTACCTATCG
>CAMGOT010000039.1 GCA_946060685.1 uncultured Bacteroidales bacterium
GTTATATAATAAAAGAAGGGGTGTGTACCCCTCAAAAAACAAACTGTTCTTCTGTATCTACTGTACCTACCCACACCGACAATTTTTCTATATGACTGAAAATCAATGAAATACGGCATCTTCAACGATTCCGCACCTGCCATGACACCTCAGAAAGGGCACAATATAGTAAAAAAAATGGCCTGAAAATTTCCTCTCCCAGGCCCCAAAAGGCATGCAAACGCCCTTTTTCCCCTGTTTTTCCCCCTACAGGCCACACGCACGCAAAGAAGGGAATTGCTATATTCTGACCCCACATGGCGAGAATCGTGTGGCATAATGGGCAAAACAAACAAGACATCCATATAAAACAAGCAGGAGTGAAGGGGGGGAGCGTTGCGGCCAAACTCCGGCCCTGTTTGCGCCAAATGCACTTCAAGTTTCGGCTGAAAGTTCCCGCCGCTTCCCAGCCTTGGCCCTGGGGCGCACGACATGATTCCGCAGCCATCCGCGCGGCATGATGCCCGTACCCGCTCCATTCCATCCCTGTCCCCGACGGCCTGCGCCCATCCGACGCGCGAAAAAATCTCGCATTTTTCGACGGAAAAGGCCGGGGATTTCGGATAAAGTCCTAACTTTGCAGCATGAAAGACATACATATAGCTTCAGCAACCTGTCTGCGATGCGGCGCCTGCGCGAGCGAGTGCCCCTCGAACGTACTGACACAACACGGGGAGAAGACGGTACCCCTGGTGGCCGGTACCGACATGTGCATCGGCTGCGGACATTGTGTGGCCTTGTGCCCTTCCGGCGCGTTGCAGCATGCCGACTTTCCCAAGGAAAAAATCCGCGAGGTGGACAGAGGGATATTGCCATCCCCTGCCGCCCTGATGGAACTGATGCGCAGCCGACGCTCCAACCGCAGCATCACTCCGCGCCCCGTGCCGGAGGCGGCACTCAGCGACATTCTCGAGGCAGCACGCTATGCGCCCACTGCCGAGAATTCACGACTGGTGGAGGTGAGGGTGCTGCGGGGCGAGGACATCGCGAAAGTGGAGGATGCCACCATGCGCTTCTTCCTGCGTCTGGCAGCCCTGCTGCTGCATCCCATAGTGCGTCCGTTCACGCGCACGTTCCTCAAGGATCTCTACAGGCAGGCGCCTGCCCTGGAGGCCTTCCGGAAGCGATGGGAGAAGGGGGAGCATCCCAGCACCTGCAATGCCACCATCCTTCTGGCTTTCTCCGCTCCGGCAGGCTACGACTTCGGATGGCAGGACTGCAATCTTGCCTATCAGAATGCTTCGCTCATGGCCGAATCGCACGGCATCACGCAGGTGTACATGGGTTTTGTGCAGACCGCCTGCCGCCTCTTCGGACGAAAGCGCACGGCACGCCTGCTGCGACTGCCGCAGGGCCATCGCCTCTTTGCCCTGATGGGCCTGGGGGTTCCTGCCATGAAGTATCATCGCTATACCCTGAGATGACGGGCGAAAAAGCGCATGGAAAAGGCAAAAACACAGGACCTCAACATGAAAATCATGCTTTTTTAACCTTTATGTACCATGATTTTCCAAGAAAACAGTAAATTTGCCGCGATTTATCTCATAGTAACAGATAGCAAGTAGGTGTACAAGAACCTTGCAGAAGAAGATTTGTACACCTACTTATCCTTTAATAAAAATAGAATATAAAAACAGATTATAAAAAAACACATAGAACGTAGCAACAGATTATGCAAGACATTATTCTCGCCATTTCCGGCAAGCCCGGTCTCTATAAACTCGTTTCGCGCGGCAACCGCACCCTGATTGTCGAGACGCTCGATGCCGCCCACCGCCGCTTCCCCGCAGGAATGCAGGATCGCGTCACTTCGCTCGGGGATGTCAGCATGTATACCGACAGCGACGATGTCAACCTCATGCAGGTGTTCCAGAACCTCTACGATGCCGAGCAGGGTGCCACGGCAGCCAGCCACAAGGAGGCATCCGAGAGCCAGCTGATGGAAATCATGGACAAGGCCTTGCCCAACTGGGACCGCGACCGCGTGCATTTCAGCGACATACGCAAGTTGGTACAATGGTACAACATCCTGATTGGAGCCGGCTATACGGAATTTGTGGCCAAGGCGCCGAGCCACGAGATGAAGGTGGCTGAGGCAGAGGCTGCACCAGAGGCTGAGGCCGAGAGCAAATAAGCACAGGAATGCTGCTTGAAATTGCGGCACAGGCGTGCGGCATGGCAAAATGCCGCCATGCTGCATGATTGCGGGCGCATATTCACACGCAACACACAGGCATACACGAAGAAATCCCCCCGGACAGGAACACAGCGATTCTTGTCCGGGGGATTCTTGTATACTCAGAAGGAAGAGAGGGGGGAGGGGAAGGAGCGAGGATGCCGCTTCCCCCGCTTCCCGCCACGACAACTATTGGCGCAAGGGCATCCCTTATCCCAGCGTGTAGGTCTCTACGCAAGAGAAACGCTCGCCCTCAGAAGGCTGGATGTCCACCCATTTCGTGGTGGCAGGGAAGAGTACGGTCTCGCCGGCTTTGAGCGTGGTGGTGTTTCCCTCAGAATCCGTCAGTACGGCATGCCCCTCATAGCAGATGAGAATGGCGAAGGAATCCACCTCGGAATAGTCGGCACGCAAGGCACGAGTGAGATGATAGACAGAGGTGGTGAACTGCGGACAGCTCTCCAGCAGCACGCGCTCATTCTCGCGGTCCTCATAGTGCGTGCGATAGTCGGGCTTGCTCTTGAAGTTGAGTGCCTCGCGGGCCTCGGCGGTGTGCAACTGGCGCAGGTTGCCCTGGGCATCGCGACGATTGAAATCATAGACACGATAGGTGAGGTCGGAACTCTGCTGCACCTCGATGATGAGATTGCCCTTGCCGATGCTGTGGATTTGTCCGGCAGGGATGAAGAAACAGTCGCCCACGTGGGTCTCATAGCGTGCCATCACCTCCTCCAGGCGGTTCTCCTCCATCACCTTGTCGTATTCCTCTACGGTAAGGTCGCGGCAGAATCCGCTATAGAGCGTGGCACCGGGATGTGCGCCTACGAGATACCACATCTCCGTCTTTCCGAAAGGCTTGCCGGCCACACGCTGGGCCATGGCATCATCGGGATGTACCTGAATGCTCAGGGCATCGTCGGCAGAGATGAATTTAATGAGCAGGGGGAAATTCGTGCCGTTGACCTCATAGTTCTTGCGTCCCACGAAGTCGGCTCCGAATTTTTCAATCAGCTGACGGAGCGTCCATCCATCGTACTCCCCGCCTGCCACGGGGGTCTCATCGCCGGGCACTCCACTCACTTCCCAACTTTCGCCGATGGTTTCCACGCCCTCGATGTGCTTGAGGGCCACAATGTCCTTGCCGCCCCAAATGGGGGACTTCATGACTTCCTTGAATTTAAACATAGTATGCTGTTCTTTAGGTTAAAAGTATAGAAAAAACGTATCGTATCGGGGGGGAGCATCATTAAGGGAGCATCCGGACATCCCCCTGCCCGCCATATCCCGCCTGCAGAATTTTCTTTCCCTGCCGGATATGCAGGCCCTTGCGGGTTTCGGAAACGGGCAGTCCGCCCAGGTCGTAGCAAACGGTAGCCGACTGGGCTGCCGCATCAGATGCCACGATGCTCTTTATGCCCACCGTGGGCCGATGGTCGGCACCCGCCTTGTGCAGACTGATATAGTCGATGCTGGGCATCCATGCCGAAGAATGGAAGAGACGGATGATGTTGTTGCCGGGAAGCAGGCTGATGCCAAGGCTGGCGGTTGCCACACGGTTCCAGCCCCCGGAGTTGCAGCCGGTAAAGGTGTGTACCACGCTACCATTGACATCGAGCGTCATGTCGCGGTTCTCCCCGGACACATAGGCGATGGTCAGCTCGTAGTCCCCGCCGTTCTCGCTATAGACATTCCTCCACTGGACATCGTTGGCAGCCTTTCGCCCCAGCCATCCTGCCACCATTCCTCCCGAAGCCGCCTCGCAAGGTTCGTAGATGGCGGTCTCGGCCGAGACGTGGTTGAGGAGTTCCTGATAGCATCCCAGATAGCCGCACTCCCCTTCGTAGAAATTCCGCTCATAGCGGGTGTCGGCCGTGAGGGTGTAGATCCGTGTGGCATGTGCCGGCACGCGGATGCCGAGGTGGCCGGTCAGCACGCCAAGGTCGGTATGGCTGAAGAGATCGCGCACGAGGACTTGTCCGCCCAGGTCGATGGCATCGAATGCTATGCTCATATCCCGGGCCTCATCAGTAGGGTTATAGAATGCCACGGCTCGCGTAGGGCCATTCCACCCCAGGATATCCTTGACCAGCACATACGTGCCGCCATCCTGCTTCACGACATAAGCCTGCTGGTGGAGCGCATCCTGATTGAGGGCTATGAGCTCCTCGTTCGTGAGCAGACCGAGCGTGGAGGCGGAAAGCGAAGTCATGTCGCAGCCGATGAGCAAGGGGCTGCACATGATGCACCACATGCCGAAATGGGTCTTGTCCTCCTCCGTGCCGATGCCGCGTCCCACTTCAAGCATATCCATGTCGTTGTAGTGGCCGTCGTAGCAATAGGCCGAGAGATAAAGGTTCTGCCCGATGATGCCGCGAATGCTTTCCCATGCGGCATAGATATCCCCCGTGGTACGCCATGATGCCGCCACATCGTGAACCCAGTTGCCGGGGTAGTCCCATCGGCAGACGTTGAGCCGAACATCGTCCCGCCCGGTCTGCGCGATGGCATCGGCTATTTCGGTGTAGCGCTGCTCGACATCCAGCTCCAGGCGGTCGACATTCCCTTGGGGATTCCCTCCGCAGAAATCCACCTTGATGAAGTCAAATCCCAGGGTGTTGAAGAAAAACTCGCAGTCGTGGCGGTCGTAGCCGTAGAGCCCCACATCGTGTGCGATGGTATCGTTCTGATAGTAGTGTCCGCACGTGTTGCGTCCGGCATCGGAATAGATGCCGGCCTTCATGCCGAGGCCATGGATATAATCCACAACGGGCTTCAGTCCGTCCGGAAAACGCTCGCCATGTATGAGGAGTTCGCCGGTCTGGAGATTGCGCCCGCCGAAATATCCGTCGTCGATATTGATGTGGTTGTAGCCTGCGTCGAGAAGCCCCTTCGACTTCATGGCATCGGCCTGGCGCATGATAATACGGTCGCTGATGTTGATGCCAAAGGTGTTCCAGGAACTCCAGCCCATCGTGGGCCCTTGCGCGCAGCAGGAGAGGGCGAGGATGGCCGCAAGGGAACAGAGAAGAATGCGCTTCATGGTTGGTCATGGAGGTGGGGATGGATGTCGGTCTGCTCGTCGTCGTCGTCCCAGTCGAAGGCATCATCCTCAAAGAAAAGGGGCGTGCTGTCGGCATAGTCGTCAATAGCTCGCCGTTCCTTCTTCGTGGGGCGTCCTGTGCCGCGGGCACGGTCGACGAATCCGCTGATGCGCGACATCTCAAGGATTTCATATTGCTCGGGCGGCGTGACGTTCTCGAGGATTTCAGGAATCAGTTTCGCTCCCACGCGCTTCTCAATCGTCTGAAGCACGCGGAAGGAATAGGTGACGGGGGGCTTCCTCACCCCTACCGTGTCGCCCGCCTTCACGGAGCGCGAGGGCTTCGCCTGGGCGCCGTTGATGGTGATGCGCCCGTTCTTGCAGGCATCGGTGGCCAGCGTGCGCGTCTTGTAGATGCGTGCCGCCCATAGCCACTTGTCTATTCTTGCTTCATTGGTCATAGCGTGCTGTAAGATTTGCTGTATCGCAGGCATTGCTCATCAAAGCGCTCGCCATACGACACCTTGACATCGGTGATGTTGCCCCCGGCATCGCGAAGGGCCGTGAATTGGGGATTGATGAAGCCCTTGTAGGGCCGAAGGTCCAGCCGCCTGTAGCGCTCCAGCATTTCGGCATGAAGGGCATCGTCGATGCCTACGCCATACTGCTCCACAAGATTCCGTGCGGCTGCATAGTCGCCCTCGCTCTTGATGCGCTGTACCTCGGCCAGCAGTCGCCCGAAGAGCGGACGGAGGGCGGCATAGTCCGACACTTGCAGGAAGGTCTTCCCCTGGCGGCTGACGAAGGCCGCCTCGCCATGCGTGGCATGGGCCATGACCCATCGGGCTATGACGGCACGATTGCGCATGTGGGCCTCCTCGATGGTGGCTCCACGCTCGATCCTGACAAGCTGCGTCATGGCACCATTCATCAGATAGGTGTAGTACTGGCTTTTATAGGCCTCGCCATCGGGCAGGAGTCCCAGTTCGACAAGCTTGGGGTCGGCCATGTAATAGAGTGCAAAAAGGTCGGCACGCGCCTCCTCGATGGTGGAGCCATAGGCTTTGAGGGCATCCGGCCCCACTCCTTCCAGCAACTGCCCGGAGCCATGCCCCAGACACTCATGAAGGTCGGTATGAAGATCGTCGCACGCATCGCCATACTGGCGGATGAGGCTGCGCGTCGCATCGTCGACGACAAACTCTTCCAGCATTCCGCTGCCCCGTGAAGCACGGTTGTAGGCCTCGGTGAAATTGCCGATGGTCACGCTCTTTGAGCCATAGACCGCCCTCACCCAGTCGCTGTTGGGCAGGTTGATGCCGATGGCGGTGGCAGGATAGAGGTCGCCGGAGATGATGGCGGCAGTTATCACCTTTGCGCTAATGCCCCGGCACACGGATTTCCGGAATCGGGGGTCGACGGGGCTATGGTCCTCAAACCATTGGGCATGGTCGGCCAGTTTCCGCGTACGCCCGGTGGCTTGGTCATCGCGGAAATTGACGATGCTTTCCCAACTGGCCTTATACCCCAGCGGGTCGCCATACGTCTCCGTAAAGCCGTTGACAAAATCCACCACGCTCTCCGTGTCCTGGAGCCATGCTATGGAATAGGCGTCGAAAGTGAATAGGTCGCCCGTACGGTAGAACTCCAGAAGGAGGCGTATCACCTCGCGCTGCTCCTCATTCCCGGCATATACGGCAGCATCCTCCAGATGCTTCATGATGCGCCGTATGGCCTTGCCATAGAGTCCGTCGCAGCGGCACACGTTCTCATGCAGACTGCCGTCGGCACCACGCTCAAGGCGCGAGTTGAGCCCCAACTGCGGAAGGCGGTCGTGATGGGCCGACAGCTGCCCGCGCAGACGGGCATAGAATGCTTCGGCTTCACGCTGGGTGATGCCATCGGCATAATAGTTGCTTGAGGAGGTGAGCAGGAGGTCGTCGCCTTCGCGCTGGTTGCAACGCATCGGGGCAACGTCGGGATGGAAGATATAACGGAGCAGTTCGGCATCCGCCTTCATGCCTATGCCTTGCAACCGGCTTCGCAACCAGGCTTCCGAAAAGCCCGGACGGAACTTGGCACAGGCATAATGATGGTGAGGGCCGTGGGAAAACCAGAATCGCTTCATATAGACGCGAAACTCCCTCGCTTCCTCCTCCGCGCCGGCGGCTTGCCCGCCATCCTCGGAGGGCAAGGCTGCATAGACCGCTTCAAGCATGCTGCGCAACCGCAGGTTGAGGGCGCCATTCTGAGCGTAGAGGATGTCGCGGCCGCTCAGGGCTGCCTGGACGAGATGATAGATGAGTATCTTCTGCCGAAGGCTGAGGGACTCGAAGCCTTCCACCCGATAGCGCAACAGCTGGATATCAGCAAACTTCTCGTCGATATAGGAAAAATCGTGCATAATGATGGGCTTGGTGTGTAGGGGAATCTTGTGGGAATGCAGGATGCAGGCTGGCAGGCCATCGTTGCGGCGGCTATCCCCTGGCTGCGTCGTTGGAAGTCTTCACGCAGAGGAGCAGCCGCTCAATCTGCGGCAGCAGGGGCTGGGAGCCATCGTTGTGGATGATGTGGTGGGAGCGCGCACACCGCTCCTCCTCGGAAATCTGCATGCCAATCCATCGGAGTGCCGTGGAGCGGTCGCAATGGTCGCGGGCCATGATGCGCGCTATACGCTCTTCGAGGGGACAGGTGATATTGACGATACAGTCGACATAGCGGTCGAAACCGCTCTCGAAGAGAATGGCACACTCCATCCATCTCCTGCCGCTCTCCAGGAAATCCTCCGCCACCCGCGGATGTACTATGGCATTCACCTTGGCGGCAAAATGCGGTCCACGGTGCATGAAGGCGCTGAGCAGGGACTTGTTGATGCGACGCCCCGCGCCGAAGGGCATGGGGGTGCCTTCCGGCAGATACACGTCATCCCCGACAAGGGCCGACAGTTCCGACTGCACGCCGGGATGGGTGGCGATGATGCGCTGGGCCTCCGTGTCGCACGAATAGATGTCGATGCCACGTTCTGCCAGCATCCTGCACACGAAACTCTTGCCGGAGCCTATGCCTCCGGTGATGGCGATTCTCATTCTCCGGTCTCCTCTATAATATATTCCACCTCGGCAGGCACGATGCGGGCATGCTGCACACCGAAGGGAATGGATTTGAGATGCAGGGCGAAACTGTTGTCGGTATCCTCCAGGAGGTCCTCATAGTTCATGACGATGGTGAACGATTCCTCGTTGACCTTCTTGTAGAGGCTCGTTCCTACCTGGAACACCACATCGACCTTCGGGGGGAATGTGCGCAGGGTTTTTCCTGCGGGGAAGTTCACTCCGCGTACCGGCACCCGTACGGTCTTTTCCACCATACGGTCGGCATAGATGGCGAGCCGGGCCTTCGAGGGCACGAACTTCGCGCCGCGCACCTTCTGGAAATCCACGTCCACATAGGTGGTGTCGGTCAGGTTGTCGAGATTCACGGGCACGATGTAGGCTCCCGTGATGGTGTCGATGATACTCTTCGAGGCATAGACCAGCACGCGGCGCGGCGTGAGCTCGGAAGCGATGATGCTATAGGCAGAATCCGCGCTTATGCTTCCCTGGAATATGATATTCACCTGCTTCGACTGCCCGTAGTTGTAGTAGAACTCCACGGTGTCGGGCTTGCAACTCACCACTTCCGTGGAATTTTGCAGAGAGGCCACCAGTTGCCGCGTGAGATTGGAGGTCAGCAGCCTCACGTGGCCCGACGGCGTGGCGACACTACTCCAGTTGATGTCCACCTTGAAATCCTTCCGCTTGCGATATTTATAGTTGAGCAGCGAAAACACCTCGTCCCGGAGTTTGATGGTCAGTTTGTGGGGCGGCTCGGTGGTGATGACCACATTCTCGGGCACTCCCGTGAGGGAAACTTCGATGTCGAATTCCTGCTCCTTCACTTCCTTCCCCACGGTGAAGATCCAGAATATTGAGGAGAGCACGAGGAAAAAGAGAAACACGAGCAACTGCCTGTTCCATATTCGGGACAGGTAGCCGCTCGTGCGGGAAAGAATGCGTCTGATACGATTCATGTGTTGTGGTTGGTTCTGGATGAGTCGCCGCCTCAAGCCTGCCCGCCGGCGGGAGTGCCGGCAGGCACGATGGCACTCTTCTCGAAAGTGACTTCTACTCCCGTGGCGACTTTCAGGACGACGGTGGTGTCGGTGAGGCTCTTGATGGTGCCGTGGATGCCACCAATGGTGATGACATCCTGCCCCACGGTGAGCGAATTGCGGAAATTCTGTACTTCCTTCTGTTTTTTCTGCTGGGGGCGGATCATAAAGAAATAAATGATGGCAAAGAGCACTACCATCATGATGATGGTGGGCATCATGCTCTGCTGGCTTCCGGCAGCAGCTTCGAGAAATGTAATCATATTGTAGGTTATAATAATTTGTGCGGCAAGGTCAGTCGCGAGTCTGTGAAAATAGGGTATCTATGGAAATGGGAGAGCAGGAGGATGCGAGGCCGGCAGGCATGCAGAATGGCTGTCCGGCAGGGCGGCAAGGGTCATTTATGTATTGCCCCCGTCTCCTGAAGATTTTTGGTGATGTTGTTGAGCATCCCGTTCACATATTTATAGGAGTTGGGCGTGGAGTACACCTTGGCAATATCGATGTATTCGTTGAAACTTACATTGAGGGGGATGGATGGGAAGGCCATAATTTCTGCCAGGGCAATCTGGATGATGATGACATCCATGAAGGCCATGCGCGAGAGATCCCAGTTCTTGCTGTATTTCGCCATCAAATCCCTTAGTTCCGCACACTTCTCGATCGTGGTGACGAAAAGCGTCCGGGCGAAATCGTGGTCCTCCTGGGCATTGTAGGCCGGCAGGAGCTCCTGCTCCGCGCCGTTTGCAGGGTCGAAACGCTTGATGGTCTTCAGCACAAAACTGTCGATAATTTCCTTGTCGTCGTTCCAGTAGAGGGAAAGGTCCTCCAGCACGGGATCAAAGTCGTCATTACCCACGATGTGGTTCTTGTAGAGCTTTCTCACCAGCTCACGGTCATCCTCATAGTCGTGTGAAGTCCTGTCGGCATAAGCGGCAAAAACCTCGTCGTCCATCCACTTCGTGTAGATCCTCTTGACGAAGGCTTCCTCCGTGACCCAGGTGAACTTCTGGTTTTTCTGCCATTCCTGCAACGTACGGTTGTCTGCAAGCTGGCAGAGGAAGCGGTTGGCTGCCAATAGCGCATCGCATCCTGCGACGCCCGCCCTTGTCGAGTTTCGCGCCCGCAACTCTGACTTTCGCTGTGCGATTTCGCGTATTTCAAGAAGAAACGCGAGGAGAGTCAGGTAGAGGTCGTAGGACTTGTTCAGGCTGTAGTCCAATTCCTTGAGTGCCACCTCTGTGGTCTTGCCTTCATTATGGTAGTAGGCATAAATCAACTGCACTACTTTAAGGCGAATTAAAGCTCTATTTATCATGATGCGTCGAATGTGGATTCCCCATTGGGAAATGCGTTTTTGCAAAAAACATATTCGTGGGCAAAATTACAAAAATATCGCGATAAAGGCAAAAACAAAGCTGTTTTTTTTAATTCGAGGTTCTACTACAAAGAAAAATAGAGGTTAAAGTTGCAATTTTCGGCATTAAAACTTGCAATCTTGTCAAAAACATCGTTACTTTGCAACCAATTTCGTCATGATAGTTTTTGCATCGATCGACATCGGGAATGACATCGGGAAGCGAGAACAGCCCTTCGAGGGGTATATTTTCGGTGAGTCCTGATGATGGTGAGAACTGTAGGGCTGGCGTGCGCATGCGGGTCTGTGCCTTGGCATAGCGGCACACGTTCGTGGCATCCGCGGGATTCGCCGGAATCTTGGTCTTTACGGAAAATGCCATTCACGGCGGTGGAATCCTGCTGTCAGAGATGCTTTGTAACGCTCTTCATTTTATTTGTTTTATGCAAACTGAAAGAAAACCGAACCGCACTTGGGTGCCAGAAGAAATGCTGTACAGCCGTACTGTGAAGGCTGGTCGTCGCGTGTATTATATCGACGTTAAGCAGGACAGCAAGCAGGAATATTACCTGTCCATCACAGAGAGTAAGCGCACGCAGGAGGGCACCGAGACCACAGCCCCCCTGTTTGAAAAGCACAAGATTTTCCTCTATCGCGAGGATATCGTGTCGTTCCTGGATGCTTTTACAGATGCTGCACAGTACATCAGCAACCGCAAACCGCTGACCCCGCATGAGTACCGCAATGAGCCCGGAGCGTCAGACGAAAATGCCAAAACTGGTGTCAACGGAGATTTTGACGTAGAATTTTAAAGGATTTTTTTGCTGTTCGATACATAGGCCGTAAATTTGCAGCCAGTTTGCAATCTGCGACCTATCAGGCATGTCGTGCCTGCCGTGTGATGGCGAATTAAGCCAAGCCGCACCCCGCAGACATTTGCCACCTCCTCCATGCGTATGCCGCAGGGAGGAAAAGGCGAGTGCGGCCGTTTTTATTCACTTAATTTAGAGTAACACATCTAAAAATCGTATGAAAAGTATTTCTATCAGCGGTCAACTCCGCAGCGACCTTGGCAAAAAGGCTGCCAAGGCTTATCGTGCGCAGAACCTCATTCCCTGCGTCATGTATGGTGAGCAGAAGGATGAGCAGGGCAATCCCGTTGCCACTCATTTCCTCGTTTCCGACAAGGAAATCGCCAAGTGCGTCTACACCCCCAACATCTATCTCGTCAACATCACCATCGATGGCGTAGAGCACAAGGCTGTGATGCGTGAGATTCAGTTCCATCCCGTGAAGGACAACGTGCTGCACGTTGACTTCTATGAGGTGACCGAGGAGAAGCCCATCGTAATGGCTGTTCCCGTAGCTCCCCAGGGTCTTGCTGCCGGTGTACGTGCCGGTGGTAAGCTGGTCACCATGGTGCGCAAGCTCAATGTTCGTGCTCCCTATGGTGCTATCCCCGAGAAGCTCGTCATCGACGTGACGAATCTCGAACTCGGCAAGAGCATCAAGTGCGGCGAGCTTTCCTTCGAGGGTCTTGAGCTCGTCACTCCCAAGGAGGTTGTCGTTGTCAGCGTTCAGATGACACGTGCCGCCCGTGGTGCCGCTGCCGCAGCTGCCGCAGGAAAATAAATCCTATACCCCTCCAAAACAGCAAGTGCTGACGCTTCAGCTCCGCAAGGAGTGGCATGGCGTCAGCACTTGTTTTCTTTTTGCACCCTGAATGTTCAAACAACTTCTGCACCGTCTCTTCGGACTGGCCGACGGTGCCACACCCACAAACGCTGAACCTATGTTTCTGATTGTAGGACTGGGCAATATCGGCGCGGAATACGCCGACACCCGCCACAATATGGGCTTCAAGGTCGTCGACCGCCTTGCTGCTGATGCCGGAGCCACCTGGGACGACCGCCGATATGGCTTCATCACCACCATACGCGTCAAGAACCAGCAGCTGCTGCTCCTCAAGCCCTCCACCTATATGAATCTCTCCGGCAATGCCGTGCGCTACTGGATGAACGAGCGCAAGATTGATGTGAGCCAACTTCTCGTCGTGAGCGACGACCTCGCCCTGCCCTTTGGCACGCTGCGCATGAAGCCCTCTGGCAGCGAAGGCGGTCATAATGGCTTGCGACACATCACCCAGATTCTGGGCACTCAAAATTATGCCCGCCTCCGTTTTGGCATCGGCAACGACTTTGCACGAGGCGGACAGATAGACTTCGTGCTGGGAGGATTCACTCCGGAAGAGCGCGAGGCCATGGACGAGCGGATAGGGATGGCTGCGGATTTTGTGCGCTGCTTTGCTTTGGAGGGCATACAGCGTGCCATGAACAAGTACAACGGCAAGTAAGCCTGAGCCCTCCACTCGCAGAGCGCAATCCCCTCTTGGGGCACCATTTGACCTTCCACTCCTCTATCCGACGGGGGCAGGAAAGCCGCTGGTCCAGGAAAACCGATGATGCAGGAAGGCCGTTCAATCAGGGCATGAGGATATTTCTGCTTGGATAATGGAACAACGCCGGACGCCCAATTCCTGATACCGGCAAAAATCGATTTCTCCTTCCTATATAGATGCCTTAAACGTTCTCTCACCATCATACGCGCATTTGATGAATCCCAACCATTTCCTTATCCGCCTTTTCTACCTGCTGATGGGCACCTTTTTCGCAGGCCGCATCATCTTCATGCTCTACAACATAGCCTTTTGCGACTATACGTTCTGGCAGGTGATCCTGTGCTGTTGGTACGGATTGTGGCAAGATGTCGTCGTGACAAGCGCATCCCTTTGTGTGCCTGCCATCCTCTCGGTCTTTGGCATACGCCATCTGCGGATGTGGCTCTCGCCCTATTATCTCCTCATGTCGACTGTGCTGATCGTGCTCATCACAGCCGATACGGTGATGTATGAATACTGGCATTTTAACCTCAATGCTGTCATCCTCTCTTATGCCGCCTATCCGGAAGGTGCCACGAGCAGCGTTTCGGCCTATTATCTCGTCAGCCGGATTGGTCTGGCCATATTGGGCACCCTCGCCCTCACCGCCATCTCCATACGCCTCACCCCTAAATGCAGTCCGGGCCCGAAGCGCCACCTGAAGGATATTGACTGGCAGCTGCCTGCCATCGTGCTGTTTGCCTTTTCGATTATGGCATCCACGGTCGAGGTGGGTACAGCCTATTGGAGCAAGCGGCTGTTTCTCAACCATGCTGCCGTGAATCCCGTCTACGGCTTCTTCTCCTCTTTCCACCTGCGGCCCTACAATGAGCGCTATGTGAGTATGGATGATGCCGAATGCGCCCACCTTTTTCAAGAACTCTACGATACGGAGGGCATCACAACGGATTCCCTGCTGAAAACCTCCAGGCCAGACATCCTCGTCGTTTTCATGGAAAGTTTCGGCAGCCCCTTCGTTGAGCGTCTGGGAGGAGCAGCCGTCGATACCCACCTGGAAAGCCTGATACCCCAGGGCATATATTGGGAGCAGTATTACAGCAATTCCTTCCGTACCGACCGGGCCATCGTGAGTGCCTTCTGCGGATGGCTCTCCTATCCCGACGTAGGATTGATGACGCATCCGGAAATCCACGACAGCCTCCCGTCCTTGGCACGAAGCCTTGCCTCCGAAGGATATGCCACGGCATACTTCTGCCATGGTCCGATGACCAATATGGGCGTGGGCGATTTTCTTTCCGACATAGGATTTCAGCGACTGTACGACGATAAAGCCTTCCCGGATGTTCCTCTCGACAGTCCTTGGGGAGTACACGACCGCACAGCTGCGGCTGAAGTGGCAAAGCTGATGGCGCATCCCCATTCGCAACCTCGCTTCATGGTGTGGCAGACCATCTCCAGCCATGAGCCTTGGGAAGTGCCCTACCATCGCTTCCCCGACCCCGTGGAGAATGCTTTCGCCTATACCGATGCGGCGATTGGCGACCTCATCGACAGCCTGAGGCTCTCCCCCGCATGGGAAAATCTCCTCGTCATCGTTATCCCCGACCATGGGCATCATCACCATCAGTCGTATGAGGACGAGGCCTATTTCCATGCTCCCATGCTTTGGCTGGGAGGAGCCATACGTGAGCCCCGGCGCATGCAGGTGCTGATGAATCAGAGCGACCTTGCCGCCACCCTTCTCAGCCAACTCGGACTTCCGCATTCGGAATACCCGTGGAGCCGCAATGTGCTGTCCTCAGCCTATCGGCATCCCTTCGTCTATTGCGCCTTCCCTTCAGGATTCCTCTTCCGCGACTCTTCCGGGGCCACCATCTACGACACCAGCGCCTCGCGCCTTATCTTCCAGCAGGACATCCATGCGGCGGCCTGCTATGGCCCGAACGCCCTTTCAACCTCCCACGGAATGAAACGCCTGAGGAAGGGCGAGGCTATCCTCCAGACTTCCTATGACCGCCTATGGAACAACATGCACCGCTGACCTCTTTCCGGCTTTCACTCCCCCCAGAACTGCCTCCGCAGCCATCACATCTCATCATGAATATCCTGCGCCCCCTTTACCTCCTGCTTCTCTGCCTGCCCTCCTGCGTCCAGGCCGATGATTTCAACTCCCGCTTAGGTGCTGAAGCGTATGAGACGGACAGCACCCATGTGCGTGCCCTCACCTTGAAGGTCGGGGCATTGGCATTCTTTAAGGACAATGAGTTCGACGGCAACGTCGTCAAGGGATATTCCCTCCCTGGCTTTCGCCTGCAACCCCGCCTGGCGTATGCTCCAATACCACAAATCAGCCTGGAACTTGGTGCCCACACCACAATTTATGAAGGGGCCAACAAATATCCGTCCTACGTCTACCATGATATTGCCACATGGAAAGGCAGCCAATACCAGCATGGGGCACATGCGCTTCCCTTCTTCCGGGCTGCCGCTCATCTGCATCGCCAGGGAGGAAGCCGAATCACCATTGCTGTGGGCGACATCTATGGCGGGGCCACCCATTCCATCCTCCTTCCTCTCTACAATCCGGAACTCCTCCTGACGGACGATCCTGAAGCCGGAGCGCAAGTCATCGTCGACCGTAAGCGATGGCACAGCGATGTGTGGGTGAACTGGCAAAGTTATATCTTCGAGGAGTCCACTCATCAGGAGGCTTTTACCGTAGGCTGGACGCAGCGCATCAGCCTTTTCGACACCTCCCTGCGCCCCATTGCTTCTTCCAGGGTCCAGCATCGCCTGTCGGTTCCCGTACAACTGCTGATCCAGCATCGTGGCGGCGAGCAGGATGCCACCGACCTCGGCGTGCAGACCATCGCCAACGCCGCAGCCGGACTCTCATGGGATGCCGCCTTTGCACGTCATCGAGTCATCACAGCCGCCCATGCCGAGGCCTGCGCCCTCTTTGCCCTCCAGCAGAGCGGCAGCCTCTGGCCTTTTGATTTCGGATCGGCCATTTGGGGAAATGCCTCGCTGACACTACGCCACGACCTCACATTAGGAATTGGTGCCTTTCATGCTGCCGACTTCTGCTCCCTTTACGGCAGTCCGTTCTTCGGCACACTTAGCGTGAAATATCCTGGAGCAAGGTTCGAGAATATGACAGCGGGCTATTGGAGTGTCGACTATTCACGTTCGTTTCTGCATGGTGCCTACGTGCTTGGGGCAAAGGCCAACGGTTATCTTAGTGCCTGCGGCAAACTTCATCATCCCCCAACGGCCGAGGAGATGACCGGCAAGACCGACGCTGCACGTTTCCGCCACGCGTTCTCCTTCGGTGTCTATTTCCGTGTGTGCCCGGAATTTGTGCTCAAGCGTTTCTCGCGATAGTCGCCCCCCAGCACTTCCCCCTCTCTGCCCTGGCAGCCCCGGGTGAATGGTCCTACGGGCTATCGATATATTCTGTGGGGGATATGCCCACCTGGCATTTGAAGAATTTTCCGAAGGCGGATTGGGAGGGGAAATGCAGCAGATGGGGATCAGCAGGATATTGATGATAAAGGCCGACACGAGATGGCGCATCAGGTCATCGTGGACCGCCCCGCTCCGTTCGGTGCAGATGGCATTCTTCAGGACCAGGAGGAAATGCGACAGGTGCTCTATTTCACTTTCCGGAAGGATGAGCACCTCGTTGTTGATGATTTCGTAGTATTGCTGTCCGGTAAAACTTTTATGAGTAAGCGAAATTAGGGCTGAGTACCTCGCATGGTATTCAGCCCTTGTTGTTACCTTTGTGTTTGCTAAAAAACAATGACAACATGAGCAAAGGTTGTCATTTTACCGGACAGCAATAATTACTAATCTTTAACGTGAGTTCGATGAATTCTGAAAGAGGAAAGAACCGTTAGAGGAATACCGGATGTATTACTACGCCAGCCAATGTAGACTAACATGAACTCCGACAAGGTTATTAACCTTAAGGCTGTAAGGTTAATAACCTTATCGGCGATGAAGTATATATACATCGGCGAGGCAGAACAAATGGCTCTGCTTCATATAAACAATCCTGTCTTATTCAGCATTTATCTAAGTCACGTTCATATATCCTATATATTGCTGACCGGTAAAACTTTTATGAGTAAGCGAAATTAGGACTGAGTACCTTGCATGGTATTCAGCCCTTGTAGTTACCTTTGTGTTTGCTAAATAGGGATTGTCGTTTAATTCCGAGGAATTGATATTGGTTGACGAGGGTATG
>CAMGOT010000040.1 GCA_946060685.1 uncultured Bacteroidales bacterium
AGCACAACCTTGCCAAGGTTGGGGTCGCGAGTTCGAGTCTCGTTTTCCGCTCTCCTAAAAGTTATGCAAGCAGGAATCATCCAACGGATGGTTCCTGCTTTTTTTCTTTATCCTAAAATCAGCAAGACCTGCCAGTAGCCACATCATCCCGACGCGCAGCATGGCGGCATACAAGTATAACAAGAGACAACCGCCCAACATCCGCCATATCCGCTACGTAATGTTCCCCCCAATAATTTCAAAACATCCTACGAAGCACAAATCCCAATCATTCAGCACCGCAGTTGCCAGCCACCACCACAAGAGGACACAAAATAGCATCCAAAGTGAAAGGAGACTGATTTTCCGCAACTTTCACTCAGCGCAAACACGACCCGACTACACTGATTTCCCAACATCGCAGGCCAGAAATTAAGCGAAACACATTTGCAGAAAGCCAAAATCCATCCACTTTATGGCCATATCCTGCAAAATTCAAAGAAAAATAGCCGCACAAATCAAAATAAATCGTAAATTTGGCACGTTTATCTATATAAGATTTCCGCAGTGCCTCCTCTGAAACAAGAGGCAACAGCGTACAGCAAACTTTGCAACAACTCAAGTAAAGACAACGCACAAAATGGTCATCACATTCCGTATTAACTACCACACCCGATGGGGCGAGACTATCGGGGTAGAATTTCTCGATAGCCAGGAAACCGTCATCCTCTCCACTGCCGACGGCGAACTGTGGGAGGGAAGCCATAGCATCACCCTTCTTCCCAAGGGCAACACCCTCAAATATCGCTACTGCGTGTTTACGGACGAAGAATGCACACGCCGCGAGCGCGGCAACTGTCCGCACGTACTGCGACTTCCTGAGAGCGTATGCCAGCAAGGTGTGCCGGGAGCCAAGACCAAGGCGGGCGACGAATGCCTTGCTTTGGCCAATGATGTCTGGCGCGACCTCCCAATCGCCAACTATCTTTTCTCCGCTGCCTTCAGCGGCAATTTCGAACTGAGCGAATTCCCCGCAAAAAAATCCGGCAAGCATCCGCTCAGCAGCCTCACGCTGCGCGTCATCGCTCCTTGTCTGCACCACAAGGGACTGCGCTTAGGCATTGTCGGCGAGAGTGAGGTGCTGGGAAAATGGGAGCGTCCCCTGCTCTTCGACGAAGTGCTGCCCAATCAGTGGGAACTCAGCATCGACCTCTACCAGCTGGAAGGCAACAGCGAATACAAGTTTGTGGCTGTCGACCCCAAGAAAGCTGTCATCACAGAATGGGAAAGCGGCGAAAACCGTCGGCTCTATGTGCCTCGGCTGGATAAGGGTGTACACTATTTCATGCCGGAACTGGAACTCTACCTCCCTTCCACCGGGCATAAGGTGGCAGGAACTGCCATTCCCGTATTCTCCCTGCGCACCGACGGCAGTCAGGGTGTGGGCGACTTCGGTGACCTCAAGGTCATGATCGACTGGGCTGTCAGGACAGGACAGCGTGCTCTCCAAATCCTTCCCATCAACGACACTACGATGACGGGAACCTGGCAGGACTCCTATCCCTACAATTCCATTTCCATCTATGCCTTCCACCCCATGTTTGTCGACCTTCGTGCCGTAGGTCCCCTTGCCGACCGTGCCAAGGAGCAGAAATACCAAAAGACCTTCCGCCAGCTCAATGCCATGACGGAAATCGACTACGAAAGCGTGAACAAGGCCAAACGCGACTATCTGCTCCTCGTCTTCCGCGAAAAGGGAAAGGCAACGATGCAGACCAAGGCCTACAAGGATTTCTATGCCAAGAACGAAACGTGGCTCCTGCCTTATGCCGCCTTCAGCGTTCTGCGCGACAAATACAACACTGCCGACTTCACCACCTGGCCACAACACTCCACCTACAACGCTGCCGACATCCAGCGGTTCTGCGCTCCGGGCGGTGAGGGCCACCAGTCTACGGCATACTACTGCTACGTGCAGTTCCTCCTGCATCAGCAGCTCCTTGAAGCCAGCCAGTATGCACGCTCCAAAGGCGTCATCTTCAAAGGCGACATCCCCATCGGCATCAGCCGCACCAGTGTGGAAGCATGGACAGAGCCGTACTATTTCAATATGAACGGACAAGCGGGAGCACCGCCAGATGCCTTCTCCACCACAGGACAGAACTGGGGATTTCCTACCTACAACTGGGAGGTCATGCGGCAGGACGGCTATCTATGGTGGAAGCGGCGCTTCGCCAAGATGGCAGAGTACTTCACCTGCTATCGCATCGACCACATCCTCGGATTCTTCCGCATCTGGGAGATTCCCATCCACAGCGTGCAGGGCATTCTCGGGCAGTTCTCCCCTGCCCTTCCCATGACGAAGGAGGAGATTGAAGGCTTCGGGCTTCATTTCGACCGCTATTTCATGACCATGCCGTTCATTAACGATGAGATTCTCGCCCGCGTGTTCGCGGGCGAAGCGGAATTCGTGCGAAACACCTTCCTCCAGCACAGCCACTATGATGTGTGGAGCCTGCGTCCGGAATACCGCACGCAGCGCGACGTCCTCTGCTGGTTCAACCGCGAAGGGGGCCGCAAGAACAATGCCGAGCGGATCCTGCACGGTATGTACACGCTGATTGACAATGTACTCTTCATGGCCGACAGCAAAGAGTCCGACAAATATCATCCGCGCATCACCGCCTACCAGAGCCTCATCTTCGAGCGTCTGAACAATGAGGAGCGGAATGCCTTCATGCAAATCTACAACCATTATTACTACGAACGCCACAACCGCTTCTGGTACGAGAAAGCCATGGAAAAACTCCCTCAGCTTCTCGATGCCGCCCCCATGCTTGCCTGCGGTGAAGACCTCGGTATGGTTCCCGACTGCGTGCCTTGGGTGATGAACGAACTCCAGATTCTCTCTTTGGAAATAGAACGGATGCCCAAGGATCCCCATTGCGAGTTTGCCAATGTCGGGTCATACCCCGTCCGCAGTGTCTGCACCATCGGCACCCACGATATGTCCACCTTCCGAGGATGGTGGAAGGAAGACAGCCAGCTCACGGCACGCTATTACCACAACGTGATGTGCCGCGGCGGCAATGTCCCCGACGACGCTCCGGGATGGGTGTGCGAGGATGTCGTACGCCGCCATCTCAACAGTCCGTCCCTCTTGGCCATCCTTGCCCTGCAGGACTGGTTGGCAATGGACGAAAAGCTCCGCCTTCCCTATGCCGAAAACGAGCGCATCAACGTTCCTGCCAATCCCCGCCACTACTGGCGCTATCGCATGCACATCTCGCTCGAAAGCCTGCTCCGTCAGGATGCCTTCAACGAGAAGGTACGCACACTCATCAGCAATGCCGGACGCGACTGAAAGAACAGACAAATCCGTAATTATTCAATTCAAGAACGAGGAATAGTGTTCAATTGTTGAATTAGGAATTAGGAATTGACCATCCGGTGGATTTCAATTCCTCATTCCTAACTCCTCATTCCTCATATTCCCCCTCCCACCCCACTCTCTCCAACACCCCTTAAAACACCACCACTTTTAACGACAAGAAACTGCACGGCAGCTTCATCTGATTTATGAAACAAAAGCCAGACATGAATTTCTGGGGTCTGTGGAACCTCAGTTTCGGATTCTTCGGCGTACAAATCGCCTACGCCCTTCAGAGTGCCAACATCTCCCGCATCTTCTCCACCCTCGGTGCAGATCCCCACTCCCTCTCATTCTTCTGGATTCTCCCTCCCTTGATGGGAATGATTGTACAGCCGCTTGTCGGCATCTACAGCGACCGCACCTGGACGCGCTGGGGACGCCGCATACCCTATCTCTTTCTGGGAGCCGCAGTGGCTGTTGCGGTGATGTGCCTGCTGCCCAATGCAGGAAGTCTGCAACTCGACAACACGACAAAACTTTGGGGAGTGATGTCGGCTTCCATGCTCTTCGGACTCCTCATGCTCATGCTGCTCGACACCTCCATCAACATGGCGATGCAGCCTTTCAAAATGCTCGTGGGCGATATGGTCAACGAGCGGCAGAAGAAACTGGCATATTCCCTGCAATCGTTTCTCTGCAATGCCGGAAGTATTGTGGGATTCATCTTCCCGTATCTCTTCACCTGCATCGGCATCAAGAACACCGCCCCCGATGGCGTAGTACCCAATTCCGTCATCTATTCCTTCTACATCGGAGCCCTCATCCTCATCCTCTGCGTAATCTATACCACCATCAAGGTGCGCGAGTGGGAGCCGGCCACCTACAAGGCATACAATGAGGAGCCTGCGACAGGAGCGCAAGATGACGAACCTTCCCCAGGAATTTTCAAGTTGCTCTGCAACGCGCCTTCCGCATTCTGGACCATCGGAGTCGTACAGTTCTTCTGCTGGGCCGCCTTCCTCTTCATGTGGACATATACAAATGGCACCGTGGCCGCCAATGCTTTCGACACTCCCGTAGAAGGGGGAAAACTCATCACGAAATCCCTGCAATATCAGGAGGCCGGCAACTGGGTGGGCATCCTCTATGCCGTACAGGCACTGGGCAGCGTGGTATGGGCCATGATGATCCCACGCATCAAGGATACCAAGATGGGCTACTCCCTCAGTCTTGTCTTGGGCGGCATAGGATTCGTCTCCCTATATTTCATTCACGACCCCTACGTGCTCTTCCTCTCGTTCATCCTGATAGGCTGTGCATGGGCTGCCACTCTGGCCTATCCTTTCACCCTGCTCACCAACGCCCTGACAGGCAAGGGGCACATGGGCACCTATCTCGGCCTCTTCAACTGCACCATCTGCCTGCCGCAGATTGTAGCCGCAGTTCTCGGTTCCGCCATTCTCGCCATCCTTCCCTCTGCCTCCAACGGTACCCCCAATGAGCCTATGATGCTGGTTCTTGCAGGCATCATGCTCTTCCTCGGAGCCTTTGCCGTACGCCTCGTCAAGGCCCAAGGCTAAGCCCCCCATAAAAGCATCCCTTTCCATGGCACTGACAGTACTGGAAAGGGATGCTTTATATATTCAGCCTGTTTATCCATTTTATTTTTCTCAACTTGCGAAAGTTGAATTATTTTCATCATTGGCCCGGCAGATGGTTCGCTCGCGGAAAACTCCTTTTTTAAAGAAGATATACTTACTTGCACGAAGAAGATATACTTACTTTGCCCATAAAGTATATCTTCTCTGAAAAAACAGTAGTATCACCTTCTCCCGAAACCCAAATCTTTTTACTGCCATTGCCAAACAGCTCGGAATGAGAACCAATGCCACCAATTTTATGATGTCCTTTTGGCACATCTTGCCAAAGGGATGTTGACAATGCCTTCTTCCCCCGCGAAGCCAAGCTAATTGACAGAACAGCCCTATAGCTTGCGAAAAAACTACCGGACGATTCTGGCATCAAGCATGCTCCTGAAAATTCCGTGCTATGACATAACGCTCCAGCCAGTTGCGGTAGAGCCGCTGGCCATGGGTGCGCCATGAGAGCAAAGGCCCGTCAGCAGGCCTGTCGTTGCGGTAATAGTTTTGCGGCAAGGCAATGGGCAGACCTTTTGACACGTCGCGACGATACTCATTGTCCAGCGTGTCGGCAGCATATTCCGAATGCCCCGTGACAAAGAATTCACGGCCGTCGCCCGCCATCACCAGATGCACTCCTGGCACATCGCCTTCGGAGAGCAGCGTCAGTTCCGGCACGGCAAGTATATCCTCCCGCCGCAACGTCGTATGACGGCTGTGAGGCACCAGAAACACCTCGTCCATTCCGCTAAAAACGGGACACTCGGGATGCAACTGGCGATGAGGGAATATGCCGAATATCTTCTCGGGCACAGCATATTTCCTGACACCATGGAAATGGTAGAGTGCTGCCTGTGCCGCCCAGCATATATAGAGCGTGGAGGCCACGCTGCGGTGGGCCCAGTCGAAGATGCGCTGAAGTTCCTCCCAGTACGTCACTTCTTCAAATTCCATCTGCTCCAGCGGGGCTCCAGTCACGATGAATCCATCATAATGCTCTCCCTGCATCTCGCTGAAATTGCGGTAAAAACGCTCCATGTGTCCGGCAGGAGCATGCTTCGACACATGACTCTCCACCTTCATCCAGTCCAGCCGCACGAGATACGGAAAATCTGCAAACACGCGCACAAAGTCAGTCTCCGTAGTCACCTTCATGGGCATGAGGTTCAATACGGCAATCCGCACGGGGCGTTTCTGTTCCCCCATAATGTCGAAAAAGGGGTCGGAAAAGGGGCCGGGAAAAGGCCCGTCAATGCTGATGTGCTCGGCCTTCAGATGCTCAACAGCAGGAAAACCAGCGGGAAGTATCAATGCCATGTCTTATTTCTATATTTGTCGTGTTTCGGGCTTCTACCCCCTAAAACTCCCGGCAAAAGTACAAATAATATCCAATCGCAGCAACCTTTTTTGGAAAAAAAACGCCATCTCCGATGTTTGCTTCTAGGACAAACGCCGCAAAAGCATCCATTTTCCCATTGCATCATGCGTCTGCCAAAAGAGAAGAAATGAAGTCAAAAAATGGGGTATTTATGGGAGCAACACTCATATTATGAGCGTATGGCAAGGCCGATTACCCACATTTTCGTAACTTTGCAAAGTTTTGCAGCCCTCATGCCAAAGTCCATTTTCGCTGAGGTGCAAGACCATCTTTGCGAACAGACAACCATATTCTGCCACAGGACAGCTGCCGCAAGTTGTCGGGAGCGTGTCGACGTATGCAACAACATTCTACCCAAATATGAAACATACTCTTATTGATGCCTTTGAGCACAGCGTAAGCACATTCTCTGCCAACACTTTCCTTTTGGAGAAGGAGGGCAGCGAGTGGAAGCCGCTCAGCTACGCCGCCACTGCTGAGAAAGTCTATGCTTTGGGAGCCGGGCTGCAGCAGGCCGGAGTGCGCAAGGGCGACAACATTGCCTTGCTCTCCGAGGGGCGCAACCTTTGGATCATCAGCGAACTGGCACTCTTCTATGCCGGTGGTGTGACGGTTCCCCTCAGCATCAAGCTGGAGGAGCAGAATGACTTGCTCTTCCGTATGCTCCACGGCGATGTGCGCCATATCATTGTCAGCGGCACGCAATTGCGCAAGGTACGCGCCATCCGGGAGCAACTTCCGGAAGTGCGCCAGGTCATCGTCCTCGACGAGCAGGACCATTATGAAGAGGGCGAGCGCTTTGTGGGCGATGTGATGCAGGCTGGCGAAGCCTATCTCAAGGAGATTGGCAAGGAGGCCTTTATGGCTGTAGGACAGAGCATCCGGAACGATGACCTCGCCACCATCACCTATACCTCCGGCACCACTGCCGACCCTAAGGGCGTCTGCCTCACCCACCGCAACTACACTGCCAATGTGGAGCAGGCCCTTTCGCGCATCCCTATTGACGACACGTGGCGCACACTCATCATCCTGCCCCTTGACCACTGCTTTGCCCACGTCTGCGGCTTCTATCTGATGATGATGCAGGGTGCTGCCGTTGCCACGGTGCAAAATGGCCGCACACCATCGGAGACGCTGAAGAACATTCCGTCCAACATCCGCGAGGTGCGTCCGCACTTCATTCTCTCCGTTCCCGCTCTTGCCAAGAGTTTCAAGAAGAGCATCGAGACCAATATCCGGCGTCAGGGCGGTGTCGTGGAGCAGCTGTTTAACACGGGATTGAAACTCCGCCAGACGTACTATGGCGAAAGCAGTCTCGACAGCAAGCTGACGCGAACGGCCCTCCGTCCCCTCGTCGCTTTCTTTGACCGCATCCTTTTCAACAAGGTGAAAGCCAGTTTCGGCGGAGAGTTGCGCTTCTTCGTCGGAGGCGGCGCACTGCTCGACAAGGACCTCCAGCATTTCTTCATCGGCATCGGACTTCCCATGTTCCAGGGCTATGGCCTTTCAGAGGCTACCCCTGTCATCTCCACCAACACCCCCGACTATTACCGTTTCGGCTCGTCGGGCCGTGTGCTGAAAGGCGTCGAGGTGCGCATCTGTGATGCCGACGGCAAGGAGCTTCCTCTCGGCCAGGAGGGGGAGATAGTGGTAAGAGGCGAGAATGTCATGGCAGGCTACTGGAAGAATCCTGAGGCAACTGCCGATACCGTACGCGACGGATGGCTCTATACCGGCGACCTGGGCTATATGACGCATGAACACCTGCTCTACGTGAAAGGGCGTTTCAAGAGTCTGCTGATTTCCTCCGACGGAGAGAAATACAGTCCTGAAGGTATCGAGGAAGCCATCGTACAGTTCTGTCCCGCCATCGAGCAGGTGATGCTCTACAACAACCAGTCGCCCACCACTTCGGCCCTGGTTGTCCCGGGGAAGGAATGGCTGAAGCGCAATGGCCACGACCTCACGTCCGAGAGCGGGGCACGTGCTGCCTTGGAGACCATCATGCAGCAGTTGGCCACCTTCCGCCGTGGCGGGGAGCATGCCGGCATGTTCCCTGAGCGTTGGCTTCCTGCCGTCATCGCGGTATTGCCAGAGCCATTCAGCGAGAAGAACCGCATGATCAACTCTACCATGAAGATGGTACGTCCTGCCATTGAGCGGGCTTACGCCGAACGCCTCAAGTTCATCTACACCCCCGATGGCAAGAACCTGCACAACAGCCTCAATCTTGAGGCCATCATGAAATAAGGCTGCTATAAGTCCCACGAAAACCTTTCCCGGGGTGTTGACTTTGTCATCACCCCCTTCATAGAATCCGACAATGATAGAATACATCACTCCCGCCGTACGCTATATAGGATGCGACGACCCTACTCTCGACCTTTTCGAAAGCCAGTATGAGACTCCTGCAGGAATGTGCTATAATTCCTATCTGATTCTCGACGAAAAGACTGCCATTCTCGACACCTCCGACCCTCGCTGCGAGAAGGAATGGCTTGAAAAACTGACTACAGCACTCGATGGGCGCACGCCGGACTATCTCGTTCTCCACCACATGGAGCCCGACCATTCCGGTGCCGTGGCCACCATCATGCAGCAATACCCTTCGCTGCAAGTGGTATGCTCGGCCATGGCAGCGAAGTTCCTGCCGCAATTCTTCGAGCATTTCGACACTTCGCGCATCAAGGTGGTGAAAGAGAACGACGAACTTTCCCTCGGCCACCACACCTTGCGCTTCCTTCAGGCCACCTTCGTACACTGGCCGGAGGTCATCATGACCTACTGCCCGGAGGCCCGCCTGCTCTTCAGTGCCGATGGATTTGGCAAATTCGGTGTCTATGATGCCGATGCCGACGATTGGGCTTGCGAGGCACGCCGGTACTATTTCAATATCTGTGGCAAATACGGCAACCATGTGGCCAAAGTGCTGGATAAGGTGGATGCCCTTCCTGAAGTTCCCGCTGCAATTTGTCCGCTCCACGGTCCCGTGCTTCAGGGCGATGCCATGGCAGAGGCGTTGCGTCTCTACCGTATATGGTCGCACTATGAAGTGGAGACTCCCGGCATTTTCATCGCCCATGCCAGTATTCATGGCGGCACAGCGGCAGCGGCAGAACTGCTGCGCGAGAAGCTCCTCCAGGCGGGATGCCCGAAAGTGGCTGTTGCCGACCTCTGCCGCGAGGATATGGCAGAAGCCATTGAAGATGCCTTCCGATACGGCACCCTGCTGTGCTGTGCCAGTTCGTACGATTCCGACGTGTTTCCCCCGATGCACTGTTTCCTCCACAAACTCTTGCTGAAAGGCTATCAGCATCGTCGCATCGCCCTCCTGGAAAACGGCACATGGGCACCATCGGCGGCAAAGGCGATGAAGAAAATTATAGCAAAGATGAATGATATCACACTCGTCGAGCCCGTCGTCACCATCCACAGCCGCATGAACAGCCAGGACATGCCAAGTTTCGACCGCCTGGTGGAGGCTTTGCTTCAGGATTGAGAAGTCAGGATTGAGAAGTCAGGATTTGAAATAAGCCGGACGGTCAATTCCTCATTTCTCGTCCAAATTTCTCGGATTATTTGCTTCCCTTAAAAAAACATCCCGGCAGAAGATGAGGAAGCAAATCTAAAGCAAATTTCAAGCAAATATTTCTTGTCCAAATTTTTCGGGGCATTTGTTTCCTCCATGTCTTTAGATTGAACGTAAATTTCCGCAAATTATACGTAAATTAAAGAAAATTATTTTTACGATAATTCACGTTCAATTCACGGCAATTCGCGTTCAACAACATCTCCGACTACTTATTTCTCATTCAACCATTGAATGCAACAATCATTGAATATAACAACACAATACAACTTACCATGGGAATCTTTGATTTCTTAAAAAAGAAAAAGACAAACACAAGCACCTCTCCTTCGCGCCCTGCCGTCATCGACACCATCAGCAAGGCCGATGCCATCACTCAGGCTGCCGCTGCCGCTGCTGAGGCAAAGGCCAACGAGGAGATGGACGAACTGACACGCATTGCCCTCGCTGCCGGAGTGGAAACGCAGGATGAGGGCGAACTGGATGCCGACGGACTCATCCGCAAGGCCCTTAACGCCATAGAGAGCGACGACAACGCCACTGCCATACGCTGCTTCCGACAGGCAGAGAAAATGGGCAGCCTTGAGGCAAAACGCAATCTTGCCCGCTGCTATGAGACTGGGCGCGGTGTGGGCAAGGACGAGCCTCGGGCTTTCAAACTGTATAGCGATGCTGCTGGAGCGGGATGCCTGGCAGCATACAATAACGTGGGCAACTGCTACATCGAGGGTATCGGCACGCCGAAGGACGAAAAGGCGGGCTATGAGGCTTTCCGCACTGCTGCCGACAAGGGTGAAGAAGTGGCAATGGCCAATGTGGCAAAATGCCTGATGCAGGGTGTCGGCGTAGAGAAAAATGCCGAAGAGGGCCTGAAATGGTTTGAGAAGAGTGCCGCTGCCGGAAATCATCTGGCCGACTTTGAACTGGGCATGACCTACCTCCAATTCCCAGAATACCGCGACAAGGCCGAAGAGGGCTTGAAGCGCGTGAAACAGGCTGCCGAGGAGGGAGTGCTGGATGCCGTACTCGTCATGGCTCAGATTCATGATGAGGGCGGTCCGCAGCAGAACATCCAGGAGTGTATGCGCTGGCTGAACATTGCTGCAGAGAAGGGGAACAAGAATGCCCAGTGCCGCCTCGGACAGATTCTGATGTACGGCGTCGGGGGCGTACAGCGCGACCCGCAGAAGGGTTACCACTGGCTCACATTTGCTGCACAGCAGAACTATACGCCTGCCATCTATATCCTTGCCGAACTCAACCTGCTCTACACCAATGGCAACCAGGATGCCATGCGAATGGGACTCAACCAACTGACGGCGTGCATCAAGGAGAGCTACCCGCCTGCTTTCATGCTGATGGGACAGTGCTATCTGGAAGGTCGTGCGGTGATGAAGGACAACGCTCAGGCGGTGAAGTTCTTCACGCTTTCGGCAGAGCATGGCAATGTCAATGCTGAACTGCTCTTGGCAAAACTTTACAACGGAGAAGTGGAAAATGCTGATTTTGAGACGAATCCTGCAGAGGCCAGGAAATGGCTGGAGAAGGTGGCAGAGAAGGGGCATCCCGTAGCCCTGCACGACCTTGCCGTCATGACACTGAAGGATGAGAACAGCAGTGAGGACGACCGTAAGGCCGCTGCCGACAATCTCCGAAAGGCTGCCAAGGCGGGATATACCGCCGCACTGAAGACGATGACGGAATATGGCATTACTGCCGATCTATAAACCGCTCTAAAAAAAGCATACCGTATGGCTGTCGATTTAGCCATACGGTATTTTTTTTCGATTTGTCCCGACAACAATCACGGATGCTGCTGTGAGCACATCATGTGCTGCCATGTTCTGCGCTATAGGATGCGCATTCAAGCGTCCTATAGCGCAGAGCACGAGGGGCGGAAAATTATCAGAAACTGACATAAGGTTCGAGACGCTGCACATCTGCTTCCGAAAAACTGTTCAGACCCTGCAGCGTGCGCAGAGAGAGGATAGGATGATGACGACGGAACTGCACAATCTCGCGCACTTGCTCGTAGCTCAGATAGGGATGCCGCACCAGCGTCCTGAAATCATCGCGGTTCAGGTCCAGGCGATGAACCTGCACGGCACCACCCTGCCCTTCCACCACAAACCATCGCGCAGTACCTGCAGGCACACCACCTACTTCCTCCACCTGTGCCGCACTGACGAAACCTCCCAACGCCTTACGATACGCTACGATGCTGCGTGCCAACACCGGGCCAATCCCTGGCACTCGCTGCAGCAGCAAGGTATCGGCAGTATTGGCTTCGACCACTGTGCCGGCCTTCAGCTTCTCCGGCCGTCCAGCCATGATGCTGTCATAATATGCCTGCCGTGCCGCCCTTTCCTCCATGCGTGCCGCTTTTTCCTCGGCCCACTGCTGGCGCCGTGCCTTCCACACTGCCTGGCTGTCCTGATAAGCCTGCTTTCGCGCTGCACGCCGCTGCCGCTCTTCGGCCCATTCCTGCCTGCGTGCCGCACGTCGGGCAGAATCGGCTTGGGCTTCCTGGCGCAACTGCCTGAAGACAGCCGTCTCTTCGGCCGTCATGCTCAGGTCATCGTGCGATGCGCCATGCAGACAATGCCTCAGTATGCGCACGCCGATCATGCCTGCCAGGATGATGAAAAGCCCGATGATGATGTCTTTTGGACGCAAGGACTGCTTCATGGTTTACAATGAAAAGCAAGGGTGCATCATCTGTCATTCCGACTTCTGATGCACCCTCATGTTATGTTATGCGGTCATGCTGCTGCCAAACAGTCAGCATGGATTACTTCACGATTTCCTTATACGAGGTACCGTCGCTCATGCGCACCACCTGCACGCCCGGGGTGTAGCGGGTCACACGACGACCGTCAAGGCTGTAGCGTCCTGCTTCCTGCACCTCATTGTCGGTCTGGATGCCATCGATGCCGGCAGCACTATCCGTGTTCACCTTCACGCGGATGGCATTTGCCACCTCACCATTGGAACCTACGGCGAAGACAGCGGCATAGAGTTTCCAACTGTTCTCGATAGCCTTCTTCAATACCGCCTTCGTGGGTAAGGTCAGCGTGTAGGAAGCCGTCTGCTTCTCATTCTTGCCCATGGTCAAGGTGCCGCCCTTCGAAACCTTGTTCACATAGGAGGTTGCGATGGCAACATCATCATAGACCACCTTGGGAGAGGCAGAGCCCCACTCACCACCGCTGACGAACTTCTGAATCAGATCCTCGTCATCGTAGCAACCTATAGTACTGAGGTCATACTGATAATAGTAGTTCGACTGCTTGAAAGTGGTACCCGTCAGGCTGTCGGCAAGCAGTACATAGAACATCTCATAGTCGTCGGCCTCTACAGCCTCAATACAGGCATTGACGGTGACCGTCTTGCGGTCCTCAGAGAGGACAGCAGTGGTTCCCTGGAGATCAACAAGACCAGGAATTCCTTCTATACGGGCTTTAAAGTCATCGAGAATGATTTCGTTAGTACCGTAGTAGGGGTCTACATCAAACATGGCACGGTCGATAATACAACTGGGAGCACCGCTCCATCCAAGATTGGGAACACCGGTGGGGTACATGGGATCGGAAGAGTTAAAGAGATGATAGGCAATTCCTACAAAGCGGTCGCCAAGATAGCGGCGGCAGATATCCATACCGGCCATTCCGCGCGGACACCATCCGCAGCCCGTACCCGTGAATTCTTCCATCACACAGTTGCGGTCAACCCAACGGTCAACATTGACAAACTCGGAAACTGCCACAGTGTTGGCCAGGCTGTTTGCTTCGCCATTCACCTTCGTCACCTGAACAGCCACGGTAAAAGCACCGCTCTCAGCAGGTGAGGTGAAAGTGATGGGCAATTCGCCGCTGACGTTCAATCCTGCAGGAAGGGAGACGTTGGCATGGTACTCGACAGGCTCTCCACCCGCTACGCTAAGGGTATAGTCGACATCCGTAGTAACCACAGAAGAAGAGGAGGACAGCGGCAATACAAAGGAGTACTCTTTACCCACCTCCGTATATCCGGATATGCTTTCGGGATTGACACCATGCTCCGGCAAGGAGAAATCAGAGAGAGCCAACTGCATGACGAGAGGTCCGAAACTTTCGCTATAGTCATAGAATTGTCCTCCCTCTATCACATACATAGACTCTGCGAAGTACTGTGTCTTGTCCATGAAAATGGGATAACGCGCACCATCGCTGGTACCGGAGGTGGTCAGAGAATAGGCCAGGTAGCAGTCCTCCGTCAGCGTGAAGGGGTCGTCAAGCATGACATTAGCGTACTCGCAATCCTTCAACTCGCTGACCGTAATGGACTTGGTGAGCTGCAGCTTTCCATTCTTGTCATAAATCTTCACACTGCCTGACTTTACCGCTGAGGCATCAGGCACGACAATGCGAACGGCCTGTATGGAAGCATTCTCCAAGATAGAACCCTTCACACAAACCTTATAGCCGACTTCCACCGTTCCTGCATCGCCCATTCCTACAAGGGCTACTTTTCCGGCATCAATATCGGCCAAAAGGTCTTTTCCGTCCTTTACATAATAACCCCAGACATTGGTATTCTCCAGGCTGGTGGCCTTCATCGGGGCGGAGACATGCGTACTGGGAGCGGGCAGCGCAAAAGGAGTAGGGCACTGCTGCAATTTCTGGGCACTGGCTGACATTGCCATCAGCGAGGCTGCAAAAAGCATGTAGAATTTATTCATAACAGATACTTTTATAAAATAATGATTACAGGCTTTGAAATGATACGATACAAAAATTTTCGTACTACAGTTAAAACAGGCAGAGATTTTAGTGGAATACTGCTTCTATAAAAATAGAAAACCCTAAGTCATCGCTTTCCGCTGCACCCTCCTGCCTACTGCTGTGTGATGTGCAGAAGGAGAGGGGAAGGAAAGCCGAGAAGTCGCATTTTGTTTCTGTGTGGTGTAGTTTTTGTGTGATGAGGTTGATGTATGACAATGCTACGGGCAACCACTTGCCATGGGAGTGCCGAAAATCGAGGAATCCCTTGGAAGGCATTGGTTTTGGCTGCAAAGATACTATTTTATTCCATAAAAAAAGTCAGATTGTGCGAAAAAATATAGATTTTCTGCACAATCTGACAGTGTACAACGAAAAATGCGCCTTATTTTATCATTATCTTGCGCGAACTGCCGTCGTTCATCTTCACCACATTGATGCCGGGGGTCTTGCCGTTCATGCGTATGCCGCCCAGTGAATAGCAGCTTTCCTCAGTGGGAGCCAGCACGCCCACACCAGCAGGAGCCATGCCGGTGGTGTTCTCCACCTTCACTCGGCAGGCATTTGAGATGATGCCGAGATGATTCAAGGCCAGCACCACGGCATAGACATCATAGCCGGTCTTTTCGATGGCCTCGCAGAGTTCGGGTTTGTCGGAAGCCTTCGGCATGTCGACCGTGAAACTCTGGGTGAGGGTCTGCTCCTTTTCCAAAGTGACCGACCCACCCTGGTTGCCCGACCAGTCGTAGGAAGAACCGATCACCACATCATTGTAGACGGGCATGCAATAGTATGTGCCATAGATGCCACCCTTGCAGAACTTTGCCATGGGATCGTCGGGATCGTCGGAGAAACTGCTGGCATCGAAGGAGTAGTAATAGTTCGACTGCACGAACTTATTGCTCTTCAGACCATCGGCAACAAGGACATAGATGAGACTGTAGGTGGCAGGAACAATCGACGTGACCTCTGCATTGACCACTACACTGCTGCGTGACTCGTCGGCAAAGGATGCCGTGGCATGTACCTCTACATTCGTCACTTCCTCCATATATTTCTTCACGGTCTGCAGGATATCGTAATAGACATCGCCTCCACTATAACGGTTGAAATAGCACCGCGGCACGGAATTGCCTCCCAAGGTGGGATACTCATAATAGTTCATGGGGTCGTTGGAGTACTGGTGTATGGAGAGTCCGATGAAACGGTCAGGATAAGCCTTGTGTGCCTTCTCCAGTCCTGCCCATCCGCGTGGGCAATAGAGGCATCCGGTACCGGTGAATTCCTCCATGACTACCATGCGGTCGATGCGACTGATATTTTCAAAAGTGGAGACACTGACTTCGGCGGCCTTGGAATTGTCCTGCCCGTTGACCTTGAGGACGGACATCTCCACTTTGTATTCACCCAGCCCATGAGGTGCAACGAAACTGACGGGTATCACCGCCTCCTGCTTCAGTCCGGCAGGAATGTCGACGCTGACCTGGCGCGACTCTGCCGCACCGCCGTCCACGCTGATGCTATACTCTATATCGGTGACATGGATGGCACCGTCCGACACGATGGTGAAATCAACCGTGTTCTCCAAGTCCTGCCGGGTCTGCTGGCCGGAAGAGGGGACAATGGTGGCGGAATAGTTGGGGAGGGTGGCATTGCCCACTTCCACCTGCAGAACGAAAGCTCCATAATAAGTGGAATAATCCTGGAAGGAGGAGCCGGACTTCAGCAGGAACCCGCCCTTTTCCTTCACGGTCTTATCGTAGAGAATGGGATTCTTTGCCCCGTCAGTGGAGCCGGTGGTGGTGAAGACGAATGCCACATAGGCATCTTCCGCCAGTACGACGGGAGCATCGAGTTTCACCTCACAATAGGACATGTCCTTGAGTTCGGCAAGATCCACGCTCTGTGTAGTGAGCAGGCTCTTCTTGTCGCTTCCATAGATATTCACGGATGCTGCGGTGATGACCTCCGCCACCCGGACGGGAAGCCTGACACCATTGATACTGGCGCCTTTCAGCATGTCGTCGGCAGGCACCTTGATGGCAACTTCATAATTGCCTGCACTACCCGTACCGATGCTTTTCACATTCTCATCATCGGCAAAGGTGTTGTCCAGGCGATAGCCCCAGGTGATATCGCCCGTCACCGTGGTTTGGGCCGCAGCAGAGAGTGCGAGGAAAAGGGCTGCAAGGCAGGAAAAAAGTTTAGTCATTATAGGGGTGTTCTATAAATTAGTATATAATTTTTTTTTCAAGGGGTGTCTGCTTGGCTTCGCCTTGCTCCTTCGCGCCTCGGCCAT
>CAMGOT010000041.1 GCA_946060685.1 uncultured Bacteroidales bacterium
TAAAGGGGTGTTCTATAAATTAGGTTGAGGCGATTTTTTTTCTGTCGTGCAGTAGGTTTTTGTTTTTCAAGCACGCGCATAGCGGGCTATGTAAGTGCTTGAAAAGCAAAAAGATACTGTGCGAGAGATGGAAAAGCGACCAAGCAGACACCACTTGAATAAAATATCATTTACTAATTTATAGAACACCCCTAAACTCAATTTTACCGAATCATGTGGTTTCTGATGGCTATCGTCTCAGCCATGTTGCTGGGATTATATGATGTTGCAAAAAAATACAGTCTGAAGGGCAATGCGGTCATTCCCGTATTGTTTCTCAACACCTTGATTTCCACATTTCTCTTCCTGCCGTTGATTATCGGCAGTAAAATGGGATACGTTGCTCCCGACAGTTTGTTTTTTGTTGCTTCAGGCAGTTGGGAATGGCATGGATGGATTGTGCTGAAAGCCATCATCGTGCTCAGTTCATGGATCTGTGGCTATTTTGCCATCAAGCATCTGCCACTCACGCTGGCGGGTCCCATCAATGCCACACGTCCTGTGATGGTGGTTGTCGGAGCATTGCTACTCTTTGGTGAGCACCTCAATTCCTGGCAATGGGCAGGAGTGCTCGTAGCTATCGCTGCCTTTGCCATGCTCAGTCGGAGCGGACGAAAAGAGGGTATCGATTTCACCCGTAACCGCTGGATATTCCTCCTCATAGCCGCTGCCATATTGGGAGCTTGCAGCGGGCTCTACGACAAATACCTCATGGCACGCATCAGTCTGCCCGCTTTTTTCGTGCAGAGTTGGTTCAATGTCTATCAGTCCATGATGATGCTCCTTGTATTCGTAGGATGGCGGTATTGGCAGCGGCATTGCAGTCCGGAGCATCGTGAGCGTTTCGCCTGGCGATGGTCCATCATCTGCATTTCCCTGTTCCTCTGTGCTGCCGATGCCTGCTATTTCCATGCCCTTGCTTTTGAGGATGCACTCATAGCCGTTGTCTCCATGACCCGCCGCAGTAGTGTGCTGGTCAGTTTTCTCTTCGGTGCCCTCTTCCTCAAGGAAAAGCGGATTCGCGGCAAGGCCCTCGACCTTCTGCTGGTGCTGCTGAGCATGGTGTTCCTCTGCATCGGTGCCTCCTGCTGACAACGTCTCATCCCTGGAGTCGTTCATCCCGCCTCATATAAAATGGTAAGAAAGTTGAGGCTGCATTCCTGACACTATTCCTTATCCTCATCCATGCTGATGCGTTCGATGTTTCCTGTCACGGGATTGAGCAGTACGTGCGTGGAGAACTTCTTGTTGAAGAGCTCGCCACCAAGATGCTCTATTCTGCCCATCTGCGCCACGGCTATCACGGCCTCTGTAATTTTCTGAGTGGTGGAAGACAGCGTGATGCGCGCACGTCCGGGAACGCAGTATCTGAGGTCGGGCTTCTCCTTCTTCTTGCCATTCTTGCCATCGTCGACGGTCTCCGGCAGTCGCGACTCGTCGGTCACGGCAATGTAGTACGGCTCACCGGCCAAATCATCATTGTCCACGAGCCCCAGATATTTTGAGAAACGGAAGAACAAGGTGGGTTCGGTACTCTCCTTCGGACAGAAATCCACCACGAAAGTGTGACGTTCCGCCGTTGCCTTTCCTGTAAAAAAAGATGTCAGAGCCTGTTCCGACTCCGATAGCGTGAGGAGCATGGTTTTCAGCTGGTTGCCATCGGAAGGGTTGAAATCCGCCTGTCCCTTGGCAAGCAGGCTACGGTTCTCCCGGATGTCGTAGATTTCCTGAGCTATCAGTTCCGCCTTCTTCGAGCGTGTGGAAGCACGGAGGATGTCGGCAGAAAGGTAGTTGTTTTCCCTGATGTCAGGAGAGGGTAGGGGCACGCATCCGGCCTCCGGCAATTCATCCGGCTGCTCCACCTCCTCGTTGACGGCGAGGAGTATTCCCTCGGGTGTGAGGCTTACCAATGGTGCGCTGCTCTTGGGATTGAGGGCAATGGTATAAGCCTTGGAACTTGCCGGGATGCCATAGGGAAGCATCTCTACGGAGTCGAGCGTCCATTCTTCGTAGGCCTCTGTGGGCACATCCGCGATACCCATATACCGTTCTGCATATTGGGCATATTCGCCAGGGGTGTGAAGATGACGGGTGGCGGTGAGCACAAAGCGCACGTGGGTTTCGGGAAGAAAATAGGTGATGCCTTCAGGGGTGATGCCGGGGACGTATTCGTTGACGGCAGTCTGCGCGGTGACTGACAGGGGAGCCGTCAGCAGAAGGGAGGGAAATGCTATGCAGTGGAGTAGATTCATATTCAGATGTAGAAAAATGAATGGTCGATGAAAATGCTCCCACCCGACGAAAATATTGCCATTCAGCATACTGCCGCATTTTTTTGCATTCACGGCAGCCTGTTGATAGCCATGGGGAAACATCATGGGGGGGGGGGGAAGTTGCTAATTATTGTCGGCAAAATTAGTATAAAAAACTGTAAACGACGAAGAATTTGTCTGATTTCAACATATCCTCAGTAAATTTGTGGGTATTTGCTTTGCTGAATCCTCAATAAAATGGTAATTTTGCACCATAAAATGCACTCTTTCATAGGGATTCCACAGTTTTCGCAAAGGAAAGAACCCTCGTCTTGTTCGTGGGGGCGTGTAGATTGGCGGGATATGGAAGATATTTTCCGCATTCTGGTATGGAGGGGTGCATGCGAAAGCATGAAACCTATACAGCGCCGTGACGGTGCTACATCAAGATAAAACGCATTGATTACAATGCATTGAGATTAACCGCATAGATTAACCGCAGAAGACTTTTTCCCATTTCCCCGCATTCCTCTTGTTTTTTTGTGACTGGATAAAAAAGTGCCGGACACGAAGTGTGTCGAGGTACATCATAAGATGACCAAAAAAGCAATGTAAATGAACAACAATAACAACGTCAGACGGCGTGCTGTGATGGTAGGGGAAAGGAAAAGTTTCATTAACGAAAATCGTAAGGAATGCCCAATTTAGTAGCCATAGTAGGTCGTCCGAATGTCGGAAAATCTACTCTTTTTAATCGTCTTACAGGAACGCGCCATGCCATCGTCAGCGATGAGGCCGGCACTACGCGCGACCGCCAGTATGGTAAGGTGGAGTGGTGCCAGAAGGAATTTTCGATTGTTGACACCGGAGGATGGGTGGTTGGCAGCGATGATATTTTTGAGAATGAAATCCGCAAGCAGGTGAATATCGCCACGGAAGAGAGCGATCTGATACTCTTCCTGGTGGACGTGCAGGGAGGGGTGACCGACCTGGATATGGCAGTGGCGCAGATTCTGCGTCGCTCGAAAGTGCCTGTGATTGTGTGTGCCAACAAGACCGACAACAATGAAGACCGTTACGGTGCGGCCGAGTTCTATACGCTGGGACTTGGCGACCCCTTCTGTGTGAGTGCTGCCACAGGAAGCGGTACGGGCGATTTGCTCGACAAAATCTGCGAACTCCTTCCCGTGAAGAGTGGCGATGAAACAGAGGATAACATTCCGCGCTTTGCCATCGTAGGGCGTCCCAATGCCGGAAAGAGCAGCCTTATCAATGCCTTTATCGGTGAAGACCGCCATATCGTGACCGATGTGGCAGGCACCACGCGCGATTCCATCTACACCCGTTACGACAAGTTTGGCTTTGACTTCTATCTTGTGGACACCGCAGGCATCCGCAAGAAGAATAAGGTGACGGAGGATTTGGAGTTCTACAGCGTGATGCGTTCCATCCGCGCCATCGAAAATTCCGATGTCTGCCTCCTCATGATTGATGCCACACGTGGCATAGAAGCCCAGGATATGAATATCTTCCAGCTCATACAACGTAATGGCAAGAGTTTAGTGGTGGTGGTGAACAAATGGGACCTTGTGGAGGAAAAGACGACGAAGAGCATAGCCTGTTTCGAGACGGCTATCCGCGAGCGTATGGCTCCCTTTACGGATTTCCCCATCATCTTCGCCAGTGCGCTCACGAAGCAGCGTATCTTCAAGGTGCTGGAGACGGCCAAGGAAGTGTATTTGAACCGTAAGCGCCACGTTGCCACAGGACGTCTGAATGAAGAGATGCTCCCCCTTATTGAGGCTTACCCACCCCCCTCCATCAAGGGAAAGTATATCAAGATAAAATACTGTTCGCAGATTCGTGACACCCAAGTGCCCACCTTTGTGTTCTACGCCAATCTTCCGCAATATGTGAAGGAGCCGTACAAGCGTTTTCTGGAGAACAAGATTCGCGAGCGCTGGAACTTCTCCGGATGTCCGATGAATATCTTCATACGTCAGAAATGATGCGCTGGAGGACTTGCTTCGCTGCATTGGCCATGGCATCGGTGCTGGGCGTGGCATCGGTGTTGGTGTCGTCGTGCAGCAAGGTGAATGCAGAAGAGAATGCCGATGATACGTCACTGCCCGATGCCACCGAAGTGACAAGTATCTACGGGCATTACATCAATGCCGATTTCGATGCCTACGTCGGTCAGATGGAGCCGATGGACCATGCCACTCCTGAATATCGCCAGCAGATGACGGCCCTGTTCAAGCAGCGCTATCGCTCGCAGGTGGAGGAGAATGGCGGTCCCATAGCATGCCGAGTGATCGACATGAAGCCGAATGCCGACAAGACCTATGTGGAGGTATTCCTGGAAGTGACTTTCAAGGACCGCTCCTTCGAGGAAATCATGTTGCCCATGGTGCGCATCGGCGACACGTGGCGCTTGAGATAAGATATGCCGCTGTCCGTCGGATATCTTTTTTAAGACACCACTTGCACTTTCCTTGGTCATCGTTAACTAGCAAACCCGACCACTTGGAACACCGATTGCAGATGTCGTTGTTACCGTCATATAATATATATAATGTACGCGTGCGGCATGTGTGCGTATGCGCGTGCGAAGACAGAAATAATGCCTCTGGGGGAGCATCGTTTCCCCGAGCATGATTATGAACTAACAGCATACAAAACCCGTAAAACCCCATATTTCCACTTTTTCGATTATGGAACTTGATATTCTGACGGCAGTGTCGCCGATTGACGGACGTTATCGTTCAAAGACGGAGGCTCTGGCCCCCTACTATTCCGAGTACGCTCTTATGAAATACCGCGTACGCGTAGAAATCGAGTATTTCATTGCACTTTGCGAACTCCCGCTTCCGCAGTTGGAGGCTTTCCCACATGCACTCTTTCCTACGCTCCGTGAGGTCTATGGCGGCTTCTCCGAGGCAGATGCCGCCCACGTGAAGGAAATAGAGAGCGTGACGAACCATGATGTGAAGGCTATAGAGTATTTCATCAAGGAAAAATTTGATGCCATCGGCGGGCTTGAGTCCTTTAAAGAGTTCATCCACTTCGGACTCACCAGCCAGGACATCAACAACACTTCATTCCCCCTCATGCTGAAGGACAGCCTTACGGAGGTGTATATCCCGATGCTTCAGCGTGTGATCGACGCTCTGAATGCGCGTGCCGAGGAATGGAAAGATATCCCCATGCTGGCAAAAACCCACGGGCAGCCTGCAAGCCCCACACGCCTGGGCAAGGAAGTACGCGTTTTCAGCTATCGCCTGGAGCAACAGTTGGCACAACTGAAAGCCCTGCCTGTCAGTGCAAAGTTCGGTGGTGCTACGGGCAATTTCAATGCCCATCATGTGGCCTATCCCGAGAAGGACTGGAAGGCTTTCGCACGCTGCTTCCTCAGCGAACGTCTCGGACTTGAGCGTGAGGAATACACCACACAGATTTCCAACTACGACAATCTTGCAGCGGTGTTTGATGTGATGAAGCGCATCCACACCATCCTCATCGACTGCGACCGCGATTTTTGGCAGTATGTCTCCATGGAATATTTCAAGCAGAAGATTAAGGCCGGTGAGGTGGGCTCAAGTGCCATGCCCCACAAGGTGAATCCCATCGACTTCGAGAACTCTGAGGGCAATCTGGGCATGGCCAATGCCATTCTGGAGCACCTGAGCCGGAAGCTGCCCATCAGTCGTCTGCAGCGCGACCTCACCGATTCCACCGTTATCCGCAATATCGGAGTGCCGATGGGTCATGCCCTTATTGCTTTTGCCAGCACCCTGAAGGGGCTTGACAAGTTGCTGCTCCACGAGGAGAGCATTGCCCGTGACCTTGATGCCTGCTGGGCAGTATGTGCCGAAGCCGTACAGACCATCCTGCGCCGTGAGGCCTATCCGCATCCCTATGAGGCCCTGAAGGCGCTGACGCGCACCAACAGTGCCATCACCGAGGAAAGCATCTCAAACTTCATCGACCAACTGGAGGTGAGCGATGCCGTGAAGGCAGAACTCCACAAGATTCGCCCGGAAAACTATACGGGACTTTAACCTGCATTTTGCATACACATTCTTATCAGGAAATTTTGAAGTATTTCAAAACACTTACCCTATTTTAGATATTCAACAGATTATGTCAGAAATGAACAAGAAGTACGATGGAGGCAGCCGCGAAGGCTATACTCCTTCGAACCACGACGGGGAGTACAATCGTCAGCGTCATGGAGGATTTGGACGTGCCTACTCTGCCGATGGCGTGCGTGGACGAAGTTTCTATGCCAACGGCTATGGCGAAGAGCGTCAGGGTCGTTCCCACGGCTATCAGCAGTCCGACAACCGCGAGGGCAGCTACCAGCAGCGCGGCGGCTACGGCCAGCATCGTGGCGGTTATCAGCAGCGCGGCGGCTACGGCCAGCAGCGCGGCGGAAGTTTTCAGGATGGCAGTCAGCGCAGGCAAGAAGGCGAAGGTGGCGGCTACCAGCAGCAGCGCGCTGGCTACGGTTACCAGCAGCGCAGGACGTGGAATGCCGACGGTGGTGGCTACCAGCAGCGCGGCGGCTATCAGCAGCGTGGCGGCTATGGCCAGGGCAGCCAACGCAGGACATCGTACCACAACAGCGAAAAAGGCTATGCACAGCATGCGGGAGGTTTTCAGGGCGATGCTCATCGCCGGCCCTCCAGTCATGATGGCGGCTACCAGCAGCGCGGCGGCTACGGCCAGCAGCGTGGTGGCTTCGCAGGCAGAAAGCCAGCCCCCTTCAAGCGTCAGAATCCCGGAAAGCGGCGTATCGACTATAAGGAGGTGCCGTTCGACCCCAACGAGCCTATACGTCTGAACAAGTTCCTTGCCAATGCCGGAGTGTGCAGCCGTCGCGATGCCGACAAGTATATCGCTGCAGGTGTGGTGACCGTCAACGGGGAAATCATCACCGAACTTGGGCATAAAGTGCTGAGAAGCGACACAGTGCTCTTCCACGACCAGCAGGTGAAAGCCGAAAAGAAGGTTTATGTGTTGCTCAACAAGCCCAAGGGCTATGTGACCACCAGCGAAGACCCGCAGAACCGCAAGACGGTGATGGATCTCGTGGCAAAGGCTTGCCGTGAGCGCATCTATCCCGTAGGACGTCTCGACCGCAACACCACGGGCGTACTGCTCCTTACCAACGATGGCGAACTGGCGAGCAAACTCACGCACCCCACCTACATGAAGAAAAAAATCTACCACGTGTATCTCGACCGCAATGTGACGGTGGCTGACATGCGGCAGATTGCCGAGGGTATCACCCTGGAGGATGGCGACATCAAGGCTGATGCCATCGACTATGCCAGCGATACCGACAAAAAGCAAGTGGGCATCGAGATTCATTCGGGACGCAACCGCATCGTGCGTCGTATTTTTGAGAGCCTGGGGTATCATGTGGTGAAGCTCGACCGCGTATATTTTGCCGGACTGACGAAGAAGAACGTCAAGCGTGGCGACTGGCGTTTCCTGACGGAGGACGAGGTCAGCATGCTGCGTATGGGAGCGTTTGAATAATCCCGTTTCCCGATACTTTCCTTCCTGCCTTCTCCTGTATGCCTCTACCATCCTGCAGCAGTACAAGGGGGTGATGGTATACAGCATTGGAAATCATGCGAGTAGGAATTCTGAATTAGACATATGCTTTGCATTGCATATCTTTTGGAAAGGCAGGAACTTCAATCATCAATATTAACATAAACGGTGGGCGTGGCCACGGAACATCGTCCCGCCAATCATTACGATGAAAAGAACAAAAATCATCGATGCGCTTGCCTGCACGGATTATGGCTGCGAGATGACCGTCATGGGATGGGTGCGCTCAAAGCGAGGCAGCAAGAACGTCAATTTTATAGCATTGAACGATGGTTCGACCATCAAGAACATTCAGATTGTGGCCGATGTGGAGAAATTTGACGATGAACTTCTCCGTCAGATCGGCACGGGTGCTTCTATCGCCTGTACAGGAACTTTGGTGGAGAGCCAAGGGGCAGGGCAGGCCGCAGAAATTCAGGCCGAAAGCATCAAACTCTTTGGTGCTTGCGCCCCTGACTATCCCATGCAGAAGAAGGGCCAGACATTTGAATATATGCGTCAGCATGCCCACATGCGTCTGCGCACCAACACTTTCGGAGCCGTGATGCGCATCCGCCACAATATGGCGATGGCCATCCATACCTATTTTCATGAGCACGGCTACTACTATTTCCACACCCCTCTCATCACGGCCAGCGACTGTGAGGGAGCCGGACAGATGTTCCAGGTGACCACGAAGAACCTCTACGACCTGAAGAAGGACGAGAAGGGCAGCATCATCTACGACGATGATTTCTTCGGCAAGCAGACGAGCCTCACCGTGAGCGGACAGCTTGAGGGCGAACTTGGTGCCACTGCCCTCGGTGCCATCTATACCTTCGGTCCCACCTTCCGCGCGGAAAACAGCAATACCCCACGCCATCTTGCAGAATTCTGGATGATAGAGCCTGAGGTCTGCTTTATCGACCTCGACGACCTGATGGATCTTGAGGAAGACTTCATCAAATACTGCGTGCGCTGGGCTTTGGAGCATTGCAAGGACGACCTTGAATTCCTCAACAAAATGATCGACAAGGGCCTTATCGAGCGGCTGGAAGGCGTGCTGAAGGAAGAGTTCGTGCGGCTGGATTATACCCGTGGCATCGAAATTCTTCAGGAGGCCATCAAGAGCGGACGCAAGTTCGAGTTCCCCTGCAACTGGGGCGATGACCTCGCATCCGAGCATGAGCGCTATCTCGTGGAGGAATATTTCAAGAAGCCCGTCATCATGACGCACTATCCCAAAAAGATCAAGGCCTTCTATATGAAAATCGATGAGGAAGTGCCCACCTTCAACGGTGAGCTTCAGGAGCCCACCGTACAAGGCACTGATGTGCTCTTCCCCTCCATCGGCGAGATTATCGGTGGCAGTGTGCGTGAGGAAGACTACGACAAGCTTAAAGGCGAAATCGAGGAGCGCCATATCCCCATGAAGGACATGTGGTGGTATATGGACACCCGTCGGTTCGGATCCTGCCCCCACGGTGGCTTCGGTCTGGGTTTTGAGCGACTGATTCTCTTTGTCACGGGTATGGCCAATATCCGCGATGTCATTCCCTTCCCCCGTACCCCCAAGTCAGCAGAATTCTGATTCTTCCCCCGTCGTCTATGCCCTCTCTTCCAGAAATGGGGGAGGGGGCTGTTTCCGATATGGGGCATCCCACATAAGGGGGGGCACAATCACCTTTGCGGAGACTTCCATCCCCTGCCGTTTGCACCTTGCCTTCTTCCATTCCGACCGCACATCTTCCGTTTTTTTACACCCTTTATATAAAATATCCCGTGACGGTATTTGTCTTACACAATAATTCCGAGAATTTCGCGTTTAATAAAAATGTCGAGGCATGCGCTCTGTATACCATCCCCGACACCGCCTTGCAGCGCAATGGCAAGCCCGTGTTCATCCCCGACTTTGCCATCCCCTGCGAGATGTCCGTTCATCTTGCTGTCCGCATCAGCAGGCTTGGGCGCACCATCAGTCAGCGCTTTGCCCATAGATACTGGGATGCCGCCACGGTGGTACCGCATTTTGTAGCCTTGGAGATGCTTCGCAAAGCACAGTATCAAGGTTTGCCATGGTCGGTCGCCACGGGTTTCGATGCCTCTATGGCCGTAGGGGACTTTGTGGCGAAAGATGCGCTTTATGAGCCCGACGGCAGCATAGTCTACACGCTTCGCACTACCAGCGGGGAAGTGGTGGAAGGCGTGGTGCCCGATGCCGATGCCTTTGCTTCCGCAGCCATAGCGCGCATCAGCAAATATTATATGGTGCGCAATGGCGACCTCGTGCTGTTCCCCTCGGCCACAGCGGGATGCACTCCGCAAATCAATACCCATGTCGAGGGCAGCATAGCCCATCAGCGTGTGCTGGCATTCAATGTAAAATAAGGCTCCTTCGAGGCTAATCAAACTTGTTGGTGAGCTTTCTTCACACTCCCTGACAGTTGCTCTTCCGCCCTTCCAAAGTGGATGGTCTTCGCATTCTGAAAATGATCCGTTCCATAGTGGGCCGAAAACAATTGCCGCTCGATGCCAGTGCTGCCCATTCTCCACCTTCAATCAAATTCACTCCCACCACCATGATAAAGTTATCACATCTCATCGTACCCTGCGCCTTCACGATCTCGGTCATGACGCTTCCCGTCATTGCCCTGACTACGGGAGCCCGTCCTTCGGCTTCCCCCGTTCAAGAGGGTGGTATCACCGCAGATTCCTGTTTCGTGCATATCGATTCCAACCAGTATACCATCGGCGAGACCATGCCCCGCTACTTTCACGAAGTGGCGGTGGGCACACCTTGCAGTGCAGGCTACGATGTGGAAATTCGCTATCCAGAATACAAGGCGTTGACGGGCAGCGAGCTAAAGGCCCTCCGCAGCTTGCAGGAGGGTGGAGAACTGGCTGCCGACCAGGATATTGCCCAGGATGGGGTGGTGCTGATGCCCGAACCGCAGAGGATAGGAGGCCTGAACCTCAACACCTATATGGCCATGAGTCGTAAGCAGGGGTATCTAAATGTATCGTTCTCTCCCGTAGTGCTCCATGAAGGCCGCTGGAAGCGCATCCTCTCCTGCCAGGTACGGGTAGTGCCGCGCGATGCCGCCACAGCAAAGGCCGCCCCTGCTGCTGCCTCATCCTATGCCGCTTCTGCAGAACGATGGGCCGAAAAGAGCGTGCTCTCGCAGGGAAAATGGGCGAAGATACGGGTGGAGAAGGAGGGCATATACCAGCTTACGGATGCCGACGTGAAGAAAATGGGATTCTCCTCCCTAGCCAACGTCCGGGTGTTCGGCTATGGCGGCCTGATACAGGTCGAGGCCTTCACCTTCCCGGAGCCTTCTGAAAGCCTGCTGCAAACCACCGTGCCCGACGATCTCGTGGAAGTCCCCACGCTGTCCACAACCGATGGCCGACGCCTCTTTTGGGCAGAAGGCACCACGCGGTTCACGTGGGTCACGGGGTCGCAGCTCTATACCCATACGCAGAACACCTACAGTAGCTACAGCTATTATTTCATCACAGAGGGAACACCTGCCAGCGTGCAGAAAATTCCCGCAGAGACCTCCCAGCCCACTGTGAGGATGGAGTCGGTGCCCTATGCCGTGGTCTACGACAACGACATTTTCTCATGGTACGAAGGTGGCCGACGAATGTTCGACGAGCACGACTTCTCCACTTCTAACACCCACACCTACCGCATTGCTACCCCCGACCTCACCTCGGGCGACCAGGTTGTCGTCAGCAGTTTCGGAGCGGCATCCAATTCCGAAACCACGCCCTATGAAATCACCGTCAACGGTACAAAAATCCTCACCTCCTCGGTGGCAAGATATGACGTGTCGAACAGCAGTGCCAAGGTGGAGACGAAGACCACGCGTGGCGTCACTTCGCTCACGGGAAGCGGTACAAACAGCGTGCTCATCAGCACTTCCAATTCCAACAGCGCTCGCCTTGACTATCTGAATTTCAACTATCAGCGTCGCCTCACGGTGAGCGATTCCCCCTATAGTTTCTCCCCGCAGAGTGCAGGAGTCGTCAGTTTGAACATTGCGGGGGCGAGCAGCACCACCCATCTGTGGCGCATCGGCCAGGTAGGGTGTCCCACGGTGGAACTTTCCGCTAACCTCAGCGGCGACGTGCTCTCTGCCGTGACCTCCACAGGCCTGCGCCGCTTCGTATGTTTCGATGAGAGCCACACCTATGCCGCCCCCGAATATGTGGGCGAGGTGGAGAACCAGAATCTCCACTCACTGTCCCATATGGACTATATCATCATTGTCCCTGCCAGTGGAAAGCTGACGGAGCAGGCCGAGCGACTGCTGGCGTTGCATCGTGAGCGCGAGGGGCTGAGCGGATGCGTGGTGCGTGCCGACCAGCTCTACAACGAGTTCTCCTCTGGCACCCCCGATGCCAATGCCTACCGGCGCTTCCTCAAGATGCTCTACGACCGTGCAGGAAGCGATGAGGATGCCATGCCGAAATATTGCCTCTTCATGGGCAAGAGTTCGTGGGACAACCGCCATCTCTCGGCGGCCATGCAGGGTAATTCCCTCGACGATTATCTTCTGGCCTATGAGGTCGACGGTACTTCCAATACCATCGGTTCCGTGGCCAGTTATGTGACCGATGATTTCTTCGCCCTCCTCGACGACGGCGAAGGGCGCACCATCAGCAGCGAGAAGCCCGACATTGCCCTCGGACGAATGGCATGCCAGACTCCTGAAGAAGCACGAGTGCTCGTTGACAAGGTGGAGACCTATATGAACAACACCGATGCCGGAAGCTGGAAGAACACCATCGTCATGATTGGTGATGACGGCGACAACAATCTCCACATGGACGATGCCGAGCGAGTGGCGCAGACCATCGAGAGCGTGAACGACAAGCTCGATGTCCAGCGCGTCTACTGGGACCGCTATACCCGCACCACCTCTGCCACCGGCTACTCCTATCCGCAAGCCACGGAGCGTATCTTCCAGTATATGACGGATGGTGCTGCTGTCTTCAACTATAGTGGCCACGGAGCCCCGGGAAGCATATCCCATGCACAGGTGCTCGTGACCAAGGATTTCGCCACGGCACGCTCGCCATACATGCCCCTATGGGTACTGGCATCCTGCGAAATTTTCCCCTTTGACTCCCAGGAGGAAAGCCTGGCCGAAACATCGATGTTCGTTCCCGACGGAGGCAGCATAGCCTTCATATGTGCCACCCGTGCCGTATATCCCCAGCAGAACTTCTCCATCAACAGGAATTTCTGTCAGAACCTCTTCGCCCCAGCCTCGTCGGGAGGGCGCATCTCCATGGCCGAAGCATTGCGCAGGGCGAAAGTAAGCCTCGTGCAGAACAGCACCGACCTCACGTTCAACAAGCTGAAGTACGTCTTCTTCGGCGACCCTGCCCTCCGACTTTCCCTTCCCACGGGTACTGTCGTCATCGATTCCATCAATGGCCAGGCCATCAGCCCCTCGTCGCCTCTCTCCGTGCTCCCCGCAGGAGGCGTGGCGCGATTCTCGGGCCATGTATGCAGGATGGACGATGCCACCGCCATCGACGAAACTTTCTCCGGCACCGTCTCCGCCACTATCTACGACCGCAAGGAACTTGTCGTCTGCAAGGACAATCAGAAGTCTCTCTTGGGCGACAACACCCCTTTCACTTTCTACGAGCGTGCGAAGAATGTGTATCGTGGCGATGCCAAGGCCACAGCCGGACGCTTTGAATTCGTTCTCACCATTCCCCGCGACATCTCCTATTCCGACGAGCCCGGACGCATCTCGCTCTATGCCGTGAGCGACGACCGCATGCAGGAGTACAACGGCTATTCCGAGGCCTTCTGTCTCAACGGCACCTCATCCGATGCCGATGCCGACACCATCCCGCCCAAGGTGACGCTCTATATCAACAGTATCGACAATCCCGACTATGCCATCACCGACGAGAATCCTGTGCTCATTGCCGACCTCTTCGACGAGTGCGGCATCAACAATGCCGGAATATCCCTGGGGCACGACATTGAACTTGTGCTCGACGACAACAATTCCGACTACATCAATCTCCGCTCCTATTTCAAGTACGATTTCGGAAGTTATCAGAAGGGGCAGATTGTCTATCCCCTCTCCGGCCTTTCCCGAGGCCTCCACAAGGCAGCCTTGCGCGCATGGGATGTCAACAATAATTTCACGGTTTCCGATGTGCATTTCATTGTACGAGGCGACTATCACGACGGCATGATGACCGAGGGTTACATCACCTCCACGCAGAATCCCGCATCCTCCACCACCAGACTCATCACCTATTTTCCTGAGAATGCCGACGAGCCCGGCCTCGTGACTTATGAGGTCTACGACACGCGCGGACGCATTGTCTTCAAGCAGTCGGGGGCTGTAGCATCGGCGGCACGTTCGGCATCCTTCTCTTGGAATCTGTGTGGCAATGGCGGACAGCCTCTCCCCGATGGAGTCTACTTCTATCGTGCCGTCATCACCTCTAAAGGAGGCCGCTTCGAGACTGATGCGCAGAAACTCATCATCTCCCGGCGCTGATTGCCGCACCGTACCAGCCTCTTCCCATGTGCTCCCATAGAGGTTCCCTGGAATGGGGCATGCAAGGCTACGGCAAGTAGCCGGGGCTGGCAAGGTGACCTTTTCGCGGGCTCCGTGCATAAGTCAGGCGGGAAGCAGCCTGCAAGGCAGCCTTTTCGAACATCGTATCACACCAATAAAAATAATATATGTACAAGACCACATATCTTCTTTCACTCTTCGTAGCCCTCACCTTCGCGTCGGCACGCAGTGCAAAGGCCGAGGATGACACCCGCGACCAGTTCAATCCCGTACAGACGGCCGTCGTTTCGCAGTCCATAGCTTCCGATGCGAGGGCTGCGGGATTGGGAGATATCGGTGTCTCAACCGAACCCGATGTCTACTCACAGGCATGGAACCCTGCCAAATATCCCTTCACAATCTCCAGGGCAGGTTTTGCCGTCAGCTATACGCCATGGCTGCGCTATCTGACCGATGGCATCGCGCTCATCAATGCACAGGGCTACTATCGTCTGGGCGACTATCAGGCGCTTTCTGCATCCGTACGCTATTTCACCCTCGGAGATGTCACCGTGTCGGGCACCGACTATACCGTAAATCCCTATGAGTTCGGTGTCGACCTGGCCTATTCACGCATGCTTTCCGAGAGATTTTCCGCTGCCATAGCCCTCCGCTACATGTACTCCGACCTCTCCGGGCACTACGACGACAACACCACACCCGGTTCGGCTTTCGCAGCCGACATTGCCATGTACTGGAACAACTATCTCTTCCTCGGACGCCGGGAGTGCAATCTTGCATGGGGTCTTAACATCTCGAATATCGGTACGAAAATCAACTATGGCTCCGACTATAGCTACTTCATCCCCACAACCCTCCGGCTGGGTATCAATCTCAGTGTGCCACTCAACGAGTTCAATCGCTTCAGCATCAGCGCTGAGGCCGACAAGCTCCTCGTGCCTTCACTTCCCCTCCAGGGCGAAGATGAACTCTACGAGGACTATCAGGAGCGGCTCAGGGAGGACTACTACGACAAATCGTCCATAGCAGGAATCTTCACCTCCTTCGGAGATTCCGAACGCGGCTTCAAGGGCGAAATGGAGGAGATACGCTTCGGACTTGGTGCAGAATATGTCTACAACGACAAGTTCTTCCTGCGTGCCGGCTACCATCATGAGTCTCCCATGCAAGGCAATCGAAAGTATGCCACCTTCGGTGCAGGCTTCAAGCTCAATGTGCTTGCCGTAGATGCCTCCTATTGCTGTGCTACTACAGCAGGAAATCCCCTCGACCAGACTTTGCGAGTTTCGCTGATGTTTGACTTTGATGGCATACAGGAACTTGTAGGGCGTCGGCGACGCTGAATCCCATGGCGAAAGGCTTGAGCATACGCACTGTTTATTTACACATCAACCCATCATCATCTTTTTCCACAATCTTTTCGAAATGAACAATATCCGCGTAGGAATGGGATTCGACGTACATCGTCTGGTCCCCGACCGCCAGTTATGGCTGGGAGGCATCAGCATCAAGCATAGCCTCGGACTTTTGGGCCACAGCGATGCCGATGTGCTCATACATGCCCTTTGCGATGCCCTCCTGGGGGCTGCCAATATGCGCGACATCGGCTACCATTTCCCTGACAACAGTTCGGAGTTTGCAGGAATCGACAGCAAGATTCTACTCCAACGCACTGTGGAACTCATCGCCACGAAAGGCTATCGTGTAGGCAATGTGGATTGCACCGTGTGTGCCGAACGCCCCAAACTCAATCCCCACATCCCTGCCATGCAGAAAGTCCTGGCACCCCTGCTCGGGGTTGAGGAGGATGCCGTGAGCATCAAGGCCACCACCACCGAGCGTCTCGGATTCACAGGAAGGGAGGAAGGCATTTCGGCCTATGCCACCGTGCTCATCCTGCGCGACTGACGCGCTCTGCCACATCTCCTCCCCAGCTACCTCCTTTCCCACAAACATCCATGTTAATATAGGGATAGTCGCAAATTAGTCGAAAAAAATCTAACGATTTGATTGCCAGTGTCATAGATTTT
>CAMGOT010000042.1 GCA_946060685.1 uncultured Bacteroidales bacterium
ACATCATGCGCAGCTATCCCTTTATCGTGGCACTCGATGACACCGGCACCGTGGTGGGCTACATCTATGCCCATGCCCTCCACGAACGTCAGGCTTTCGCCTATTGTGCCGAAGCTTCCATCTATATCCGCAAGGAGCATCATCACCAGGGTCTTGCCCGTCGGCTCTACAGCCATCTGGAGAATGCGCTCCGGCAACAGGGCATTCTGCAACTCTACGTCAGCATCGCCACCACTGACCGCAACGATCCCTACGTCTCGTGTGCCAGCCTTGATGCCCACAGAAGACTGGGCTTCGAGGAGGTGGGACGCTTCGATGCCTGCGGATGGAAATTCGGACGATGGTACGACCTGGTGTGGATGCGGAAACGGCTTTAGTCTGCACTATTCCACGAATTTTCCTGACGGATTCTCCAACGACAACTATAAGGGTGGTTCTAAAAATTACCACCGTAGATATATTCTCAGAGTGGATATAACGTCTTGTCATCTTTTGTTCTCTTTTCGGTTCAAATTGTAAGTTCACTCGGTCACAATGCCCGCATTGCTTCCTCTTTCACTTACATTTTGACCTCGAAAATAGAATCAAAATCTGTCAAGGCTAATTTATAGAACCACCCATAACGACAGCAATAACGACAACCATCATGAATACACGCATCACAGAATTGTTCGGCATACGCCTTCCCATCATCTCGGGCGGCATGGTATGGTGCAGCGGCTGGCGCCTGGCATCAGCCGTCAGCAATGCCGGAGGCCTCGGACTCCTGGGCGCAGGCAGCATGCACCTGGACACGCTTGCCTATCACATCGACCGCATGAAGGAGGCGGCACAGGGTCCGTGGGGAGTGAACCTGCCCTTGATGTACCCTCAAATCGACGAATTGGTCGACCTCCTGATACGCCGTGGCGTAGGCATTGTTTTCACCTCTGCAGGAAGTCCGAAGAAATTCACCCGGCGCTTCCATGACGCAGGGATGAAGGTGGCACACGTGGTGTCGAGCAGCCGTTTTGCCGTCAAATGCGAAGAAGCTGGGGTGGATGCCGTGGTAGCAGAGGGCTTTGAAGCCGGAGGCCACAACGGAAGGGAGGAACTGACCACCATGGCCCTCATCCCGCAGGTGCGTCGGGCCACCTCGCTGCCCCTCATTGCCGCCGGCGGAATATGCAGCGGAGAGAGTATGCTGGCTGCCCTGGCTTTGGGGGCAGAGGGGGTGCAGATGGGCACCGTGTTTGCCCTTAGCGCAGAAAGTTCCGCCCACGAGGCCTTCAAGGAATATTGCATCGGACTTCCCGAGGATGCCACGATGCTGGCACTCAAAGCCATCGCCCCCACTCGCCTGGCGAAGAATGCCCTTTTCAGCAAGATTGCTGAAGCTGAGCGCCAGGGAGCTACGGCCGATACCCTGCGCGACATCCTGGGACAGAAGGCTGCCAAGCGGGCCATCTTCGAGGGAGAGGTGGAGAATGGTGAGGTGGAGATTGGACAGGTGGTGGCACAGGTGAAAGCGGTGGAGAGCGTGACCGACATCTTCTCACGCTTGATCCGGGAGTACGATGCTGCCAAGCAGCGGTTGGCACGGATTTGAAATGCAGAAAGACGAGGGAGGATGAGATTCCACCGAAAATACAGAAATACCGACAGCCAGACTTACAGACATACAGACACATCTATCGACCATCCTATGAGACTGAACATCATTTGCGCACTCACCGAAAACCGTGCCATAGGCTATCGTGGCGAACTGCTATATTATCTTCCCGCCGACCTCCGGCATTTCAAGATGCTCACCACAGGCCATACCGTGGTGATGGGCAGAAAGACATTTGAATCGCTCCCCAAAGGGGCACTCCCCAACCGACGCAACATCGTCATCACCCGACAGCCGGACTACGTACGTCCGGGCATAGAAGTGGTGCATTCCTTCGATGCTGCCCTTAGGGCATGCAGCACCGACGAGGAGGTGTTCGTCCTCGGCGGCGAGAGCATCTATGCCGCAGCCCTGCCCCATGCCGACCGGCTGTGCCTGACCCACATCGCTGCCATGCCCGAGGCTGCCGACACCTTCTTCCCTCCCTACGATGTGGAGGAATGGGAGGTGGAGCACGAGGAGCACTTCGAGCCCGACGAAAAAAATCTTCTGCCCTATACTTTCACGGATTATCGCAGACGAAAATCATAAAACTTAAGGGGAACTATAAATTCCCACCGTAAAAAAACGGCAACTCATGAAACGGTATATCATGAAACGCTTGAACTTTATTTTCATTGCACTTGCCATGCTGCTATGCACAAAAACCAGCGGCCGCGAGGTACACCTGACTCTACTGGAGACTTCCGACGTACACGGCAACTTCTTCCCCTACGATTTCCTCAATGGCGGTGTTCCGGGAAGCGGCAGTCTGTCCCGGGTGGCCACGTATGTCAGCCGCCTTCGGGAGACTCAGGGCGACTCGGCCGTGCTGCTCCTCGACAATGGCGACATCCTCCAGGGACAGCCTTCTGCCTACTATTACAACGTGGTGAACGTGGCCGACCGGCATCTCTGTGCCGACATCCTCAACTATATGCACTATGATGCCGCCACCCTGGGCAACCATGATGTAGAGGCGGGTCACAGCGTCTACGACCGCTGGATGGCACAATGCCACCTGCCGATGCTCGGTGCCAACGTGGTGCGGACCGACAACGGCGAGCCCTACATCCTGCCCTATACCATTCTCGAACGCCAGGGAGTGAGGATTGCCGTATTGGGCTTGGTGACGACGGGCATACCGCAATGGCTGCCCGAAAATCTCTGGAGCGGCTTGCGCTTTGAGGATATGGAGACCGTGGCACGGCGCTATATGCCTGAGATGAGGGCGAAAGCCGACATCGTGGTGGGGCTCTTCCATTCGGGAGTGGGCAGTGCGGAACATTATGCTCCCATGGTGGAGAATGCTTCAGCAGAGGTGGCGCGAAGAGTGCCGGGGTTCGACATCGTGTTCTGCGGCCACGACCACCGGCGGGCCAACCGCACACTGACCAATGTGGAGGGAGGCACTGTTGTACTGCTCAATCCGGCTGCCGATGCCCATGCCGTGGCAAAGGCCGACATCGTGGTGCAGCTGGAGCCGGAAGGCACGACGAGCGTGAGGGTGAAGGGCGAAATCGTGGATGTCGATGACCTTCCGCCTTCCGCCGACTTCATGAAGCAATTCGAGCGACAATGCCAGGAGGTGAAGGCTTTCACGCATGAGGTGGTAGGCAAATGCACTTCCACCATGACCACGCTGCCAGCCTATTTCGGCCCCTCGGCATTCATCGACTTTATCCATTCCATGCAGCTGGAAATTTCCGGGGCCGACATCTCCTTTGCCGCTCCGCTGGCTTTCGACGCCACGATTCCTAAAGGCCTTATCCGCGTGAGCGACCTCTTCAATCTCTACCGCTACGAGAATATGCTCTACGTCATGGAACTCACGGGACGCGAGGTGAAGGCCTATCTGGAATATTCCTATGCCGGATGGGTGCAGACCATGTCCTCCCCTGACGACCATCTGCTACTATTCCGCCAGAATCCGGATCAGATTCCCGACCTCTGGCAGCGCCTGAAGAGCCCCAATTTCAATTTCGATTCTGCAGCGGGCATTCGCTACACGGTCGATGTAACACGGCCTGCCGGAGAGCGCATCAACATCCTCTCCATGGCCGACGGCACAGCGTTCGACGAGGCGGCAACCTATCGTTGCGCCCTCAACTCCTACCGTGGCAACGGCGGTGGCCGCCACCTGACAGAAGGTGCGGGCATTCCTGCCGCCGACTTGCAGCAGCGTATCGTATGGAGCACCGAAAAGGATCTGCGCTACTATATGATGCAGCGCATCCGCGAAATGAAGAAAATCTCACCCCAGCCGCTTGGCCTCTGGAAACTGATTCCCGAGGATTGGGTGGAGCAGGCCCGCAAACGAGACGAGCGGCTGCTCACCGGCAACGAAAAGCCACGATAATGCCAGGCAACAATCCCGGGCGAACATGACAAGCGAACATGACAAGCGCAACCGCCAATCCATTACCTTCCCGCACTCCCCCATCACAAAAAATAACACCTTTCTGCGTATGCACAAATCCCGAAACTTTCTGCCGGACATCATCGTATCCTGTGTGGCACTTATCATCGGACTCGTGGGCTACGTGACGCATCGGCCATCGTCCGCCGAGCGCGATGTGGCGGCGGCAAGGGTGCTGCTTGACCAGGGCAAGAAAGCCTATAAGGCCGACGACACTTTCACTGCTCTATCATCGCTCCATCAGGCGATGGAACTATCGAAGAACGGGGTGAACGACACCATTTTCTTCGAGGCTTCCGTCTACAACGCGCTCCTCTACGAACATGCGGGGAAAAGCAAGGAGACCTACCGACTGCTGAAATCCCTGAAATATGTTGAGGTGGAAAATTCCTTTGCCTCGATTTTCTACCTGCGCATGATGGCATGGCTGGTCACCCAAATCGACAAGGACTATACGCGGGCCATGAAACTAATAGAGCAGGACATCATCCTAAGCCGGAAAATCTTCCCCGACGATGACCAGTTGCCCTATATCGACAGGGCGAACCTCTGCGAACTCTTCTACAGGAAGGGCGAAACAGAACAGGCATGGCAGAGCGTGGAGGCACTCGAACGCGACAGCATGAAAATCAGGAAATACCGCGACCTCTGCCTTTCGCAGGTGTACTACGTGCATGCCGCCCTGCTCTTCGATGCCGGGAAGCCTGACGCTGCCTATGCCTATGCCTCGCGGGGACAGGAGTGTGCCAGGCGATATGGCAGCACTGACAACCAGATGCAGAATCTGGAAATGAAATGCCTCATCGACAGCGCACGGAAGGACCTGACCTCCTATCTTGCCAACCGCCGGGTGCTCGACAGCCTGAACCACAAGATGATGTCGGCAGAAATCCTGGCGCAGACCTCGCTCCTCCGCGAACAGGCGAAGATTGCCCTCCTCGAAACCGACAACAAGCGCAAGCACATCATCAACTGGCTGCTCGCCGGACTCCTGACGCTGGCCCTAGGATTCTTCTCCTTCATCATCTACTTCATACGCCGGACAGCCAGCAGCAGGCAGCGCATGACGGCTCTGGAGCAGGAGCGCCTGTCGGTAGAAATCCAATGCCGCCGACTGGAGAACGAACTCCTGAAATTCAAGCAACAGAACACGGAGCAACGCCTGAACGAGGCCTACAAGGACAACATCGACATGAGCGTCGTCCTCTCGAATATGGAGTTCGGCAACGATCAGAGCCTACATGCACTGGAGCGAAACCTGCGTCTGCAGCATCCCACCTTTACCAAACGCCTGCGGAAGGCTTATCCGAAGCTGACGGAAAACGACATGCGGGTGCTGGGATTCATCCGCATGGGCTACACCTCCAAGGTGATTGCTTCGGCCCTGAACATCACCATCAACAGCCTCACCACCACACGCTACCGTCTCAAGAAAAAGCTCAAACTCACCGCGAAGGACGACCTCTACACCTTCATCAAGGACTTCTGAGCATCCTGCATGCCTGAACGATGACAACCGTCAGAAAAGGGGAAAAAACACACGACACCAGTCGTTTCAAGGCAATATCCGCACAATATCAGCACACACACAATATCAGCACCAAAAGGCACAGACAGCAGTTTCAACACTACTGTCTGTGCCTTTGTCTGTGCCATGAATGCCGTTGACGAAATGGTTTTAGAGTAATTTTGCACCGCACCGGCATTTTTGTTTTTTACAACAGACGCAAGCCACACAAAGGCCATGATTATCCACAAGCGCCTTATCCACAAGCCTCCAACTTACAACAGCCAAACCTGTCCGTCACTAAATCCATACAGAGACATCATGAAAAAACACGAAGGTTGCATGAGCGACATCGGCAACGACGTATCCATGGCTGTGGGAATGGGAAGGCATCGGCACCAACGCATGGCTTTGGATGAAGGACGAATCGGCCATCGTGTTCCTGTCGTCCATGCTGCCCTCGTATTCCTTCTCCAGGCCGAGTGCCAGTCCGGCATTGATGATGAGCACGTCTCATCCCTAACGTCATCCTCCGTGGCTGCAGCCATCCGGACTTCCACTAAAGCCAGCTACTTCGTGCATTCGTGGAGCAAAGAGTGTATGATTTCTACACAGAAAGGTGTATGATTATCATACAATCTGCCTCCACGGCCCCAAAAACGTATGGTCGTATCACTATTTACTCCTATCTTTGTGGCGAAAATGAAAATGAATTACATGTCAAACCATACAATAGTGATACATACATGATTTTCCACCACCTCAAGGTTGCCCTGCGCAACCTCTTCAAGTACAAGCTTCAGACCACCATCTCGGTGCTGAGCATCGCCATCGGCATCGTCACCCTGGCCTTTACCCATGCGGCCCTGTCAAGGGTGAAATTTCCCCTCATCTACAGTCAGCCCTACTATGACCGGACCTATGATGTCAGCCTCTCCAAGCTCAATGCCGACTCTCTGGCTACCGATGACGCTGGTAACAACAGGCAACAGGATGTGCCCGTCACCCCCGATATCCTCCGTGCCCTCAAGCGCGACGGCGGATTGCCAGGCGTGGAGCAGCTGGCCATCCCCAATGGGGTGATATACGGCAAAATGATGGAGTGGCATCTGTGCGACTCCACCACACGCAGGTATCAGTTCTTCTACACACTCATGGACCCCGACTACACGAGGCTCATCGGATTCCGTTCGGCTCTCACGGGGCAGCCAATCAAGCGGTTGGAGCCTGGTGAAGCCGTCATCAGCCGCCACATGGCCTCGGTGGTGTTTGGCAAGGCCAATCCCGTAGGCGCTGTATGGCGTGAGACCGACACCATGCGCCCCCTGCCGCTCACCATCGTCGATGTCTTTGAAGACCTCTCCACCTTTGAGGGTCCGCTCAACAACAGGGCTATCTACTACTCTCTTGGCGATATAGAGGGTGACCTGTGTGGTGCCCAGAATGAGGGGCAGATCACGTATGCCATCAGCATCGATGTGGTGCTGAAGGAGGGCTTCACCCCGCAGCAGCTCAAGCAGGAGATGGACAAGCGGCTGGAGACGTTCGGGCTGGAGGCCAACGTGAAGAGGATAGAGGAGCGGTTGAATCTCACGCAGATTGTGCTCATCAATTCTCTGGCCTATCTGGTTGGTTCACTCATTCTGCTGGCTGCCCTCATCGGCTTCCTGCGCATGGAGGTGCAGCTCTTCTGGATGCGCCGGCGCGAGTTGTCGCTGCGTATCACGCATGGTGCCAAGCGGATGCAGTTGTTTGCTCTGCTCTTCACCGAGGTGGCCCTGGTGGTAGGCGTAGCGGTGATAATGGCCATGCTGATGGGCGACTGGGTGGAGCACTTTGTCTACGAACGGCTTCCCAAGCTGGTAGAATCCGGTAAATTTTCCGTCCGGTACCTGGTGCCCTACAGCCTCTGCATCGGTGGAGGGCTGCTCGCGCTTTGCTCCCTGATTATCTGTTCGGTACTGCGCAAAATCTGCAAATCCACACAGGGGTTGGCCGCCACGATGCGCCGGAGCCGTACCCACCTCTTCCGCAACGTCATGCTGGGCTTGCAGATGGTCATCGCCACGGTCTTCGTATGCGGCACCTTCTGCATCGCCCGCTGGGAGGGGCTGATGATGGAGTCCATCCATCTCTCCGAACATCTGGATACCTACCGGAATATCCTGCTGCTGCGGGCCGGTGATTCCAAGGATGCCCAACGTCTGCTAGCGGAGATTCCCCATCTGCCGAGCCTGGAGAAGATGGTGGCCCACAGTGCGACCTACCTCAACGTCAGCGACATCGAGGAGAACCCCGAGGCCAAAAAGGCGTTCTTCGGTCCTTATCAGTTCTTCTTCTTCGCTACGGACACCACGCTGCTGGAGTATTATCACCTGCCCGTACGGTGGTTCAAGAAGCCTTCCGGTCCTGTCGAGGGTATACTGCTCAACGACACCCTCTATCGCCAGCTGCGCTCCTTGGAGCTGGCTGCCAACAATACGCTCACCCTGAAGTGGAACTCTACGCTCCATACGCTGCCCATCCTGGGTACGATACCTTCCGTGCCCTACCAGCATGCGCGGGCCTCTCTGCTGGTGCATCCAGAGATTTTCTCACCCAAAGAGTTCCTGCTCATTCCCAAGGCCGGTCAGTATCAGTCGCTCCTGCGTGAGGTCACGGCTGTCCTCGACCGGCTGGAGCCCGACCACGTGCCGCACATGGTGCAGAATTTCCACGAAGCCCACACCGAGGTGCTGATGCTGGAGAGTGGCTGCATCGCCGTATGGATTCTGTGTGCCATCAGCATCCTCATCTGCGCCATGGGCATCTACAGCACCATCGCCCTCGACACCCGTTCGCGCCGCAAGGAGATGGCCATCCGCAAAATCAACGGAGCCAAGAGTCATGACATCTACCGCCTCTTTGGCCGCGTCTATCTGTTGCTCATCGTGCTCTCGCTCCTCATCGCCATGCCGGTGACCGTCATCTTCCACCACATCCTCTTCTCCCCGGAAGGCGGTCTGGAGGATGCTTCAGGCGAGACTCCACTGTGGGCCTGCATCGGCGGTGCGCTCCTGATCATCGCGCTGATAGCCGCCATCGTCATCAGCAACATCCACAGCATCATGCGCACCAAACCCTCTGAGATTATTGCCAAAGAATAGATTGTAGGGGTGTTCTGAAATTAGTATTGTACTGACGAAAACACAAATGATACGAGCTACGGTATAGAACACCCCTCAAAACACAGCCCTCCACCAGGCTTCAAAGGCCTGGATGGAGGGCTTTCTTATGCCTGTGCCGACGCTCCGGCACACGAAGATGAATCAGTGCTGCGAACGGTAGACGACGGAACCCGATGCCTGATGGGTGGCCAGGACGAGCACTTCGGCAATCTGCACGTGGGGCGGTGCCGATGCGGCATAGAACGCCACGTCGGCAATATCGTCGCCCGAAAGGGGCTGAATGCCCTGGTACACCTTGTCGGCCCGCTCGTTGTCGCCATGAAAGCGCACGCGGCTGAAATTCGTCTCCACGAGTCCGGGCTTCACGTTCGTCACACGGATGGGGGTTTCCGCCACATCGATGCGCAAACCGTCGGTGATGGTCTTCACCGCTGCCTTCGTGGCGCAATACACGTTGCCGCCGGCATAGGCAGCATCGCCTGCCACACTACCGATGTTGATGACATGGCCCGCGCCACGCTCCACCATTCCCGGCACGACAAGGCGCGTCATGGTCAAGAGTCCCTTGATGTTGGTGTCGATCATCGTGTTCCAGTCGTCCATGCTGCCCTCGTATTCCTTCTCCAGGCCGAGTGCCAGTCCGGCATTGTTGATGAGCACGTCGGGGGTGGCCCAGCGGCCTGTCAGCGTGGCGATGGCTTCCTGCGCCGCCTTGGCATCGCGGACGTCGAAACATAGCCCTACGACTTCCGTGCCGCCATGCTCCAGTTCTGTCTTCAATGCTGCCAGGCGCCGGCTGTTGCGCCCCGTCAGGATGAGGTCGTAGCCTCCAGCGGCAAACTTGCGGGCGCAGGCCTCGCCGATGCCGCTGGTAGCGCCTGTGATGAGTGCTGTTTTCTTCATGATATTTCTGCTTGTGTTAAACGTTAGGATGATACAAATATGTGCCCCGCCGTCAGTCCTTGTTCCTTCGCCTGTACAGGATGAACTCCACCATCAGTTCTATGATGCCGAAGGTGACAAAAAAGAAAAGCACATACCCCCAAAAGGAAAAACTCCCGGGCGAAAAATTCCCCCATCGAGAAATGGCCGTAGCCACTAAGGCGACGTTGGAACACGCGAAAAAACGCGACAGCAATCCTTTCAAGACTTTACTGATTTTCATAAGCGGAACCGTAACTTATAATATTTAATATTATTATGAGTGAATGCCGCCGGAACAGGTCGGGCACAGCGTCTTCAGGCTCCCCCCTTGCTGGCCGCCCTTCCGAATTTCCTGCCGACGATGCCGGGCAGCAGCAAAGCCTGCACGATGCCCCGCGTGGCAAGATAGACGAGGAATCCCGACCACAGCCATACGTTCGGCGAGGCCGCCATACCCGCAAATGCCGTGAGCGACAGGAGGAAATAGAAGAGCGTGGCGATGGCGGTGCTCAAAAACATCGAGCGCGTGGCGGTGGTGCCGATGAAGAGTCCGTCGTAGATGAAAGTAGCCGTACTCACCATTGGCACGGCGACGACAAAGGGCAGGAACATCCCTGCCGCACTTCTCACGCTCTCCACATTCGTGAGCAGGGCGATGGCCGCCTCGCCGCCGAAAAGGAGGAGCAGGGTGAAGAGGGCCGCCACGCCGGAACCCCACACAAAGAGGGCGCTGTGGAGCCGCATGAAACGCTGCCGGGAGGCCTCGCCGAGGAAACGCCCGCCGAGCGCCTCGCCGGCATAGGCAAAGCCATCCATGAAATAGCTCACAAAGAGGAAGAACTGCATCAGGATGGTATTGGCCGAAAGCACATCTTCCCCGATGTGCGAGCCGAAAACGGTGAAGGAGAACATGACGCTCACCAGGCACAGCGTGCGGAGGAAGATGTCGCGCCCGACACTGAAATAGCAGTTCCAGCTGACATGGGGAAGCCTTCGGCCCTCGGCCTTTGCACGAGTGGCGCAGAACAGCCGGCGCGCCTGCCATGCGGCAAGCAGGAATCCCGTCCACTGCGCCACGAGCGTGCCCGTGGCCACACCCTCTATCCGCCATCCCGCTCCCATGACGAGCAGACAGCTCAAGGCCACGTTGACCACATTCTGCACGATGGCCACCACCATGGGAATGCGGGCATTCTGCATGCCGATGAACCATCCGTTGAAGGCAAAGAGTCCGAGGCTGGCAGGAGCACCCCACACCAGGATGCGGAAATACTGCAACGTCAGGCCATGCACTTCGGGGCTGGCATCCATGAGCGCGAGCGCCAGTGCTGCAAGGGGCTGCTGGAAAAGGATGATGGCCGCACTCACGATGGTGCCCACCGTCAGGGCCCGCGTCAGGCACAGCCGGCATCCTGCCCAGTCCTGCGCCCCAAAGCGCTGTGCCGTCAGGCCGCCCGTAGCCATTCTGAGAAAGGAGAAAATCCAATAGCAGGTGGAGAACACTGAGGTGCCGATGGCGATGGCGGCCATATAGGCGGCACTGCCGAGATGGCCGGTGATGGCCGTGTCGGCAAGTCCGAGCAGCGGCACGGTGATATTGCTGATGATGGAAGGGATGGCGATGGCCAGAATGCGTCGGTGCATGGGTAGAGTGGTCGTTGAGGGCGGGAATCCATAGCCCCCGCCTTTTGGGGTGTTCTATAAATTAGTATATAATCTTTTTTTTCAAGGGGTGTCTGCTTGGCTTCGCCTTGCTAATTTATAGAACACCCCTTTATGAAATGTCGGAATAGTTCGTCAGGTCCTCCTTGAGTTGTCGCAGCCGGTTCCAGAGGATGCGGTATTGTGGCAGCGTCTCCTGCGGGTCGGCCTCCACGATTCTCGCCGCCGCCTCCCGCGTCTCGCTCATGAGCGTGCTGTCGCCCACGATGGATGCCACCTGCAGGCGGAAGGGGAGTCCGGACTGTGCCGTCCCCTCCAGGTCGCCGGGGCCGCGGAATTTGAGGTCGGCCTCGGCAATGCGGAACCCGTCGTTCGTCTCCACCATAATCTGCATCCGCTCGCGCGTGGTCTCTGCCAGGTTCTCCTTGGTGACGAGGATGCAATAGCTCTGTTCGGCCCCCCGTCCCACCCTGCCTCGCAGCTGGTGCAGCTGTGCCAGTCCGAATCGCTCGGCATTTTCTATAATCATGACAGAGGCATTCGGCACATTCACTCCCACTTCGATGACCGTGGTGGAGACGAGGATTTGCGTCTCGCCCTGTGCAAAGTCCCTCATGGCCGCCTCTTTCTCCGCCGGCTTCATCTTGCCGTGTATTTTCCCCACGCGCCATTCCGGATAGGCGCGCACGGTGTCGGCATATCCTTCCTCCAGCGCCTTGAGGTCGAGTTTTTCGTTCTCCTGAATCAGGGGGTACACGATGTACACCTGCCTTCCGCGCTTCAACTCAGCCACCACCCCCGCCTGAATCCTGTCGCGGGCGATGCGCGAATAATGCCGCGTGGTGATGGGCTTGCGCCCCGGCGGCAATTCATTGATGATGCTCACGTCGAGGTCGCCGTAGACCGTCATGGCCAGGGTGCGGGGAATGGGCGTTGCCGTCATGACCAGCACATGGGGCGGCCTGACATTCTTCTCCCACAACTTGGCCCTCTGCTTCACGCCGAAGCGGTGCTGCTCGTCGATGACGGCCAGTCCGAGGTTTCGAAATTCCACTCCCGGCTCTATCAGCGCATGCGTCCCCACGAGAATCTGCACGTCGCCCATCCTCAAGGCCTCCAGCACCTCCTGCCGGCGCTTTCCCTTGACGCTGCCCGTCAGGAGTTCCACGCGCACACCGATGGCCTGGAGTTGCGCGGCCAGTCCGGCATAGTGCTGCTCGGCCAGGATTTCCGTAGGTGCCATGATACAGGCTTGAAAGCCGTTGTCGATGGCCAGGAGTGCAATGAGTGCCGCCACGATGGTCTTTCCCGAACCCACATCGCCCTGCAGCAGGCGGTTCATCTGCCGGCCCGACTGCAGGTCGGCATGGATTTCCTTGATGACGCGCTTCTGCGCGGCGGTCAGCTGGAAGGGCAGCACTTCGCCGTAGAATTTCAGGAAGTATTCCCCCACTTTCGGAAAGCTCCATCCCAGGGTCTCCGTGCGGCGGTTGCGCGCATATTGCAGGATGGAGAGCTGGAGGTAGAAGAGTTCCTCGAATTTCAGCCTGCGGCGTGCCAGGGTCACCGCCTCGGCGCTTTGGCTGAAATGGATGTCGCGGATGGCCTGCTCATGGCTGACGAGGCGGTGCGCCGCGACGATGTCGGGCGAGAGAGTCTCGGGCAGGCTGCGGATTTTCTCGAAGGCATTGGCCACGAGCGCGTTGATGGTGCGGGAGGTGATGGCCTTGGCCGTGAGTTTCTCCGTCAGATGATACACGGGCTGCATGCGCAGCAGCGGCCGGTTGCGCACGACTTCCATTTCCTCCATCTCGGGATGCGCCATGCTGAAGCCGTGCTGGAACACCTTTGGCTCGCCGAACACCTGATAGTCCACTCCCATGCGGTACATCCTCTCGATGTTGCGGAGATTGCGGAACCAGACGAGGGTGATGAACCCCGTGCCGTCGGTGAAGGTGGCCATGAGCCGGCGTTTCGCCCCTTCCCCCATGGTGGAGAAGTCGACGATGCGTCCGCGCAGCTGGATGTTCTGCATCCCTTCGCGGAGGTCGCACACGCGGTACACCTGCGTGCGGTCCTCATGGCGGAAGGGGAAACAATGCAGGAGGTCGGCCACGGTGCGGATGTTGAGTTCGGATGCCAGCAGCTGGGCGCGCACTTGTCCCACGCCTTTAAGATACATGATGTCCTGGTCGAGAAATCTGTTCACGGGGAGGAGTCTTGGGGAAGGATTCTGAATATGCAAAGTACAATACGACACAGGTGCATCCTGAAGCGTGCCGCAGGAAGGCGGCAGGGCATCAGGAAGCACCTGCTATGGCATGGGACGTGCCGGCACGGGAGTGTCGCCGTGCGCCGGCACATCCCCGGAGTGTCAGCCGGCCTTCTTGCTGGCCTTGTAGAGATAGACCATCAGCGCCACGTAGGCCGCAAGGCTCAGCAGTTGTCCGAACGTGCTGTTCATCCATTCGCCTCCGGCAATCTGCCAGTCGACTCCGGCAAAGGTGAGTCCTGCCGATACCACACCCATCAGTGCTCCTCCGGCAATGAATCCCGATGCCAGCAGGGTGCCTCGCTCGCCGCGTGCGGCATTCACCGTGGCATCCTTGGAGCGCGTGGTGACATACCAGTTGAGCGCACCGCCCACGATGAGGGGGAGATTGAGGTGGAGGGGGATGAACATGCCCAGGGCAAAGGCCAGGGCACTGATGCCGCAGGCATTCATGACGAGGCTGATGATGGCTCCGATGCCGTAGAGGAGCCAGGGCGCGCCCTGGCCCATCATCAGCGGTTCGATGACGGCGGCCATGGCACGCGCCTGCGGGGCTGCCATCACATCGGAATTGTCGGGCGTGAAGCCGTAGGCCTCATTGAGAATCATGATGACTCCCGCTGCCGTCGCTGCGCTGACGAGAATGCCGAGAAACTTGTAGGTCTGCTGCTTGGCGGGCGTGCTGCCGAGCCAGTAGCCAATCTTGAGGTCGGTGATGAAGGCTCCTGCACTGGCAAGGGCGGTGCATACCACGCCACCCATGATGAGGGCCGCCACCATGCCGCCGGTGCCTTTCAGGCCTACTACCGACATGACAAGGCTGGCCAGGATGAGGGTCATGAGCGTCATGCCGCTCACGGGGTTGCTGCCCACGATGGCAATGGCATTGGCGGCCACGGTGGTGAAGAGGAAGGCGATGACGAAGACGATGAGCAGCGCCACGGTGGAGAAGAGGAGATTGCCGCCCATGACATCGAGCTGGAAGAAGAGGAAGGTGGCGAGGAGCGACACGATGAGCCCCATGACGATGACCTTCATGGAGATGTCGCGCTGTGTGCGCGGGCATTCCTCCTCGCCCTGCGCTTCGTGCTTCTTGCCGAAAGCGGCACGGATGAGGGAGAAGCTGCCGATGATGACGGAGCGGCTGTTCCACACGCCGATGATGCCGGCCATGGCAATGCCTCCGATGCCGATACTCTTGGCATACTGGAAAATCTGCTGCGGCGATGCTTCGGCAGCGGTGATGCCGCCTGCCACGTCGAGCCCGGGCCAGACGAGGGCGATGGCGGGCACAACAATCCACCATATCAGCACGGAGCCGGCACACATGATGGCGGCATACTTCAGGCCGATGATGTAGCCCATGCCGAGGAGGGCGGCGGAGGTGTTGCAGGAGAAGTAGAGCTTGGTACGTGCGGCAAACGTCTGTCCGAGGGTGCAGAAGGCCGAGGTGAAATTCTCGGCCCAGGTGCCGAAGGTAGCCACGAAGAAGTCATAGAGTCCGCCGATGAGCGATGCCACGACCAGCGGACGGGCGGAATTGCTGCCACCCTCGCCGGAGATGAGCACCTGCGTGGAGGCGGTGGCTTCGGGGAAGGGGTACTCGCCATGCTTCTCCTTCACGAAATATTTGCGGAAGGGGATGAGGAACAGGATGCCGATGATGCCTCCGAGCAGGCTGGCGAGGAACACCTGGTAGAAACTTACGGAGATGTCGGCATCGGGAAACTTCGAGTCGAGGATGTAGAGGGCGGGGAGGGTGAAGATGGCTCCTGCCACGATCATGCCGGAGCAGGCTCCGATGCTCTGGATCATGACGTTCTCACCCAGAGGGTCCTTGCGCTTGGTGGCTCCTGCCAGTCCTACAGCGATGATGGTGATGGGTATGGCGGCCTCAAACACCTGGCCTACCTTCAGGCCGAGATAGGCCGTGGCGGCACTGAAAATGACGGCCATGAGGAGGCCCAGCACGAGCGACCACGCCGTCACCTCGCGGGGATTGGCCTTCGCGGGCATCAGCGGCTCGTATTCTTCGCCTTCCTTCAGCGGACGGAAGGCATTTTCGGGAAGAGAGTTCTTTGACACGGTGAAAAATATGGATTAGTGATTGGTATATGGGGAAACGACCGGGAGCCCTGGCAGCGGGGCATCAGTCCATGCGGTCGCGATAGTCTGCGTAGGTGAACTGGCGGAGGATTTCGCGGCTGCCGTCGGGATGCTTGAGCACGATGGCGGGATGGGCAATGCCGTTGAAGGTGCAGGTCTTGACGGTGGTATAATGGTTCATGTCGTCGAGGAGGATGATGTCGCCCGCCTTCAGGGGCCGGTGGAAGCGCCAGCTTCCCATCCAGTCGCCCGAGAGGCAGCTGTTGCCGCCGAGGCGATAGGTCGTGTCGCCGGTGGCATGGATATCATTCTCCAGGGTTTCGGCTTCGACGGCCATTTCCTCCGGTCGCTCCAGGGCCTCGGGCCGCTCTCCGTCGGCCAGGCGCACGGCGGGCCAGTAGGGCATTTCCAGGCAGTCGGGCATGTGGCAGGTGAAGGAGACATTGAGGATGGCGGTCTTGATGCCATGGTTCTCCACGATGTCCACCACCTGGCTCACGAGGGGTCCCGTCTGCCATCCGAAGGCGCTTCCCGGTTCGAGCACGATGGCAAGATGCGGGTGGCGCTCGCGGAAATCGCGGAGCAGACGGATGATGCCCTCCACATCGTAGCCCTGGCGCGTCACGAGGTGTC
>CAMGOT010000043.1 GCA_946060685.1 uncultured Bacteroidales bacterium
CATCATCAGATATATAAAGTGCTTTTTCATGATATGAATTGACGTTGTATTTTAGGGGTGTTCTATAAATTAGTATATAATTTTTTTTTTCAAAGGGTGTCTGCTTGGTCGCTTTTCCACCTCTCGCACAGTATCTTTTTGCTTTTAAGCACTTACATAGCCCGCTATGCGCGTGCTTGAAAAACAAAAACCTACTGCACGATAGGTAAAAAATCGCCTCAAGCTAATTTATAGAACACCCCTTTAGAAGTTGACCTTTAAGTTGAAACCGAAGTTGCGCGAGCTGGGGAGGTTGAACATCTCGAATCCGCCCAGTCCGTTCTTGCTGGAGAGCGAGACATCGGGGTCTACGGGAGCATCCTTGTAGATGAAGAAGAGGTTTCGTCCGATGAAGGAGAGCGAGAGATGCTTGCCGTCGCCGAAGAGGTCGCGGAAGGTGTAGCCGAAGCTAAGTTCGCGGAGGCGGAAGTTGGTGGCATTGTAGACATAGGTGGAGGCATCGTTCGTGCCGAGCGTGGTGTACCACGTCTGTATGGGCACAATATCGCGGCCCTCGTTGATGTACATTCCCGGCAACTGGTTGCCATTGGCATCCTCATAGTAGATATTCTCAGCCTCGGCCTTCAGGCGTGCATCGGCCGTGCGCTGCGACACTCCCATATTGTCGAGATACGCCTCGGTAATGCTGATGACCTTGCCGCCTATGCGGCCGTTGATGAGGAAGAAGAGGTTGAAGTTCTTGTAGGAGAAGGTGTTGCTCCAGGAAAGCTGGTAGTTGGAATTCATGTTGCCCAGCTTGGTGCTGTAGGTGCTTCCCTGCTCGGTCTTCACCTGTCCTTTTTCGTTCACCCATTTGCGGTTGCCGTTGAAGGAAGGCGCACCGCTGGTATTGATGTAGATGTCGCCGGCCTTGTGTATGAGTGTACCGTTGCCCTCGCTGTTGAGCGTACCGTCCTCGGCCCTGTACACATCATTGCGCCAGCGGTCGAAGTCGGTGACGTACATGTCGCCGTACTTTTCGCCCTTGATGTAGCGCACCTTCACGTTCTGTGCCACACCCACGTCGATGGTCTTGTCGTTGCCGTAGGGATCCTTGTAGGTTTCGAGAATCTTGTTGTCGTTGTAGCTGAAGTTCACGCTCGTCTTCCATCTCCATCCGCGTCCGATATTCCAGTCGTAGCCCACGGTGAGCTCCACACCCTGGTTGCGCACGCAGGCACTGTTGAGCGGTGAATTCTTGCCGTTGGTGCCGGCGATGACGATGTAGGCATTCTCGAAGCGGGAGTTATAGTAGGTGACGTCGAGGTTGAGGGCATTGTTGAAGAACTGCGACTCCACGCCCGTCTCAAAACTCTTCATCGTCTCCGGGTTCGGGGTGAAGGAGTTGTAGTTGCTGCCGGATGCTCCACCCGTGCTTTCGTCCTTCTTGTTGGTGTCGAGCACCACGTTGGGGATGGAGTTACCCACCTCGGAATAAGAGATGCGGTACTTCAGGTAGGACACCTTTTCAGGCAGGTGGAAGAGATTGGTGAGGATGGCGTTAGCTCCCACTCCGAAGTATCCGTAGTGGTCCCTTGCCTGGTTGGCTCCTTCGAGGAATCGTGCCTGGCGGAATGCGCGGTACCAGTCCATACGGTAGGATCCGTCCACGTATACGGCATCCTTCCATCCCAGCTGTGCAGTGAAGAGTGCGGCCTTGTCCCAGTTGCTGGAATTGCTCTTCGAGGTGATTCCGCTTCCGCCCGATGAGGGGTCGAAACGGTTCACCTTTGTAGGCAGACTGTTGAGTATGCCATTCTTCGTCATGTCGACAGTGGCAGTGGCATCGGTAGTCACCGTGGTGCCCTTTGTGGTGTGTGCCACCCATCCTGCCGACGCGCTCACCGTCCAGTCGTCCTTGAAGGTATTGTTGTAGGAGAGCATATAGTCGGTGTAGATGTCGGTGGTGCTGGCATTCGTCAGCCAGTAGCGGCCGTAGTCGTTGATGGTGGCGGGGTCCCAGGTGGTGGCACTCTTGTGGCTCTCCTTGTTGTATTTGTCGTAGTCAAGACTTACGCGTCCCTGTACGGCAAATCCCCATCCTAGGTCGAGGTTGGCCTGGAAGTTTCCGTAGAAGCGGTCGTCCTTTTCCTCTCCGCTGTTATGGTTCATCACCCAATAGGGATTGTTGTGCATGGGCGACTGCAGCACCCAGTTCTGCAGATTGCCGTTGAGGAGCACGCGTGCCATGGTGGAGGAGGTGCTTCCCTTCGGGTAGTAGGTCTGGTTGGCGCTGAGCCACTTGCCGCCCTCTATGTAGTAGTTGGCCTTGTAGTAGGCGAAGTCAGTGTTGCGGGGCATGGTGTAGAGGTCGTACATCGGGTTGCCCACTTTACCTCCGCCGATGCGGTTTTTCGTCTTCGACTGCACATAGTTGAAGTTGGCATCCATCGTCAGGCGGTTGAAGAGCTTGTAGTGCTGCCGGAAGGCGAAAGTGTGGCGGTTGTACTCATTGTTCTCCAGCATACCCTCGGCATGGGAGTTGGCATAGCTGACATAGCTGCGCATCTTCTCCGTGCCGCCGGAGAGGCTGATACTGTTGTTCGTCGTCACTCCGAGACGGAAGAAGTCGCTGACATCGTCGGCGCCATAATTGCGCAGATAGATTTCGCGTGTGGGGTCGATGCCCGCCTGACGCAGGATTTGCGTAGCGGTAAGTACCGAGCCGTCGTCGTTGGGCTTGAGCTTCACGTTGAAGAGCGAGGTCTTCTCGTCGACAACGTCGCTGAAGGGGTTGTTGGCGATATTGGCGGTATAGGTAGTGTGCTCGCCCGTCATCTTCGGGCCCCAGCTGTTGATGCTCATGCTTCCCGTCTGTATGAGGTTGCCCTCGGCATCATAGGTAGAAGGAGTGATGGTGGCGCCATACACGTTCTGGAGTTCCGGTGTGATGAAAGCCTGGTCCATCGTCACGTTGGAGGTGAAGCTGACATCCATCTTGCCCTCCTTACCCTTCTTCGTGGTAATCATGAGCACACCGTTGGCTGCCCTCGAACCGTAGAGAGCGGCAGCGTTGGCACCTTTCAGCACGTTGATGCTCTCGATGTCGTCGGGGTTGATTTGCGAGAGAGCGTCGCCACCCTCGGTGGAAGCCTGTGTGGCAAGGCTCATACCGTCCACCTCGCCACGCCGGGAGTTGTTCATCGGAATACCGTCCACCACGATGAGCGGATCGTTGTTTCCCTGGATGGATTTGTTACCACGGAGCAGGATTTTCGATGCACCGCCTGCACCGCCTGCACCCGGGGTGATGGTGACGCCCGAAATCTTTCCGTCGAGACCATTGACGAGGTTAGGGTCCTGCACCTTCATCAGGTCGTCGCTCTTGATTTGCTGTGTGGCATAGGTCAGCGATGTAGCTTTTCGCACGATACCCATGGCCGTCACCACAGCCTCTCCCAGCATGGTGGCATCCTCCTCCATCACGATTTCCAGTTCAGAAATGCCGTCCCATACCACTTGCTGCGATTTATATCCGATGAAACTGATTTGCAGTTTCGCTCCCTTTTTCACGCCGTTGAGGGTGAAGCGTCCTTCGTTGTCCACCGTTGTGCCGTTGGTGGTACCCACCACAGCCACGCTGGCACCCGTAAGCGCTACTCCTTCAGCATCCACCACGGTTCCCTTCACCGTCGATGATTGCTGCACTACATAATAGTCGTTTGCGTAGGCCGTATGAGGCACAAACGCTCCTCCGACGAGCGCCAGTGCGCCCATCAGCAGGTAAATGTTGGTTTGCTTTTTCAACATACAGGTTTTATGTTTTTCGTAGTTTTCCGTACTTTAACAAGATGCCAAACGCCCCAGCTCTTCCCCTCTCAGGGCCGAAGGTGCAGTTTGCATGGCAAAGGTAGTCATATTTGTGAAACTTGCAAAAAAAAAGCAGAATAATTCTATGTTTTTCGAGAAATAGTGGTTCTTCTATATAAATTCTCAATGAGGAATGTGGAATTAGGTATGGGGAAATAGGGATTTATGGGGCGTTCTATAAAGGTGGGTTCTATAAATTCCCAATGTTAAAAGAAATAATAATTATGGATTAACGCGAATTTATAGAACCCACCATATGTGTGTGGAATATGGGAAGAAATAGGAATTATAGTTGCAAATAGGGCGGTTCCTCCTTCTGTTGCAGATATTTGGAAGGAGTGACTCCCATGATTTTATAGAAATTGCGGTTGAAGGAGGATATGGAGTTGAAGCCGCTCCGTGCGGCAATCTCGGCCATCGTGATTTTTTCGTCAGCGTGCATACCATCGATGATGCTGCACGATTCTGCCACACGGAAAGCATTGATATAGTCGTAGAAGGATTTGCCCTGCCTGTTGATGTATTCGGAAATGTAGGACCTGTTGGTCCCCACCGCCATCGAGAGTTCGGTAAGCGTGAGGCGAGGATTGAGGTATAGCTTCTCCTCTTCCATACATTGCTTCAGGGCACAGGCGATGCTGGCATCGGTGGAATCCTTGACGTTGACGTTCCTCTCCCTCGCAGGAGCATCCGTGTCGGCCGGTTCCTCCTGCTGTCCTGCATCGTCGGGAGCCTGCTGTAGGGGTGCCAGCATTTCAGCAATGATATGGTGATGCCGGGTGCAGATGCAGAGGACGCTCCAGATGAGCATGCTGAACAGATCGTACACCACTTCACCCACCCATGTAGGCTTGTAGAAACAGAGGGAATAGACGAAGAACCAAGCGAAATAGATGACCGCATATTGTGCAATCCACGTCACGCTGATATCCTTTGTATGCGAATAGTTGTCGCTCAGACACTTCTTGTAGCGTTTGGCGTTTTTTGTCACAAGCACCATCGTGATGGCCGACACCAGGCTGGAAAACGCAAAGTCGGCGTAGAGGAGAATGTCGGTGCGCAGCAGGCAGAAAAGGGGGATGAATGCAGCGAAGGGCAGATAGAGCAGGAGGAGTTTGCGAAAACTGATGCTCCGCGGGCTGATGCCCTCGTAGAAGAGTGCACAGGCAAAAGGAGTGCAGGTGAAGTCGATGATGCTCACCAGGCTCTCCATGAAATCGAATTCCATCAGCGAAGCGGAGAGGAAGATGATGTCCTTGACATAGCAAAGGGCAATGTAGACGATGGCGACGAAGAGGAGAAGCGTCATCCTGTTGCGTTTGCGGATGCCATACACCTGCACGGCCTGTATGATGAAGAACATCGTGGCCATTCCGCGCGTGTAGTGGGCAAGGGTATCAAAGGATATGTGGTCGAACATAGAATGAGAATGAAGGATGCTGGGATAAGAGAGGGGGATAGTGGATGTACACCAGAGCCTATCTCCTGGGCTGAACAGAAAGCGTAGGACTGATGCGTAGGGTGTGAATATTGTGAATAATAAAAACCGTGGAGTTTTTTTATCCACGGAACACCATCCAGTGGGCGTATCGCGCCAGAGCGAAGCAGGAAGGCGAAGCCCACTGTATAGATAAAGGGGGGTGTTCTATAAATCAGTAAACAGTATGCAAAAATCTTTTTACCCCTGAATTTGGTGGCAAATTTAGAAATTCCCTTCAAAGTGACAAAGGGCATGTGTCAAAAAATAAAAAAAGAGGCCGACAAAAACTGTCAGGCCTCTTTGGCAATGTATATATATTAGAGATTTTTTATTTGCTTTCTTCGCCTTCTTTGCCTTCTTTGCTTTGATCATCCAGATCCCAGGCATCATCGGCGGTGGTGAAGGACGGGCTCATGAATTCCCTGAGCGTCATGTATTTGAAGGACGCCTTCTTGTTGCCACGGTCGTAGAAAATGAATCCTTTGGGCAAGTTCTTACGATTGAATTTCACATTGGCCACGCCTTCACTGTCGGTAGTGCCGACGATATTGAAGCGCCAAGGTTCCTTCTCGGTGATTTTTTTGAACGACCGTTCGATATAGTTGCTGATATTAAGGGGCGTCGTGCTGTTGTCGGCATGGATTTCGACTCCTGCCATAGGATTTCGCTCTACCATTCCCTCATAGTCGGCAAAGCGCTCCACGATGGTGAATCGGATTTCCAGCGGTGCCTCCTCAATGCTCTGCTCTATCAGATGGCAGACGTCTTCTGAAGGGGGATTGTTGTTGCTCCCTGTTTGATGAAGGTTCAGTCTTCTGTAAAGAGCAGTCAATGGCCTGGCAAAAGTATATTATCTTAAATCGTTGCAAGGTTATTAACCTTAAGGCCGCAAGGTTATTAACCTTACAGCGTTAAGGTTATTAACCTTATTTTCATCGTAGGCCATATACTTTGAATAGTTGGGCCATGTTTTCCCTGAGTGCCAATTATACCTCGGTGCGCAGACGGGTGGCATTCTGCCCGCAGGCAGCTTAAATGGCTTTCCTTTGCCTTTTTGCGTTAGGTTTCTCTTTTCTGACGGCAAAGTAGAAATAAAAGAGGGTAAAAAAAGCTGAAAAGTTCTGTTTGAAGGGCTATGTTTGGTTTTATTCGGTAAATTTGCAGGGAATGATGGTGAAAAGCCTGATTTTGCCCCCCCTAATAGACAGAAAAAATATCCCTTGAATTTCAACAGTATCCACGCTATATAAGTTTAGCCTATGCGTCCCTGGTCTTGCAATATCTTTCGTGCTTTTCTGCTTCTGCTTCTTTTTCATTTGTGCGTCCCTTCCTCGTCAGCCCAGGACTGGTTTTCTGCGGGAAAGGGGAAGGGAGCGGAGCGAGTCCTGCCCCTGCGGCTGCTGACTTACAATGTGGAGAATCTTTTTGACACTGTCGACAATCCGCTGACGCAGGATGATGATTTTCTGCCACAAGGCGCGCAGCACTGGCGGCAGGAAATGCTGGAGCAGAAACTGCATGGTGTGGCGCGCGTGATTCTTGATGCCGGCGGGTTGCAGCCAGTGGATGTGGTAGGGCTTTGCGAGGTGGAGAGCGACAGTGTGGTGGAGCAGCTCTTGCGGCGCACGCGGCTGGCACGCTTGGGCTACGAATATGTGATGTCGGAAGGTTCGGATGTGCGAGGCATCAATGTGGCAATGCTCTACCAGCCCTTCACGTTTCGACTGGTCAGCCACAGGTCGTTGCGCGTGAGTTTGCCGGAGTCGGCACAGCGGCCCACACGCGATGTGCTGCTTTGCTCCGGCGTGTTGCTTTCCGGCGATACGCTGGACATCATGCAGGTGCATTTTCCCTCCCGGCGTGGAGGTGCTGCAAGTTCTTCTCCTCTGCGTCAGGCCGCGGTGCAGACCCTGCTGGCTGTTGCCGACAGTCTGAGGGAACTGCGAATGAAATGCCGCATCGTGGTGATGGGCGACATGAATGCTGAGGCTTCTGATCCCGTGCTGCAGCCTCTTTTCCAGCATGGCTTTACGCTGCTGGAGCCTGAGGGCGATGAGGAACATCATGCCCCTGCCAGCTATTTCTACCGCGATGCCTGGTCGAATATCGACCATTGTTTCGTGAGTGGTTCTTTCTCTCAAGGTTCAGCCTGCATCTTTGCCCGCGACTATCAGCTGGAACGTTCTGCCGACGGCCTTTACAAGCCCCGTCGCACATTTCTCGGTCCTGCCTACCATGGTGGCATCAGCGACCATTTGCCCATCCTGACGACCATCTACTTTTAGGGGGGAGGTGTGAAATAAAGACTTGTCACCATTTTTTTTATCATCACTTTTTTGTCATCACTAAAGAATGGCCCATGTCAAAAAAAGGCAGGGGATTCCCTGCCGAGCCTTCTTGACGAAACTCCCCCCACATCTCCTGTTTTTGAATGAAGATAAGGGGATGCAGGGAGAGTCTGTTTTGGGACCTTTCTTTTCTGTCTTTTTTTTCGTGATAGTCGGGTTTTACGTCTTCGCAAAAACAATTCTGCGTAAAATAAATAGATGAAAGCTAATGAAACGTGTTAGACAGACAGTAGACGGTTTCCCGCGTTGTTTCCGATGGCAAAGTTAGTTAAAAGTCGGTTGTAGGGGATTAGAATATAGATAATAATGTAGTTTTGTTAATATTTTGTAAAAAATATTGCTTGTTGACTTTGCATTATGGCCTATGACCGACGAGAATGTTAATTAGGTGTATATATGCACTTCAGGCCTCTTTGTTGCTGATTCTCATGGGGTTTACGCATTGTGGCAGGCAGCATTGTCGAGCGTGGGAGGAGGATGGTTGAGGGTTGGGGGCAAGATGTGGAGGGAAAAAAAGCGCGTCGCCTGCATGTTGTGCAGGCGACGCTTCAATTCTTCAGATTATTTGGAATATATCTTCACGCGAGAGCCGTCGAAGCCCACTGCCATGAGATATTTCGAGCCATCGGGGAAGAGCGCCTTGGTGCGCTTGGAGGATTTCTGGCTGTCGCCCAGGCCATACATGCTGATGGCGGTGATGTTGCCCTCCTCATCGTAGGCCTCAAATCCCACAGCACCCTTCCAGTAGGAATGGGTGACGGTGACGAATGTTCCAGCCTTGGAGCACCCTTTGCCCAGCGTCTGCTCAGTGTCGAGGGGAACTTCATCGCGGAAAACGTCGATATTGTAGGCATTGAGATAGTTCAGTCCGGCAGGAGCCTTGGGATAGTTCTTTTCGGCGATATAGGCGCGGAGTTCTTCGATCTGCTTGTCGGTGATGATGTTCCATCCCGGAGCATAGTCCTCGATGTAGGCATTGATGGGGCGGAGCATGCCGGCGCGCTCGAAGAAGTCGAGGAAGTCGATTTGCGTGGAGTCGCAGAAATTGCGCATGAAGTTGATTTGCTGCTGCCCGTTGTCGGAAGGATTGTTGGCGAGTGTGCGGTAGCCCTGAATGACCTTTCCATAGGCATTCGGCGACTTCTGGCAATCCTGCGTCCAGAGGTTGAGCTGATAGAGCGGCACCACCTTCACGAAGTGGTCGTAGTTGCGCGAACCGTTGGCCCCCGTTGCTGCAGAGCCGTAGTAGTCAGGACCCTCCTGCAGCTGCCAGGGTTTACCCTTGCGTACACCCTCTTCGAGATAGGCGTTGAAGCGTCCGCCACGCATGTTGCTGTATGCCTCGATACCCGAAACCTCATCTTCCAGACGGTGGTAGCCATTGCCGAGACAGTGCTCTACCCATGAGGCATAGATATTGTTTGTGGTCTCGCCGCATCCGCTCCATTTGAAGCCGTTGCCGATTTGGTTGTTGTGTCCCAGTTCGTGGCCGATACCCCAGAATCCGAAATTGTCGGGGTCGCACCATTCGCCGAAGGATCCGAAGGCAGCATATGCACCCTCGGTGCTGGCATACATACCCGATGCCGAGGGGCGTGCGAACTGACGGTTTTTGGGTTCGGGCGTGAAACCGGGGATTTGCTGTACGAGCCCCATGACCTCACGCTCACGGTAGATGACATTGTCGTAGATGGTGGCAAGTTCCACACCCTTCTTCGGGCAGCGCTGCTTGAGAATGCTGATGGGAGCCGGCACCTGCATTCGCTTGCAGCGGATGTCGAGGACATCGCTCTTGGCATTGGCGAGAAGGTTGACCCAATCCTCGTTCGTGTCGCCGCGTTCGAGGTCGAAGTAGCCGTTTTCCGTAGCCATGGCGAAATGGATTTTCACGGGTGGTATGGTCTCCCAGTCGGAGGTGTAATAGCTGATATATCCGTTGCCGCGCGTGGTGGTCTGGATGATGTTCACACCGTTTGAGAGCGGATAGGTACTGGTGCTCTGGAAGTCGTCGCCCTCGCCAAAGCAGTAGATGCGGAGCATCGGGGCCATGGTGGTGATGCCTTCGACAAAGACGGCAAGCGTCTGGCCCTTCTCGAAATAGATGCCGGTGGGATTCTCGTAGGCACAGTAGGGATTGGAATTCTTGAGTTCGTCGCGCAGCGTATAGATGGGCTTGTAGGCCTCATATTCCCCTACACGATATTTCGTGGAATAGTTGCCGGAGAGCATATAGGTGACGAGCTGTCGCACGAAGGGGTCGCTGATGTTTGCAGCTTCGTCAGGTCCGATGCCGTCGGCCAGTTCGGTGCAGAGGGAATTCTTGAAGTATTTCGCTATCATGTTGCTGAACGCGGAGTTTTTGGTATAGAATCCCATCTCCGCACAGGAGGCGAAGTTGCCTTGTCCGCTGTTGACGGTGATGCGAATTTTCTTCACATCGTCGATGCCGGCATTTCCGAATTCAATGCGCGATGCTGCAGAAGAGCCTCCGAGGTCCTCGTCCGCCACTTTATTCCAAGTGTCGGTACTGCCGGCGAGAGCCACCTCTACGGTGATTTCCTTGAAATTGCCGTTGGTGTTGCCATCCTGGCGCGGGGTATAGACCATATAGTCCACATGAGCGGCCTCCTTCAAGGTATAGGTGAGGATGACGGGGAATGTGGTGTTGCCGGTGCTGTAGGGAGAGTGGTAGAGGGAGGACAGATTGCCGTCGTAGGTGTTCTTGATGTTCTGCCCGGCCTGAGCCTGGTTGGCCTCTGCACTGCCGATGGTCAGATAGTAGTCGCCCTGGATGTAGGCCGCACTGTTGTTGGCCCGCTGTGTGATGCTGACATTGCGTGTGGAAGCCCCGTCGGCAGTGGTGATGGCAAGATTGGCAGAGCGAGGGTCGATGAGGTAGGAATAGTCAGCCTTGACGGCGATGCCCCCTTTCACGCGGCGTGCGCTGAGCCATTCGGCGTCGACACTGACGTTGAAGTCCGTATTGGCCATGACACCGAGGAAGGTTTCCCCAGCCTCAAAATCAACCTCAAGATTATTCAGTGCAGGCTCCACGATGGCAGCCTTTGAGGGGTCGGTGGTCAGGACTTCAGGCTGCGTGGTGTTCTGCGCAAACAAGGAGAGTGCTGATATAGCCCCCATCAGGATGGTGCAGGATATATGTTTTTTCATGTGATATGCGGTTTAGAAGATGATTTTCTTGCCATTCTGGATATAGATGCCCTTTAGGGTAGAGGATGCGCTGACGCTGCGGCCCTGAAGGTCGAAGGTGGGGGCAGGCTGCGTGGTCTGGACGACGGGAGCGGTGATGCCGGAAAGGTCAGCAAGAACGGCGAAAGGCTGCGTGGAGAGTTCGACGTCGGGATAAAGTGCTGTGGTCAGTGTGGCAGTGACATAGCGATGTTCTGTGGTGAAGGTGAATTTGTAGCTTCCCGACATGGTGAAATCCGTATTCTTCTCCAATACCGATGCCGTCTCCACATCCGTGAGCGTGACGGTGGGAGTGATGGCGGCATTCCAGGCATTATAGCGGATCAGTTCGCTGAGGTCGTGCTGTACGTTCGTCAGCAGTCCGTGGGTGTAAAAATAGGGACGCTGTGGAGTGATGACGCTGTGGATGGTATACACCTCCTTCGACTTGTCGTAGACCGTGGCAAAGGAGTTGAAGAAGAGGGCATTGTCGTTGACATAGAAATGCTCCATGGCCTTTTTGGCAGCAGTTTCGCTGTTGAGGTCGATCTTGTTGAGATTGTTGTGGTCGGCGGCGAGGCAGAAGAGTGCGGTGAGCTTCGAGAGGTCGAGTGTGCCTTCGAGAGCATTGCCTTCAATCCAGAGGTCAGTGATTTTCGTGCTGTTGAGCTTGAGGTCTTCCAGCTTGTTGTCGCTGGCATTGAGTTTTTCCAGCACCGTCAGTTTGGAGAGGTCAAGGGCAGTGAGCTGGTTGCGGGCGCACCAGAGGGTTTGGAGGAGGGTCTGGCGGCTCAGGGCAAGGGATGTGAGCTGATTGTCGTTGCAGTCGAGCACGATGAGGTTTTTGAGTCCTGTCAGTCCCAGTTCCTCAATGGCATTGTCGTTGACGTAGAGTTGCGTAATGGTGCCGTCGGTGGTGACGGTGAGTGAAGGGTCGGCCACGTTGACAGTTGTGGGAAGTCCTGTGGAACAGAACTGCGAGGTGGAGCCGTCGCCCCAGGATAGCGAGACGTTGAGCCCGGCATCGAGTGTCAGGGTAAGTTCGCTTCCTGCGGGAAGTCCTGTCTTGAGCGTGAAGGACTCCGCGCTTGCCGCCATGGTGCCGAAGGCAGCTGCTGCAAGGAGAATGAGCGAAGCGGGGTTAAGTTTATTCATAGTCATAGATGTTTTGGGGTTTTTGCTGTTTTTTTCGGGGAGGGGAGGGCCGGTTTTTCCGGATAGTCCGGATAATCCGGTTTTTCCGGCTTTTCCGGTTTTTCCGGAATCATTTTCTATTTAAAGTCTACATAGTGCTTGAGCCTTACCGGGCTCAGCCAGTGGAGGAAATCAGCACCGTAGTGCCTCTCTTGCCGAGGCTTGAAGGCAGAGGGCATCAGGGGGGCTTCTACTCCGCTTTCCAGGACGATGGAGCTTTGCTCCTCCCATGCCTCATCCCACAGGTCGCGCTCGATGAATGTCTGGAGCGTGGCTGCTCCGCCTTCCACAAGGAGCGATTGAATGTTGTCGCGCCTCAAGCTGTCCAGAAGGGAGTCGACATCAGCGTATGCCTGAAAACCCGCGTTCAAGGCTTCCTCGCCCACACTGCCCAGGACACAACGCATGGGATTCCGTCCGCCGTAGCAACGTACATTCAGACGAGGATGGTCCAGTTCGAAGGTGCGGCGACCTACGAGGATGGCCTGATGGGCAGCACGGAGATGATGCACATGGATGGTGGAAAGCTGCGTGGAGAAGCGTATGGGTTCCCCTTCGTCGGCAGAAGTACGCAGGCGGTCAATGAAGCCGTCGGCACTGGCAGCCCATTTCAATGTGATGTAGGGGCGGCGCATCAGTTGGCAGCAGACGAAATGCGCTATGAGGTCGAGACACTCCTCGCGCAGTACTCCCACAGTGACCTCAATGCCCGCCTGGCGCATGATGGCAATGCCTCGTCCGCCCACCTTGGAGAAAGGGTCGACACACCCCACTACCACACGATGGAACCCCTGGCGTACAATCATTTCTGCACAAGGCGGAGTGCGGCCATAGTGAGCGCAGGGTTCGAGAGTGACATAGATGGTGGCATCATGCAGGAGGGCGAGGTCTTCTGTGCGTACGCTGCGCACAGCCATTACCTCGGCGTGAGGCTCTCCGGCCTGGTGATGCCAGCCTTCGCCAATGATGCGGTCGGCATGGACGATGACAGCACCTACCATAGGGTTAGGATGGGAGGTCAGTTCGCCGTTGCGTGCCAGCTGAAGGGCACGCTGCATCCATATTTCGTCGGTATAGCTTTTCATGTCAGATGGATGGTGAGAGCATCGTGGAAAAAAATTTTTTGCTCCGTCGTGAAGGAGGCTGGCAAGGAGTTGAGTTACGGGCAAATTCCATAACTTTCCTCTAAAAAAATGATTTTCTTGTTGTGGCGGTGTAGAATCTCGCGGATTTTATCTATATTTGCCGCCATGGAATATACTTTTGACACTCTCTACCGCCGTTTGTGCGGCATATTAGGAAAGAATAATAGTCGTGGTGAAGCCCAGGCCCAGGCTTTTGCCTTGCTTGAGGATATGTATGGTGCCAGCCGGACAGATGTGCTGATGGGGCGTGGCGTGGTGTTTGACGGGAAAGGCGAGGCGGCATGGGCGAAAGCACTGGAAGAATTGGAGCGTGGCATACCGATGCAGTACGTTGCAGGGCGAGCCCTGTTTCTCGGACGCTATTTCCGTGTCACTCCCGATGTGCTGATACCCCGCCCGGAGACAGAGCAACTGGTGAAAATGGCAGTAGAGGCGCGTCCACGTCGCGTGCTGGACTGCGGCACTGGGAGCGGCTGCATAGCCGTCAGTATAGCACTTGCATTGCCGGAGAGTGAAGTGGTGGCATGTGACGTTTCGGCAGCGGCACTGGAAGTGGCACGCCATAATGCCCTGCAGCAAGGAGCGAGCGTGCGTTTTCTTTTGCGTTCGATGCTTGAGCCTGATGCCTGGAAGGATGAGATGCCGGAACAGCCGGCAGCAGAAGGTACTGATTGCCAGCCAAAGGCAGGCTTTGACCTCATAGTGAGCAATCCTCCCTATATCTGCGCCTCGGAGGCAAAGGATATGGAGGCAGTGGTGCTGGACAGCGAGCCTCACCTGGCACTCTTTGTGCCCGATGCCGACCCTTTGCGTTTCTACAAGGCATTGTCACGCCTCGGAAAGCTGCTGCTGCACACGGATGGGGGGCTGATGTTGGAATGTAACACCCGCTATGCCGCCGACGTGGCCTTGATGCTGGAAGAGGAGGGCTACGGCAAAGTAGCGGTGCTGGACGATTGCTTTGGGCGTCCACGCATGGTGAAAGCCACGTGTAAGAAAGCGGCTAAAGCATTCCGAGGCGCAAAGCCTGGCGGATGACCTCCCACATGACGATACCTGCCGTGACGCTGACATTCAGTGAATGTTTTGTGCCGTATTGCGGAATTTCGATGACCATATCGGCAGCATCCACCACCTTCTGGTCGACCCCCTTCACCTCGTTGCCCATGATGAAGGCATAAGGCTTGTGCGGTTCTCCCTCATGCCATGCCGTCCATTCATTGAGCATGATGCTGCCGTGGCACTGTTCGATGGCCACGATGGTGTAGCCCTCCTTTCGCAGTGTATGCACGGCATCAAGCGTATCGGCGGCATAGTGCCATTCCACGCTGTCCTCGGCCCCCAGAGCCGTCTTGTGGATATCTACCAGATTGCGCTCCGGCGTGGCGGTGATGCCACATAGCCACAATCCGGAAAGCCGGAAGGCATCGGCAGTGCGGAACACACTGCCGATGTTGTGCAGCGAGCGGACATTGTCGAGCACCATGACGAGGGGGAGTTTGGAGGCCTCCTTAAAGGCAGGGACATCCATGCGTCCCATCTCCTCGACGGTGAGTTTTTGCTGGCTCATCATAGCCTACTCCCCCCTTATTTCTTTTTCAGCGGTGTAAGCATGCGCATCAGCACCTTGTCGCTGAAGGGCTTGATGCGGTAGGCCCCTTGAGTGATTTCGCTGATGGCAATGGGGATATACATCTCGGTATAGGCAGCTCCGGGACCATAGGTCTCTTCCTCATAGAAGAAGCCGATGCGGCCGTCGGTCTGCAATGTCATGGTGGAGTATGCGCTGTTGATTTCGCTCACGAGATACGGGCCTTGCCATCCGGAAGCAAAATTTGCAGGAGTGGCATAATCATATCTGGAGTGCAGCGGCTTATAGTAGATGCCTACGCGGCTGCGACCGGGTCCAAGGGGAACGCTCTGGAGTGCCACGGGGATGGTCTTGCCGTTTTCGTTGCTGAGGCAGTTGACAATGAGAATCTCGCCGTTGCAGGCATTCTGCTGTGCCACTACTCCACCCTCCTGTTCGTTGCTTGCCACGGCTTCCTGCCATAGCCCCGTGGCCTTGCGTCGCGAGATATAGTTGAAGATGTTGAAATGGCGTCCGCCCCACGCACGGCTTGAAAGCACGACATCGCCGTTGGGCAGTTCCTCAATCTTTGGCTCATCGCCGGCAGGAGCCGGACTCTCGTCGATAGTGCCGAGAGATTTCCAGGTGCGTCCGAAATCGTCAGAATATACCACACGGTTTCCGCCAGGACGGGCACAGAGGGCGGCATAGATTCGATAGTACTTTCCCACCTTGATGATGCGGCTCTGGCAAATCCTGCCACTGCCGAAGAAAAGGCTCTGTACGGGTCCGAGTTTGCTCTTGTCGAACAGGCTGTAGATGCTTTCCGTGATTTCCTCAGGCGCATTCCATGTTTCGCCATTGTCGTACGACCGAATCACAGCCACACGGTTGGGGTTCTGGCGAGTGGTGGTGGAATGTCCGTAGACGGTGTTGCCCGTCACACATACCACAAGGACTTCGCTTGAGCGGCTGTCGGCCACCACTGCCGCATCGCCATAGCCGCATCTTGGGCTACCGTCCACACCGTCGCCCTCTGCCATGGTAAATTCCTTTGACCAGTGCAGACCGTTGTCGTCGGAAATGCGGTAGTGCAGGTCTACCCTGCCGAAACCGATGTCGCCGCCACAATAGCGGTAGTCGCTGATGGCTATGAGATTGCCGTTATGGGCTGTAGCGATGGCAGGAATGCGATAAGGAACCTTGGCTCCTTGGTAGGTCTTGAAGAGAGGTTGCTCTACGGAAAGCGTGCAGATGCTTTTGGCAGCAGGGGTTGTGGGGGTGGGGTCCTGTGCAAAGCATCCGATGACTGCTGACAGACCGAGAATACAAGTGAGGAGTCGTTTCATAGTATGATGTATTTATGGTTTTAAGGGGTGTTCTATAAATTAGTATATAATCTTTTTTTTCAAGGGGTGTCTGCTTGGTCGCTTTTCCACCTCTCGCACAGTATCTTTTTGCTTTTCACTCACTTACATAGCACCCAACTATATTAGATGAGCTCGTGTTTGAAAACAAAAAAC
>CAMGOT010000044.1 GCA_946060685.1 uncultured Bacteroidales bacterium
TTTAGAGAAAAAACACTTCGACCTTTGCGGTTGGTAGTTTCGCAAGTTGTAACACATTGGAAAATAGGGGAAAATAGGGTGTTCAATTTGATTTGGGAAGAATTGTTTAGAGTACGTCCCGAGCTTATGGTCGCTTTCGGTAAGAAATCAACTATAATATCACAGGGCGTGCAATGAACTTCATTCCTGTGGCCGTGCGTCCATAGCACCTTTGAACGATTTCATCTTCCCCTTCGGCTATTCCTCATTCAGCAGTCTTGACAAGTCAACCAAGCCATTGACGATGGCGAAGATAGTGAGACCCGCAGTGCTGTGGATTTGCAGTTTGCGCGTGATGTTGCGGCGATGTGTCGCTACGGTGTTGACTGAGATGCAGAGATGCTCGGCAATCTCCTTGTTCGACATTCCCGTGACGAGAGCCACGATAATCTCCTTCTCGCGTTCTGATAGCCCATTGTCCGTCAGTTCCGATTCCGTTTTGCCCATCAATGCCGTGATCTGCTGCGTCACCTGACTTTCTAACAGACGTTGCTCCAGTGCGCGTATGGCAGGGACAAAGAGTTCGTCCTCCACTTCAGCATGTAGCCGCAGCCACTCCTCGTTGTTGTAGATGCCATAGAGCGTCATTGTCAGCAAGTGGCTGTGCTCCTTGTCCTGCGGCAGATATTTCAGCAGGATGCACTTCAGTTCCTTCAGTTTTGCTCCCGTCTCCTCGTGGTGTTTGGAGAAAGTTTCGATGCTGTAGCCCCGTCGGGGATTCCCCTCCAGCAAATCCTGCACATAGGGGAAGAGCCTACGCTCCTCATATTTCATGTGCTTCTTGATTTCCATGGCATACTCATCGTAGAGCGTCATCACCAGTCTTCCCAGTTCGTCGTCCTCCCTCAGCGAATCCTTCAGGCTTTTCCTGATATACGGCAGCTGATGGTTCAGATAGTACACATGGCTGGCACGCAGATACCGCAGCATGGTAGTCACCGACAGCCGGCTGGCCATGCTCTTGGCATCAAAATAGCCCCCCGTGGTGAAGTTCACCACGGCGAGAAAGGTGAAGGTGTCCACATAGTGGCTCTGGCAGATTTCCTCCACAGTCTTGTCGCCGAAGCCCAAGGGTATGCCAAAACTCTCCAGCGATTGCAGCACGCTGTAGTTGTCGCGGATGATGCTGATCATCCTGTCGGTCGGTTCGTAAGTCTTATGCGTTTTCATCCTTTTGTGTGGCAGGATTCTTTCCCGCCGTATGCTCGTAGGTGTATTGCCGGGGTGCGCATCCCGTCTGCTTTTTGAAGAATGTGCCGAACGCCGAGGCGTTGGGGAAATGCAGTTCGTTGGCAATCTCCTGCACCGACATGCTGGTGTTCATCAGCAGGAAGATGGCCCGCTGCGTGATGGCGCGGAAGATGAGTTTCTGCAGCGGGTAGCCGCAGAGTTCCTTGGAGATGGTGGAGAGATATTTTGGAGAAAGACACAGTTCGTTGGCATAGAACTCCACGTTGCGACGGGTGGCATAATGCTGGCTGATGAGTTTCACGAGTTTGGTGAATACCTCCGTGCGCCGTCCGTCCTGCGCGTTGTCTTCGCACATTCTGCTGCTGAAGATATTGCAGAGCCTGTAGGTAAGGCTCATGATGAGCAGTTTCCGCTCCTGTTCCGGAAAGCCGTGCTCCCCATTTGTCCTGATGGAGGTGAGGAGGTCGATGAAACTCATCAGATGGTCCGTCTTTTCCGTAGCCCATACGCTGAGTTCCGGCACCCCGTATTTGGCATGCAGTCTCATGAGCATCAGGGAATTCCCGATGATGTCACGGATGATGGAACTTTGATAGAAGAGTAGGGCATAGGAGAGGTTTTTTCCCGTTTTTTTCAGGGTGATGTCCGTCTTGGTGCTGAAATACACCGTTTCCCCCGCCTTGACATTGGCTTTTTCCATCAATGTCGTGATTTGCAGTTGTCCTTTCTGGCAAATGATGAATCCTACGTATTCAGAATGGTAAGGTGATGTCAGCACCTGCGGAATTTCACTGAGCAGTCCGGCCGAGCAGCAGATTTCGGCCTTCGTGCACAGCTGTGTCTCCAAAGCCTCTAACCTCGTCTTTTCTTCAAGCCGGGTCAGCGCGTCGTCATCCATAAGCCTTTCTACGTCTTTCATATCTCTTTCTGGTGTGATAATCTGGTACAACGGTAGCGTGTGCATACACACTCCTGCATGTGCATATATGCACGCATGCAAATATACACATATTTTCCAGTCACACCATCTTTTTTCGGCAATATCCCCTTACAAATCGATAATTCCCGACTGTGTTTTCCTGTAGTGGATTCCAAAAAACAAAAAAAGGAGGCGCGCTGTCTCAGCAAATATATTAGGGAAAAATGGGCTCTTCCACTGAAGAGCCTGCGTGCATAACATGAATTAAGAAATTATGGCGCGCGCCTCCTGTAAGTATAGTCTATGCCGTCAGTACTGTGGTGTCAGCCATCTCCTCCGGCCTCAGTTTTCTTTTTCTCCAAGGCACCAGCAGGGTCAGGGCAGCGGCAGCAAGACAGCCGTAAACAGTCCATCCCGCCATTTCCTTCACTGCCGTCAGTGTGGCCTGAATCTGCACCTTTCCCTTCAGCGACATGGCCGCCATGTGGCGTGCTTCCGTCTCGCTCTTGCCTTGCATCATCATGCCGCGCACAGTGCGGTCGTACGTCATGGCCGTCTCGGCCTCCGTGCGGTCGTAATCCTGTGCAAAGCGTTCTACATACGTCTGCTGGCGTTGTTGCAGCACATTGCTGTAGAGGGCAGAGCCGATGCCCGGGGCTATTACCATACGCACGGAGAGCATGATGCACACCCAGGTGCTCATCAATCGGAATGGCATGCGCTGGTTGGCATGAACCGCCGTCAGCGTATAGAGCAGCATCATTCCCGTGGCACGGATGATGACAGGCCATTTCATGCGCTCATACAGTCCGTCGTTCTGCACTTCGAAGTACATGAACAGGGCTGCTGCACCGATGAGAAGGAAGCCCAGTGCAAAGAGATATTTCAGGTGCAGGCCGCGACCGCCAGCCACAACGGCTATCACGCAGCCCAGGAAATAGCCCGGCAGCACCCAGTTGCCCAATACGGCATTCTGCCAGTTGTCGATCTTCATGCCCACCCCCGTGAATACATTCACGAACATTGCGCTGGAGTTCAGAATCATCAGAAGCAGGAAGAGCACGATGCCATACTGTATGCTCCTCACCTTGAAGGCATCGAGCAGGAAATAGGGCGACTTGCGGCTGGCCTCCATATAGATGAACAGTGCGGTGAAGACTACGCAGATGATGGTGGCAAGGCGGATGCTCTCGTTCGAAAACCAGTCGTACGTCTTGCCGTAGACCATAATGTAGATGAACGAGCACATCATGACGCTGAATATCACCACATTGCCGAATTTGCTGAAGGTGATGGGGAAATGCTTCTGGGGATAACGCTCGAAAGGCATCGTCACGAAGATGATGAGAATGGAAGCCAGCATGGCACCCATCATGAAATAGTAGACGTACTGCCATTCGTATTCGTAGGCCAGCCATGCCGTGAGCCATGTGCCCAGCTGTCCCAGAATCATGAAGAAAAGGTAGATGGTAGGCATGCTTGCCGTCTTTTCCTTGTCGAGCCGGTCCCAGCCCGCCTCGTCCTTGGGCTCGTTGCCGGGAGTGATATTGAATGTAGCCTCAATGCCGAAACCATATTTGATGAGTGTGAAGAGATTACACATCATCAGCACGTTTCGCAGGAAACCCATGATGAGGCTGCACAGTGCCAGGATGAAGATGCTGTCGGTCTTGGCGCAGACGTAGCTCAGCACATACATCACGCTGAAGCCCACCATGCACATCATCTTCTCATTGCGTACGCGCACCAGGTCGTAGAAGAATGGCGAGAAAGCCGCCATGCCTACGGAGGTGACGAAGCCCACAAACTGTATGTGCTCCGTCTGGATGCCCAGCCCGCTCATCATCTCGCCGCTGTTGGCGGAGTACACACCGCCGATAGTCAGGATAGGGATGAAGAGGAGGATGAGGAAGATGATACCCAGCGGCTTCGGCACCCAGTCGTAGAATGGATAGTTCTTTGGAAGTCTTGGCATATCGTTGTGTCCTTGCTTGGCGAGGGGGAATATCGCCTGTTTTCAGAAATGCAGTGTTTCCCCCTCCCCGTGATGATTATTTGCGCTCAGCCTTGACGATGACCATCATTCCTGCGGCAAGCCGTTCGTTGTCCTCTTTGGAAAGTCTTTCGAAGTCGATGCGCACTGGTACGCGCTGCTGGATTTTCACGAAGTTGCCGGCTGAATTGTCGGTCGGCACCAAGGAATACTTGGAGCCGGTAGCCCCGGAGATGGCTGTCACCTTGCCTGTAAATTCCTTGTCCTTCACGGCATCCACCGTCATACGCACCGTCTGTCCCACGTAGAGGTTGGCGATTTGTGTCTCCTTATAGTTCGCAATGACCCATTTCTGCGTGTCAGGCATGATATAGGTGATGGTCTGTCCAGCATTCACAGCCTGTCCTTCCTCCAAGGCACGCCGTCCCAGTTTACCGTCGCATGGTGCCGTCACCACGGTATAGGAAAGGTTCAGCCTGGCCATGGCAAGGGCAGCCTCAGCACGCTCGATGGCAGCCGCAGAGTTCTGCTTGCGGGTTGTCACCTCGTTGACTCCCGACAGGGCAGCCTTGCGCTGACGTCGCGTAGCCTCCAGTTTCTTTTTCATGGCAGCCAGTTCCGTCTCCAACTGTTCCAGCTGGATAGGCGTGGCGGCCTTCTTTGCCACGAGGTTCTGGTATCTCTGGCGGTCCTTCTCCAGTTTGGCCATTCTTACCTCAATCTCCTCTATCGAGGCATCGTACACCGTGGCAGAGGTCTGCGTGGTGTTCAGTGTGGCATCAATCACTTCCGCCCCGGCTTTGGCATCTTTCAAGGCAGCCTCGGCCTCCATCACTCTGATGCGGTATTCGCGGTCGTCGAGAATGAGCAGTGTATCGCCCTTTTTCACATGCTGGTGTTCGGTGAAGCAGATGCGGCTGATATATCCCGAAGCCCGCAGGTTCACCGGCGAGATGTATTGCTCCACCTGTGCGTCGTTGCTTGTCTCTGTGGCGTTGTAGTCCAGGAAGATGGTCACCACCTTGATGAATCCCCACACCAGTATGCCTATACCCAGCAGGCTGGCGATGAGTTGTCGGCCGCGCTGACGCTTCAGTTTTTTGGCCTGGCGGGCATAATTGCTGTTTTTCTTGCTTTGCTGTGTCTTGTCGGTATTGTTGTTCGTTGCCATAGTGGTCATGTTAGGGTCAAATATTATATATAGGAGTATGGGTAGAGTTATCGGGTCAGTTTGTCCAGTTGCCCGGAGAGTTTCAGCAGGGTCAGCTGTGCCACCTGCAGATTGTAGTGTGCGGTGAGATAATTGTTCTGAGCCTCACTCACCCTCATTTCATCCTGGAGAACGTCCGTCATGGATGCCACTCCCTCACGATACTGGTCGGAAGTCACCTTGTAGACATCCTCCGCCAGCTGATAGTTGTCGTACTGCCGCATATAGTTCCGGCGGCTGTTCAGCATATCGCTGGTGGCATTCAGATACTGCGTACTCATGTTCTTCAGGGCATTCTCATAGGCAATGCCGGCATTCTCCATGTCCAGCCGGGTCTTCCGGCTCTTCGAGCGTTTCTCCAGACCGTCGAAGATGGGAATGCGCAATGAAAGCCCTACACCGTCGGAGCGGTACCAATGGCTCGATGGCCCCGACTTGAACCAGTTGCGTGCCTTGTCGGTATAAGCCGTGAACATCCAGTTGGCGGTCAGGTTCAGCGATGGCAGATAGCCGTCGCGCACCATCTTGTGCTGCTGTCCGGCCAGTGTTTTCTGTTGCTCCAGCAGTTGCAGTTCGTATAGTCCTGTGCTCAGCCCGCTGGCCTCGAAAGCCGTCGTTTCCTGAGGGTCGACGGGTGTCAGGCGGATTTCGGCATGGGCAGGATAGTCGATGATGTACTTCAGCATGTTGTATTGCTGCTCCAGCATGGCTTCCGCGTTGTCGCGCTGTGTCATCAGGTTCTCAAGGTTGAGGTTCACGCGTTTCACGTCGACCTCCACAACCATGTCGTTCTCATAGAAAGCCGTGGTGATGTCGCGCAGTTCCTCCAGCCGTACGATGTTGCCTTCCACCAGTCGAATCTGCTTCTCCGTGTTCTGTGCCAGATAATACATCTTGCTGATTTGCATGATCAGGTCTTCGCGGGCCTTTTCATACGACAGCCGGTTGATTTCATCCACTGTCCGTGCCATGTCCATCGCCGTGAGCAGCGTCTGGTTGTAGAGCGGCATCTGCAGTTGGAATCCTGCCGAGGCGTTGTATTGCAGTGTCTTCGTCACATTGTATTTGTTGCCGTAAGCCGAACCGTCGGTCACGGATACTGGTGGCTCGAAGTTGTCATTGAATCCCACTACTGCATTGATTTGTGGCAGCAGGCGGGCACGGTTCTCGCTGATTCCCCATTGCCCTTTGGCAATCTCGTTGCGACTGCTCCTCAGGTTCAGGTTGTTCTCTATGCCTATCCTCAGACAGTCGGCCAGTGTCAGCGTCTCTTGGGCCATCATTGCCGATACGCTTCCGGCAAAGATGGCCAAAACGGTCACAATCTTTTTCATATATATATACTTGTCTCTTGTAGTTTTCTTCGTGCGGTGGGGGGGGCTGTTTCTTGCGAAGTCCTATTTGCCGGAACCCCCGCTTTTCTGTGCGTTCTTCACGCAGGAAAGAACGGCTTTCTTAATTCGGGTGCAAAATTACACTACTTTTACGGATTTTCTACTTTCATTTAGAAATGGGAAATATTCATTTTTTCGCTTTCTGTAGGGTTTTCAGTGTTCATCTTTTCACTGGCAAACCATTCTGCTTAGTGCTCTAAGCATTTTGGCAGGAAAGGCAGGAATCCGGAGGACTTGGATGATTTGGAAAAGGAAGGCTGTTCTGAGCGGACGAGGGAGTTCCCGCAATGTCGGGGGATAGGGTGCCCCATGTGATGTACCTGTTTTTAGCTTGCTTTTGAAACGCAATAACGTTATTTCAAAGGATTGGGCAAATAGGGAGACAACCTATACCATAATATCGCCTATAAGGTTAATAACCTTATCGGCAATAAAGTAGATATACATTGGAGATGCAGTAAAATATCCCGTCTTTCTCTAAACAATTCTTGTTTCATACAGCATACACCTGACTTGCGTTAAAACAGGAACACCGGTGGGTTCTGTCAATTCTCACCGTAAGAAGAATCAATAATGAAGGATTTCAACTTTCGCAAGTTCAATTTGATTGTGAATGCCCAGGGCAATGCCCTGGGCGCATTTGCGGCGGTCAAACCACCCATGGCAACGCCCTGGGCTATGTACTTGCTGCCATTTCTGGGCGTACCGTTACTTCTGAAGCACAATCTGTTTGAGTTTGCGAAAGGTGAATCAAGTCCTCCCGGTCCGGGGATGTCGCATTCCATGCTTCCTGAAATCCCCTTTTCCGGACTGCTTGTATGGCTGCATCCGCTTTACCATAAAATCAGGAGGAAAAGGCTTTTATTTGGCTCTTTCGTCTACCAAAACATTCTCTTTATATCATTTTTCTGAGCTTAGACTCAAAAAAACAGGCAAATTCTTTTTCTAAATAGTTTTTTTTTATAATTTTGCAGCGAAATGTCGTGTATAGAAGGGTAAAAGTGCCGAAAAGGCACTTGCTTTTCCGTATGCATAAGTTGTACCTTTACGGCTTATTATAACCGCTCTTACGCTACTTATATTATATATATATGAGTGGCAGACTATCGAAACTACTTCCCATTCATGCTTTACTCCAGGCATCCCCTGCCTCCCAGACGCTTCTTTCGTGTCAGCCGGCGTATGCCTTCTTTCCCCGCCACCAGGGCTGAGGCTCTACGGCGCATATCCTATATGGGAAAATAAATTCATAAAAAATATATCATTAAATTCTTAAACACTATTCGTATGAAAAGAAAGTTGTTTAATGCTGCCCTTTTTGCTGCTGTTGTGGTAGCAGCTCCTGTGGGCACATTTGTTTCTTGCGCCGATTACGATAGCGACATCGAGAACCTGCAGGGTCAGACGGCCGACTTGAAGGCCCTCGTTCTTCAGAAGGAGGAAGCCCTTCAGAGTAAGATTGCCGCTCTTGAGGCTAAGGACAAGGCTCTTGAAGAGGCCTACAAGGCTGCCGACGAGGCTTTGAAGGCTCAGATGCAGAGCGCAATGGAAGAAAACAAGGCTGATTGCCTGGCTGCCATCGCAGAATGCAAGGCAGAATGCGCTGCACAGCGTGAGTTGCTGCAGCAGCAGATCGATGAGATCAAGGCTCGCCTTGCTGCCGCTGAAACCAGCCTGGCTGCTGCCGAGGGTAATATCGCCAAGCTCTTCGAGGCTGATAAAGAACTTCAGAAGGGTATCGACGCTGCCAACAGCGCTATCGAGGCGTTGAGCAAGCGCGTGGATGGTATTGATGAGCGTCTGAAGGCTGTCGAAGGTGACGTGGCAGGTCTGAAGACCACTGTCAGCGAGCTTAAGGACGACCTCGCTAAGGTGCGTGAGGAATTCGCTGCTGCCGATGAGGCTCTGAAGAATGAAATTCAGGGTAAGATTGATGCTCTTTGGGCACAGGTGAATGCCAACAAGGCTGACATCGCTGCTGAGAAGACTGCACGCGAGAATGCTATTGCCGAACTTGCTGCTTTGATCGGTTCTGGCAGCATCACCGGTCCTAACGGAGCTCCCGTGACTGTTACCGAGGCTGTCAACGAACTGCAGAGCAAGGATGCTGAGTTGGCAAGTCAGATTGCTGCACTCAACACCGATTTTGAGAACTATAAGAACCTGACCGACGCTGAGATTGTGGCCCTCAAGGCTCAGATTGCTGCTGTCGAGGGTCAGGTGAGTGCCAACACCGGTGCCATCCTCGACCTCACCGTTCGCGTGCTCGACCTCTACCAGGGTCTTGAGGATCTTGCCGAGGCTCTTGAGGCCGTTATGGTACTGCAGGAGGCCACTGCTGCTGCCCAGGATGCTCTCGACCTTCGTGTTTTGAGCCTTGAGTATGACCATGTGGGTTGGCAGGATGTCAACAATATCTATGAATATATCGGAAATTTGAATGACGCGCTTGCTGGCGACATTGCTGCCAACAAGGCTGAGATAGCCACAGTAAAGGCCAGCGTGGAAGCACTCAAGAGTGAACTCGAAACTGCCAAGGCAGGCATTACCAGTCTCCGTACAGACCTCAACGATGCCATTGAAGCTTACAAGGCTGCCGATGCTGCTATCTATACCAAGATAGGCGAGGAGGTGACGGCACTGAACGGCAAGCTCGCTGAATATGCCAAGAAACTGTCGGCCGAGGTGAAGGGCTTTGTGCTCGTTCCTGACAACTACTATCAGGGTATTCAGGCTATCGAGGGTCGCAAGTATGTCTACAACGCCTGGAATGTAAGCAACTTCGATGCTGTCCAGACGACCAATGCCGTAGAGTTCTGCCCCGAGGTAGTGGCCAACTATAATATCAATCCCTCTACCGCCCAGCTCAGCACCGATGCTACCAAGTATGCCTACACCGTTGAGGATCGCATCATCCGTGGTGTGAACAACAGCCTCCAGCCCGTAGTCAAGAGCGTGGCACAGGCCAATGGTGTCCTCACCGTGAAGATGAGCATCACCGATCCCGCTTCCAACGCTACCGGCACTGTCGACACCGAGAGCGGCAAGCAGATGGTAAGCGTAATGGCTCTCCAGTACACGAACCCCGCAGCTGTGGCTGAGGACAATCAGGTGGTTACCTCTGACTATGCAGCCCTCTATCTGAGCAAGTACGACGAAGTATATCTGCTCGACAAGGATCAGACCACCGCTACCACCCTCGTTCACCTTGCCGATGGTTTCCACACCTGGCGTCCGAGCGAGTCGGCAGCTGAGGAGGTAATTAAGCCCAAGCTTGTGGATGTTGCCTACAATGATGCCGAGGGTTACAAGATTGCTGACCATATCCTCACTCGTTTCGGCTGGAGCGCAGATAACCTTACTCCTGCCAACCTGCCTGAGGGCTTCAGCTATCGCTACACCTTCAACGAGGCAGAGGCTGCTGGTGTCTTCAACGTGACAGAAGATGGCGTTGTGACGGCAGTGGAGAAGATCGGTAACATCGGTAAGTCGGCCAAGTTGCGCGTTGACGTGATGAACGGCGATAAGGTGGCTGAGGTCGGATACTTCGAGTTCAAGGTTAAGGGTGCCGCTGTCAAGGAAGTTGCTGAAGGCGTGGCTGCCACCGCTCCTTACGTGCTGTCTTGCGATCCATCTGCCAATGCATTTAATGTAGTAATTGATCCTGCCAATGTTTGGCAAGCTATCGTCAACAAGACAGGTCTGACCGAGGCTGAGGCTAAGGCAAAATATGATTTCGTAGTTGAAGCTGGTGCTGTGAAGCAGTACAGCCAGACTGAACCTCCTTCGCCTGCCATCGGTACCATTACTCTGACTGCTGAGGGTAAGCTCAACTGGGTAGCTAAATATAGCGATCTTGCTGGCCTCGGTCTTCTCCCCACTGAGGAAGGCTTCGCTTTGGTTACCAGCGTACTTGTTCAGAGCAATGAGGAAGTTTACAGTGCAGGAGAGCACAACGAGTTCTATCTGCCTATCGCTTGGGTTCCCTCTAAGGTAGAGGTTTGGGGTGCTGGCAACGAAGGCGTTCAGACTGCACACTGGAACTACACCCGTGTTCCTGAGCAGTGGCAGGCTACGAGAACTCAGGATTATGAGCTCCGTCTGTATGCCGACCTTACTCAGGCTGGAACCGCTCCTTACAACTATGATATCCCTGCCAAGGCATTCAGTGGCACTCCTACTGTGAAGCTCAGCGGCGAGGACTACTTCGCTAACTACAATGACTTTGCTCTGACCAACGGTCACTACGTATTCGTTGACAATCCTAACGAGGATGCACGTGTAGCTACCGGTGTAAGCGGAAAGACCTACAACCTCACCGTTTCTCCCGACGGATCTCAGTTGTTGGCAGTGAATTATGACGAGGAGTTCATGACTCCGACTGTAACTCCTGTCGTTGAGATTTCTAATGAGGGCGTGATCAGCCTCAACAACAATGTTGTGACCAAGGATATTCTCAATGCTTATGAGAAGGACGAACTTGGCATGGGCCAGACCCTTGCTGCTTATGTAAGCTATGCTGTAGAGTGCTGCGCAGGTACTGTGCAGGTGGCTGAAGGCTTCAATGTCCGCTTCCTCAAGCCTGTAACCGTTGCCGAAGTTGAGTACATTGCTCCTGATGCTGAGGGTGCTGCTGGTGTCGTTACCATCGACCTTGCAGAGAGCATCGTTTGCTTCACTGGCTACAACTTCAAGGAGCAGCCTTCTTACTTCACCACCTTCGGTCTCAGCATGGCTCTCAACAAGGCCAACTGGACTACGAGCTATAATGGCGGTACGCTCGGTACTACGCTTCTCAGCGGAACCAGCATTGCCAGCTGCTTCGACGTAGATGAGACTGATCCCGCCCATCCTTTGGTGAAGTATGCCAACAATACCAGCGTAATCAACGAGTTCAAGGTTCGCATCCCTCTCACCATCACTCACGTATGGGGCAGCGAGACCAAGAATGTTGACGTTGTAATCGGCCGCACCATCGGTGGCAACAGCAACAAGCGCAAGTAAAAACGTCCGTCATCACCTGCACCTTCGGGTGCAGGCGCTGATGCCCATCTGATACAAGAGCAGGCAGGATTTTCCTGCCTGCTCTTATGCTTACTATGCCTATCTTTTATATTGAACAATATGAAGAAACTACTGTTTTTCCCGTTTCTCTTTCTTGCCCTCCTCTTTTCTGCCTGCTCTTCCTGTTCAAAACAGGAGAAGCCTGCAGATGATTTCGATGTCCCTACAGAATTTGAGCAGAAACTGACGGAGCACGACACTTCCGAAGTGAAAGAACTCGTGGAAGTGTTTGTCAATCATCTTCGCAACGAACGCTACTATGAGGCCGCCGGCATGCTCTACAAGCTGGAGCATCTTGGCGACAGGACTACTCCCGTGGAATATGACAACGATGACATTGAGCGCTTCGTCAATGTGCATAAAATGTTTGTCGTTGAGGACTATGCCATCGACTATATGCGTTTCCGCGAGTCAAGAGAGAACGAAGTCTGCATTAATATTATCCTCCGCAAGGGTAAGGACGGGCAGAAGGACATCACCACCAAATTCTTCCTGAACCCCATCCATCTGAACAACCAATGGTATCTCGTAGCCGATGACACCCCTTCCGGCACCAACACCATAGTTCCCGCAGAAAAGCGCGACTCCATGAAGAAGGTGTATAAGGACAGCCAGCGAGTTCCCGTTAAGGAATAAGAGGTATAACAGTTTGACCGTCTTGCACATGGTGCAGGGCGGTTATTGTTTTAGGGATGTTCTGTTTGATGTTCCCGAATGCTGATGTCCTTCTGTCGTAGCCGGTTGATATTTGGATATTCGCATAAACAATTGAAAACAGGAACGCCAAGTCAGCTCCTCTGTTTCCGTTTACCCTGCATCCGGCATATCTGTTTTTCTGCTTCTTGTTTTTCTCCTGTTGTTTATTTCCTGCCCGAAACAAATGTATATGCAGAAAAGTTCGTAAATTTGCAGCCCACAAACATCAGACCACAAATGTTAGCAATTAAAAATCTTCATGCCTGCGTCGAAGGACGTGAAATTCTGAAAGGAGTGAACCTGTGCATCAACGACGGTGAGGTCCACGTGCTGATGGGGCCTAACGGTTCCGGAAAGTCGACACTCAGCAATGTCCTCGTGGGCAACCCAAAATATGAGGTGACGGAAGGAAGTATCACCTTTAATGGAAAGAACCTGCTGGAACTCTCGCCTGAAGACCGCGGTCACGAAGGCATCTTCATGTCGTTTCAGGCTCCCATTGAGATTCCCGGTGTGTCGATGACCAATTTCATGCGGGCAGCCGTGAATGCCAAACGCAAATACTTAGGACAGGAGCCTCTTGGAGCCACTGAATTCCTGAAGCTCCTCAGAGAGAAGCGCAAGCTTGTGGGCCTTGACGCGCACTTCATGAGCCGCGGCGTGAACGAAGGCTTCTCCGGCGGTGAGCGCAAACGCAACGAGATATTTCAGATGGCAGTCCTTGAGCCAACCTTCAGCATTCTGGACGAGACCGACTCCGGGCTGGATGTGGATGCCCTTCGCATCGTGGCGGAAGGCTTCAACCAACTCCGTACGCCAAAGACCTCAGCCATGGTCATCACCCACTACCAGCGTATGCTCGACTATCTGAAGCCCGACTTCGTGCATGTCCTTGTCGACGGCAGGATAGTGAAGGAAGGCACCGCACAGCTGGGATATGACATCGAAGAAAAAGGCTTTGACTGGATAAAAGACGAAGTGCAGCATGGATAAATATGTGATACAGGCAGGCACCAGCACCTCCAAGTTCCTGCAATTTTCTCCTGGGGACGATGAGATACATCTTCAGCTGGAAGAGCATGCCGAACTTTCTGCCATCGCCCTCCTCAACATTGCCCCAGGAACGCAACATCGCATCAGGCTCCATGTGGAACAGATGGCGGGAAGCAGGCTGAACATCGTGACCTTCACCTTGCGTGGCGGTGACTTTCTGGCCGATGTGCATATCCGCCTGACAGGAAAGGGAGCGGAAGCCCGGATTGCCGGGGCAGTGGTGGCAGATGGAGAAGAGACGGTGGAGAAGAACATCCTCATCGAGCATGTGGCAGAAGGCTGCACCTCAGACATGCTTTACAAGCAGATCCTGACGGGCAAAAGCCGAGGGCTGATAGAAGGCAAGGTTCTCGTACAGCCAGGGGCACAGCGTACGGCATCGCTCCAGACCTTCGGCAATCTTTGCATCTCCCCGGAAGCACATGCCCTCAGCCGTCCGATGCTGGAGATTTATGCCGATGATGTGAAGTGCAACCATGGTGCTACCATCGGCAAACTGGATGAGACCGCATTGTTCTATATGCGTCAGCGCGGCATACCGGAAGTGGAAGCCCGACTGCTGCTCCAGCATGCTTTTGTGAACGACATCCTGCAGCGCGTACCCGCTGAGGAACTTCGTGAGAAGCTCTCCCATTTCGTGGAGCATCGTTTCCGTGGGGAACTCAAAGCTTGCCAGGGCTGCTCGTTGTGCGACAAGTAGCAAGTTCCTCCCCTCTCCCTAAATCCCATCGTCATGAATCGTCAGGACTTTCCTATATTAGAGCGCGAGGTGTACAAGCGTCCGCTCATCTATTTCGACAATGCCGCCACGACGCAGAAACCCCGATGCGTGGTCGATGCCATCGACGAGATGTATTATCACGTCAATGCCAACGTACACCGTGGCATACATTTCCTTTCACAACGCGCCACCGACCTGCATGAGGGGGCGCGCGAGAAAGTGCGCCAGTTCATCAATGCCCGCACGACGGCAGAGGTGGTGTTCACACGAGGCACTACAGAAAGCCTGAACCTCATAGCCGCTTCCTTTGCGCAGGCCTTTCTGAAAGCCGGCGATGAAGTGGTGCTCACCGTGATGGAACACCATAGCGACATCGTGCCCTGGCAGTTCGTGCGCGACCGCTATGGCATCATCCTGAAAGTCATACCCATGGACGATGCCGGCCATCTGGACCTTGAGGCCTACAGGACGATGCTGACGGAGAAGACCCGGCTGGTGTGCTGTTGCCATGTGAGCAATGTGCTCGGTACCGTCAATCCCGTGAAGGAGATGGCACGGATGGCACACGATGCAGGAGCGCGTTTTCTCGTCGACGGCGCGCAGAGCGTACCCCATTTCAAAGTCGATGTTCAGGAGCTCGACTGCGACTTCCTCGTCTTTTCCGGTCATAAAATCTATGGTCCTACGGGAATTGGCGTGATGTACGGCAAGGAAGAACTGCTGGAACAGATGCCCCCCTATCAAGGCGGTGGAGAGATGATCAGCCGTGTCACGTTCGAAAGGACCACCTATGAGCGTCTGCCTTATAAGTTTGAGGCAGGAACCCCCGACTATGTGGGGAGTCATGCCCTCGGTGTAGCCCTTGACTATGTGGCGGAAATCGGCATCGGACGCATTGCCGCCCACGAGCAGGAACTGACCTGCTATGCCATGCAGCGTATGCGCGAGATTGAAGGAATGCGCTTCTTCGGCGAGGCCAGGGAGAAGACCTCTGTGGTGGCCTTCAATGTAGGCGACATTCATCCCATGGACCTTGGCACCCTGCTCGACCGCCTTGGCGTGGCGATACGCACGGGACACCATTGCGCGCAGCCCTTGATGGCACGCTGTGGCGTGGAAGGCATGGCACGGGCATCGTTTGCACTGTATAACACAAAAGAAGAGGTGGATGCCTTTGTCGCTGCCCTCCAGCGGGTGGTACGCATGTTCTGACTATGTTGAAAAACAATTATAATACCGAGGGACTGACAGAAGCCGGATGCGATGAGGCAGGACGAGGATGTCTGGCAGGTCCTGTATATGCCGCTGCCGTCATCCTGCCTCCAGGCTATGAGAACGATGCGCTCAACGACTCCAAGCAGTTGACGGCGAAGAAACGCTATGCCCTGCGGGTGGAGATAGAGCGGGATGCCGTAGCCTGGGCCGTGGGCATCGTGTCGAACGAAGAGATTGACCGCATCAATATCCTCAATGCTTCCATTCTGGCCATGCACCGCGCACTGGATGCCCTAAGGCAGCGTCCGCAGTTCATCATCGTCGACGGCAATCGCTTCAAGCCCTATTTCCCCGGCGTGGCCACTACGGGAAGTCCCATTGCCCCTTCTGTACCCTATGCCACCATTGTGAAAGGCGACGGAAAATACCTCAGCATTGCTGCGGCCTCCATCCTGGCGAAAACCTATCGTGACGACTGCATGATGGAACTGCACAAGAAATATCCCTATTATGGTTGGGACCACAATGCGGGTTACCCTACTAAGGAGCATCGTGAGGGCATAGCCGCCCATGGCATAACCCCCTTTCACCGCCTGACTTTCGGCAACCTGGCTGAAAGCCGCGAGCAGTCGCTGTTTGATTAGGATTCCAGAATTTCATTTCCTGTTATGGGGTGTTCTATAAATTAGCTTG
>CAMGOT010000045.1 GCA_946060685.1 uncultured Bacteroidales bacterium
GACATCGAGGAGATGATGGGACTGGCGTTGGGGTGCATCGGCATGAGTATGGATGACTTTTGCCGTTGCACCCCTTCGGAGTTTCGTGCGGTGTATGGCGGATGGCGGGATATGGCTGAGGGGCTGCGGCGTGAGGCTTGGGAGCGGACGAGGATGGAATGCCTTTGCTCGCTTCAGCCTTACTCGAAGAAGCGGCTTGCGGCGGAGGACATCATGCGGTTTGCGTGGGACGATGCGGAGGATGGGCGGGAGGATGAGGAGAAAAAAGAGCCTTCGCACGCTGAAATCATGGAGAGATACCGGCGTGCGAAGGCTGAGAGGGGGATGTGAGAATCGGGGGGGGAGGTCAGAACCAGTGCATGTGGCCTGCACACTTTTCTATTTCCCTGCACGATAATATAGCTCATGCAATTCCTATAACGTGAGCGCCAATCACAATGACTGCCATCATGTGTACAAAACCGCATATAAATGGGCTTATAATCATGGCAATGATGCTTATGAGAATCATCCATTCGCATGGCATTTGAAAACCTTTCTTCTTTTCTTCTACAGTTTCTTTGAGGTCTTCATTAAGACTGTCATTGATATTGTCATTGATATTTTCTTTCATAGGGCTGTTCGTTTTTTTATTACGGTCCAAAAATAAGCATAAAAAACGTAACCACAAAATAAATCGATCAAAATATGGACAAGAACGTGACCTTCAGCATCAATTTGAAATTGAACGGGCAGGATGCTGTGAGACAGGTGTCGGTGGATATAGACGAGATTAGCAGGGCCGTGGATATGGCGACGAGTTCGGCAAAGAAATTCGGAGAGAATCTGATACTGTTAAACCAAAAGATTGAATTTGCCAGGAATCTTGCAGGAAGCGTGCAGGAGATTGTGGGCGTGCTGAATGATGCAACCCGTGAGAGCCAGAGCTTTGAACAGTCGATGGCAGCCGCTAACACGATGGCTGGCAAGGGCGGCGAGGAGTTTGAAGTGCTGAAGGACAATGTGGCAGAACTGGCGAAGACGGTGCCCGTGGCTCGCGATGAACTGGCGAACGGGCTTTACCAGGTGATATCGAACGGTGTGCCTGAGGATAACTGGATGGAGTTCCTGGCGGAGTCGGCGCGGGCGAGCGTGGGCGGAATATCCGATCTTGGTGAGACGGTGAAGGTGACTTCGACGGTGATCAAGAACTACGGCCTGGAGTGGAGCGCTGCGAGGGATATTCAGGACAAGATACAGCTGACGGTGAAGAACGGCGTGACGAGTTTTGAACAGTTGGCTCAGGCCCTGCCGAGAGTGACGGGAACGGTTGCTACGCTTGGCGTGGGCATCGACGAGCTGCTGGCAAGCTTCGCAACGCTGACTGGCGTGAGCGGAAATACGGCGGAGGTGAGCACGCAGCTGGCGGCGATATTCACGGCACTTGTGAAGCCCTCGGGCGAGGCTGCGGAGATGGCTTCGGAGATGGGCATCAAGTTTGACGCTGCAGCGATGCAGGCTGCTGGCGGCATGCAGAACTTCCTGACACAGCTGAGCGCGGACATACGGGCGTATGCTCAGGCGAACGGCGTGCTGGAGGAGGAGGTGTATGGGCGGCTGTTCGGCTCTGCGGAGGCTCTGCGCGCGCTGCTGCCGCTGACGGGCGAGCTTTCGGACACCTTCGAGAAGAATGTGGCGGCGATGGCAGGAAGCGCGGGGACGATAGGCGAGGCTTTCGGGACGATGGCGGAGACAGGCAGTGCGAAGCTTCAGATGCTGAACAATAGGCTTGGGGAGCTGACGGACTTCGTGCAGGAGAGCATCGGGAATGCGCTGCCATACCTGAACATCAGTTCGCAGATGTTGATGTCTGTGTCGGCTGTTGCGCAGCTGACGGTGTCGATGCAGTCGCTGGGCGTGGCGACGAAGGCGGCATCCATTGCGAGCGTGGCACTTGGCAAGGCAAAGGGGGCAGCTGCCGCCGCTTCGCGATTCCTGACGACAGCCCTGAGGGGTGAGGCTACGGGCGCTACGCTGGCGACGCTGGCTACGAGGACGCTGAGCGTGGCCCTGAGGGGGATGCTGGCTGCAACGGGCGTGGGGCTCGTGATTATGGGCATATCGACAGCCGTAGAATACCTGACGGCATCGGCGAAGGACGCATCTGAAGAAATTGACGTGCTTCAGGAGGCAACTGATGCCTACAACCAGACAGCGGCATCGACGAAGGCAGACGTGGATATGGCCATCAATGCCCTGAAGGACCTGATGAACGGGCAGGGCGACGAAAAGAAGATGGTGGAGGAACTGAACCTGAAATACGGTGAGGCTCTAGGGCATCACGAGAGTGCTGCGGAATGGTACAGGATACTGATAGATAACAGCCGTGCCTATTGCGACCAGCTGGCTTATGAGGCGCAGGCGAAGGTGCTGGCTTCGCAGCTTGCACAAAAACAGATGGAACTGGAGGAGAAGATGCAGCGGAGGCTGCAGCTCGGTCAGCTCAACATGTATGCGAACGGATCGACGGGCTACGAGAAGGACAGGAACAGCCAGACGAAGAAGGAATGGGAGGATGTGAATCGTGAGATAGCGAAACTGCAGACAGATATCAGCACGATGGGGGGACGATATGACGCTGTGCTGGACAAGATGGCGGAGGCTGTGGGAAGACTGCGAAAAGAGGAGGAGCAAGGGGCGAAGCAGGCTGACTGGCAGACGGCGAGCTACGCACGGTTGGGAAAGATGATTGACGAGCAGAAGCGGAAGGTGGGGAGCCTGGCGGGCGTGAACGGCGACGCTGCGAAGAAGGAGGCCGACGTGCTGCGGAAGATGGAGGAGAGATATGGTGCGCTGGGGAAGAAATACGGACTTTCCGAGTCGAAAAACGGGAAGGGAGACAACCTGTGTGACGGAAAAAAACTGATAGAGAAGGCGGAGACCTACAGGGAACTGGGGAACAACATCAAATACTATCAGGACAAACTGGAGAAGACGAAGGGGACGGAAACGGAGACGATAGCCCTGTACAACAAAAGATACGGGCATGTAAGCTTGTTGGGGTGCTGGAAAAACAGGGAAGATGGCGAAATAGAAACTGAAAAATATATACGCTTCGTTTTGTGAAAACGGAACATTTCGTTTTGGGGATTGTATATTTTTGTTTTTTTTCTGTAGATGTGGGAGGATATTGACCCCGAAAAGGCGTAGGTAAAATAAAAAGTCGTAACTTTGCCGTGGCATTGCGCTGTCTGCCCCTCCCCTGGGGGCTGTGGAAGTTCCATACAGCGCTTTCGTGGAATCCAAATCTAAAGAATACTATGACTGAGATACAGAAGCGGATAGAAGAACTGCATCGCGTGCTTCCGCAGGGAGTTCGCCTTGTAGCCGTATCGAAGTTCCATCCCATAGAGAAACTTCAGGAAGCCTATGCTGCGGGGCAGCGCATATTCGGTGAAAGCCGTGCCCAGGAGTTGCGTGAGAAAGCCCCTGCCATGCCCCACGATGTGGAATGGCATTTCATCGGTCATTTGCAGCAAAACAAGGTGAAGACCGTGGCTCCCGTGGTCAGCATGATACATGCCGTCGACTCCTTGCGCCTGTTGCAGGAGATTGACCGCCAGGCCGAACGCTTCGCTGCTGAGCGTTCTGCGGCAGGACTGCCGCCTGCAATTAATGTCCTGCTGCAACTGCATGTGGCGCGCGAGGAGACCAAATTTGGATTTTCAGCAGAAGAGTTGGAGGCTTTTCTTGCCGAAGGCAGTTGGCGACAGTGCAGGCGGGCGCGGATATGCGGACTGATGTGCATGGCTTCGAACACGGAGGATATGGAGCAGGTGCGTCGGGAGTTTCTGATGGCCTACGATGCGTTCCACCGTATTCGTGAGCGATACTTTTCCGCCTCTTCAGTCTTTGCGGAATGCTCATGGGGCATGAGCGAGGATTATCCCATAGCCCTTCAGTGCGGCAGCACGTTGGTACGCATCGGCAGCTATATTTTTGGGCCACGGGAGTATTGACTGAAAGCTCCTATAAAACCGTCAATAAACCCCAAATATGGTGAAGATTGTTTAATAACCCACCTTAAAACGGTATATTGGTCGTTTATTTTACCCCTTTGTTCGTCTATTTCGGAATAAAATTGTAATTTTGCGGCAGTTACATATTGGTAATTAGATGTTTATTCGCTGTCAGCCACGTTGTCGCACAACCTCTTTTAGCAGGTCATGCAAGATGGGTGCTGTAGTAGAATATATATATTCCCCACAAATAATATGCAGGAAGTGTCGCCCAAGACGGCTGTCGAATTTTATCAGCAAGGACTTGCACATGCCAGGCGCTCGGAATGGGGAGAGGCAGCTACATGTTTTAAGCATGCCGTAGCCCTCGACCCGAATAGTCCGGCGGGGGAGAGCCTGAAGATGGTGGAATCCATCCAGACTTTCTATTATAAAGATAATTTTAATCCGTAGGGCAGCGAGGCGCGTGCGTCCAGATCCTCCTGCCTGTCGTATCGTTCTATGATAAAGGCAAGCCTTTCTTGCCTGTGCGATGCGGGGATGTGCGATAGTCAGCAAATACTCTTCTTTAGAATTTACTAAACTAAAAATGGGAAAAATAAAAGGTGCCGTTATTGTCAATACTGAGCGGTGCAAGGGCTGCAACCTTTGCGTGGTGGCGTGTCCTACGGGCACTCTGAAACTCTCTGAGACGGAGGTTAACCATAAAGGCTATGCGTTCTGCTGTGATGTCCATCCAGAGAACTGTATAGGCTGTGCCAGTTGTGCAGTGGTCTGCCCTGACGGATGTATAACGGTTTATAAGGCAAAGGTAGATGATGCCACGGAATAGTTTCGGAATACGGATGGCTCGTGAGGGCAGTGATTCCGAGACGATAAAATCAGGAAATAATTATGGAACAAGAAACACTTCTTCTTAAAGGCAATGAAGCCATAGCCCATGCTGCCGTGCGTTGTGGATGCGATGGATATTTCGGTTATCCCATCACACCGCAGAGCGAGGTGCTGGAGACTCTTGCAGCGTTGCGTCCGTGGGAGACTACGGGCATGGTGGTCGTGCAGAGTGAAAGCGAAGTGGCAAGTGTCAATATGCTCTATGGCGGTGGAGGCTGCGGCAAGAAAGTCATGACCTCTTCATCATCCGTCGGCATAGCCTTGATGCAGGAGGGAATCTCCTATATGGCCGGTGCTGAGGTGCCTTGCCTGATTGTCAATGTGCAGCGGGGAGGTCCCGGACTGGGAACCATCCAGCCCAGCCAGGCCGACTATATGCAGGCCACTCGTGGCGGCGGCAATGGCGACTACAATCTCATCGTCCTCGCTCCCAACAGTGTACAGGAGATGGCCGATTTTGTGGGACTAGGCTTTGACCTGGCCTTCCGCTATCGCATCCCCGTCATCATGCTGGCCGATGGTGTGATAGGACAGATGATGGAAAAGGTGGTGCTTCCGCCCCAGGTGCCCCGACGTACTAATGAGGAGATTGCACGGCAATGTCCTTGGGCAAGTCTGGGGCGTCCTGCTTCGCGCGACATCAATGTCATCACCTCTCTGGAACTTCAGCCGGAAAAGATGGAGGAGCGCAATATCAAGCTGCAGGAGAAATACCGCACGATAGAGCAGTGCGAGGTGCGCTACGAACTCCTGGGGAGCGAACATCCCGAGATTGCCATCGTGGCTTTCGGCTGCTCGTCGCGCATATCAAAAAAGGTGGTACAGATTGCTGCTGAAGAAGGCATAGAGGTGGCATTGCTGCGTCCCGTCACGCTGTGGCCCTTCCCCAGCGAAGCGGTCCGTCAGTTGGCAGAGCGCGTCAAGAGCATCCTCGTTGTGGAGAACAATGCCGGGCAGATGGTTTTCGATGTGCGTTATGCCGTAGAGGGCAAGGTGCCCGTGGAGCATTATGGCCGCTTCGGAGGCATTATCCCCACTCCCGCTGAAATCCTGGATGTCATCAAGCGGATGCTGAACCGGTAAAATCATTAGCCGTTCAGCAAACGGTCAACGCAGAAGCAAACAATTAGCAGCTACTTTATGATAGAACTACAGGATAAATACGGCAATCCTCTGAGTGAAAGAGAGATACAGCGGCAGGTGGAGGAACAGCGCCGGGAGCGCAGGATGTTTATCATCCGCAATTGGCTCAATGGCATCTTCATCGTGCTTTCCCTGATTGCCATAGTCGGTGTCATGGTTTTTAAGGGAGGTGAGCGTGGGCTCTACATTTCGTATGGCATTGCCGTGCTGGCAGTCGTCATCAAAATGGTGGAAGCCATGTTTCGCATGCCGGGATTTCGCAGATAGCCCTTGCATGGCCGTAGTCGCAGAATCCCTTCCCCCCCCCTCTTGTTTTTACGTTTTAAGTCATGGAAAAATCAGAAATCATCAATAAGGGGACTCTCGTTTATCAGAAACCAGCACTGATGAACGATACCCCGATGCACTATTGCCCAGGTTGTAGCCATGGTGTGGTACACAAGCTGATAGCTGAAGTCATTGCCGAAATGGGGATGGCAGATAAAGCCATCGGCATTAGTCCCGTGGGTTGCGGTGTCTTCATCTATCACTATATCGACATCGACTGGCAGGAAGCTGCCCACGGACGTGCTCCAGCATTGGCCACTGCCATCAAGCGTCTGCTCCCCGACCGCCTCGTGTTTACCTATCAGGGCGATGGCGACTGCGCGGGCATCGGCACGAACGAGACCATACACAGCCTGAATCGTGGTGAGAATATCACCATCATCTATATCAACAATGCCATTTATGGTATGACGGGCGGACAGATGGCACCGACCACGCTTCTTGGACAGAAGACCGTGACGTGCCCCACAGGACGCGATGCCAAACTCAACGGTTTTCCTCTGAAACTGACGGAGATGGTGGCGCAACTGGAGGGTACGAGCTATGTGACGCGGCAGAGCGTACACAATGTGGCGGCCATCCGTAAGGCAAAGCGTGCCTTGCGTCATGCCTTTGAGGTCAGTATGCAGGGTAAAGGCTCCTGCTTTGTGGAGTTTGTCTGCACCTGCTCGTCAGGATGGAAACTCTCGCCGGAGAAAGCCAACCAATGGATGGAGGAGAATATGTTCCCCTATTATAAAATTGGCGATTTGAAGGATGAATAGTCGTAAAATCAGTTAGAATATCCCTTATGACACAGGAAATCATAATAGCCGGATTTGGAGGACAGGGAGTCCTTTCCATGGGCAAGATTTTGGCCTACGCAGGTCTTATGGAGGGTAAGGAGGTGTCGTGGATGCCTGCTTACGGCCCCGAGCAGCGTGGTGGTACAGCCAATGTGACCGTCATCGTGAGCGATGAGCCGGTATCATCGCCCGTGCTGTCCTCCTACGATACCGCTATCGTGCTCAATCAGCCTTCGCTCGACAAGTTTGAGAAGATGGTGAAGCCTGGTGGGACGCTGATATACGATGATTTCGGCATTCTCGAGCCACCCACTCGAAAGGATATCCGCATATGTTGTGTGCATGCCATGCGCCTTGCTTCAGAGTTGAAATTGGCGAAATGCTTCAACATGATAGTCCTGGGCAGTTATCTCAGGCTTTTCCCCATCGTCAGCCTGGAGAGCGTGATGCAGGCTCTGCGGAAGACCCTGCCCGAGCGCCATCATCATCTTCTGCCCGTCAATGAGGACGCCATACGCCGTGGAGGAGAACTGGTTGAAGTTTAGCCTTTCCTGCCCTGACCTGCTAATCATTGATCAGGAAACTGCAAAAACACACGGAACCAAGCATGCTGTCGGTGTTCCGTGTGTCTGTCGTTTTGACATTCGGTGAGTTTAGTGGAATGTCAGAGTGGGGAATACAATATTATTTTTAGCAATATTGTTTTTAGATTATGTTGCAAAATATATCCCGTTTCATCTTTTTCCGCCTGATGGGGTGGAAAGTCGACGTGACGGTGGAGATGCCCCGTAAGTGCATCATCTGCATTGCGCCCCATACCTCCAACTGGGATTTTATCGTCGGTAGGCTGTATGCCCTCACACAAGGTGTGACAGCAGGTTTCCTGATGAAAAAAGAATGGTTCTTTTGGCCCTTGGGCTCTTTCTTCCGCAGTATTGGCGGTATTCCCGTGCATCGGCAGAAGAACACTTCGCTCACGGATGTGCTGGCGGCCGCAGCCCGCGAAGCCGAAGAGTTCCGTCTTGCCATTACCCCGGAGGGAACCCGCAGCCTGGTGGATACCTGGAAACGAGGTTTCTATTTTATAGCCCAAAAAGCCGGCATACCTATTCTCCTTTTTGCCATTGATGCCCAAAATCGCACGGTGGTCTGCCATAAGATGATGGAGCCTACGGGAAATGTGGATGCCGATATGCGTGAGATTATGGCATACTATCGTCCCTATATCTCCCGTGGCTTCAAACCCCATCTGTCGAAAGTGGAGGAGATGGACTGATGGCAAAGTGGGTTAAAATTTTTGTGGTCATTATGCTTCTTGCCCTTGTGCACACCGTGCAAGGGCAATGTTGCGCTATTTACGATACACCGTCCGACACCCTTGATACGGGTTTTGATCGTTATCCGCAAGGCTTTGGCTTTAGAGGCAATCCGTGGGTCAGACGCGACTCGCGACCGTATACCGTCGAGCAAGGACTGGAGGGCAGGCATCTGAGTCTTTGGGCCAGTCATGGACGATATTTCGACAATCAGAAGAAAGAGTGGCGCTGGCAGCGGCCTTATCTCTTCTGTACCACGGAGGACCTCCTAAGCCAGAGTTTCGTCTATCCCTATCTCATTCCCATGTTGGAGCGTGCAGGAGCCGTGGTATTTACGCCACGCGAACGCGACACCCAGGCGCAGGAGGCCATTGTGGACAATGATACTCCCAGCCGTTATGGCACTTATTATGAAAAAGGCGACTGGCTCACTCCTGACCCCCGCGGTTTCGCGCTGAACGACAAGGCATTGTGCGACACCGTCTTCCCCTTTGCGAACGGTACTTCGCGTCTTGCCAAAGGCGGAAGGGAGGCAAAAGCCGTATGGCGGCCCCAGATTCCTCTGACCGCACGCTATGCCGTCTACGTCAGTTATACCACCTTCCCTGCCAGTGCCGATGATGTGCATTATGTGGTGCATCATGCCGGACAAACCACCCATTTCCGTGTCAATCAGCAAATGGGAGGCCAGACATGGGTATATCTCGGCACCTTTCTTTTCCGTGAGGGCCAGAGCGAGGAAAACTGTGTGGAACTCCTGGCGGAGGATTCTCCTTCGGGAACCATAGTGTCTGCCGATGCCGTGCGTTTTGGAGGCGGACGTGGGAATGTGGAGCGTTCGAATCCCACCGTATCGTATACCTATCCTCAGAGAATGGTGCAGAGGTGTGATACGGTGCCGACTGATTCCCTGCGCCGTGCGGCACTTTTGGCCGAAGGTGTCTCCCCCGACAGCATACCACCCTTTTTCCTGACTCTGCGCGACACCTTGGTGACCGATACCCTGGCGCATTATCTCTATGGTGAAGGCCGCACTTCCGGGTTGCCGCGCCATTTGGAAGGTGCGCGCTATTACGCACATTGGGCAGGATTGCCCGATACCCTCGTCACCCGTGAGCATGGTTTGGGCGATTATAACGACGACCTTCGTTCGCGTTCCTACCTGCTCAATCTGCTGGCAGGCGGTTCGCCCTATGTTCCCGACACTGTGGGACGTTCTGTGCCGATAGAATTGCAGTTTGCCCTCCACACCGATGCCGGATGCCATCGTAATGGTTCCATCTATGGAGCACTTGCCATCGCTACCGAGTATGACGACTACGGCCACCCCGTCTATCGCAGCGGACTCTCCCGCAAGGCATCCGTGGAATATGCCGGCAATGTGCTGAAGGAAGTCGCTGCTGACCTTTCTGCACTCTATCACGTCAAGTGGCCCCAGCGGGAGTTGCGGGTGAAGAACTATTCCGAAACCCGTAGTCCGCAGGTGCCAGCCATGATTCTGGAGTTACTCTCGCACCAGAACTATACCGACATGACCTATGCCCACGATCCCAATTTCAAGTTCCATGTGGCGCGGGCCGTCTATAAGAGTCTGTTGCGGCAGGTGTGGCGTTTGCACGGAGAAGGGAATCCTGTGGTGCAGCCTTTGCCGGTGGAAGGAATGAGCGTCACTTTGCGTGGCGACAATGCCCTGTTGCGCTGGACTCCCGTACGCGATGAACTGGAGGATTCTGCCTGGCCCGATGATTTCATCCTTTATACCCGTCAGGGAGATTCCGACTGGGACGAAGGCGTGCTGACACACGGAAGTTCAGAGGTGGAGATTCCCTTGAAGCATGGCGTACACTATCAGTTCCGCATCAGTGCCTTGAATGCCGGTGGCGAGAGTTTCCCCTCCGAGCCGGTCAGTGTCTATCTTTCTGCAGCCCACCATGCCTCGTCCACTCCTACCGTACTTGTCGTCAATGGCTTCGACCGTCTGTCAGGTCCGGCACGTGTGGAGACTTGTGGCCGTTTGGGTTTCGACCTTGATGCCGATGTCGGTGTCAGCTATGGCGACAATATCTCCCTTTCTGGCGCACAGCAAAATTTTATGGCCTCTGCCATGGGACAGGAAGGAACGCGGGCGCTGGGATATTGCGGAGCGGAATATACGGGTATGCTGATTGCCGGCAATCGTTTCGACGGCATAGCACTCCACACCGACGATATGATTTCCGTACGCCCTGACATAAATATTGTGTCCATGTCGCGTGCAGCCTTCGATGGCCTTTCTTCCACCGATCTCCGCAGATATGCTCTTGTCGACTATGTAGCAGGATTGCAGGCCGATGTCTCGTATAATCTTAAACCCTACACCGTATTCACGGAAAAGACGCAAGCCTTGCTCCGTGCCCGTTCGCTCGAAGGCAGTCCGCTGTTGGTGAGCGGTGCTCATTTGGGATGTCCGTCGGCCAGTGCCGACAGTATTCGTCAGGTGATCAACGACAGTTTCCTGGCAGAAACCCTGCATTGTGCTTATCGTGCGGAGGTGGATCATACCGCCTCGGGCATGTTCTACGGTATGGGGCTGGAGATTCCTGTCTACAACCGTCCCGGTGACAAGCATTACCCCTGCCAGCGCACTGACATTCTGGAGCCCGTGGGCAACAGTGCCTTTGCCGCATTCTCCTATACCCCCAATGGTTTTTCCGCCGGTGTGGCATGGACTCATCCTGGCCGCGGACTGGTGATGGCCTTCCCCTACGATTGTGTAAGCGACGCCTCCGTGCGTCGCACCATCATGCGTGCTGCATTCGACTTCCTGTTCTGAAATCTTCTGTACCTTTCCAGGACGATTCCCCTCCATGATATATATATATGAATACAAAATGATTTATGGCAACAATTGACGACAAGAAAATTATTTTTTCCATGGTCGGTTTGACAAAAACCATCAAGCAAACCAATAAGACCATACTTAAGAACATCTATCTCAGTTTTTTCTATGGTGCTAAGATCGGTATCGTCGGTTTGAACGGTGCCGGAAAGTCCACATTGATGAAAATCATAGCCGGACTGGACAATGATTATCAGGGCAATGTGGTGTGGAGTCCAGGCTACAGTGTAGGCTATCTGCCCCAGGAACCTTATCTCGATAATGAGAAGACTGTGCGTCAGGTTGTCGAAGAGGGTGTGCAGAATGTGGTGGATGCGCTGGCAGAATATAACGCCATCAATGAGAAACTTGCCCTGCCGGAGTACTATGAGGATCCCGACAAGATGCAGGTATGCTTCGACCGTCTGGCAGAATTGCAGGATGTGATTGATGCCACTGATGCTTGGAATCTCGACAGCCGTCTGGAGCGTTCCATGGCAGCCCTTCGTTGTCCAGCCCCCGACACCTCTTGCGCCCATCTTTCCGGTGGTGAGCGTCGTCGTGTAGCGCTGTGTCGCCTCTTGTTGCAGAAGCCCGATGTGCTGCTCCTCGACGAGCCTACCAACCACCTTGATGCCGAGAGCATCGACTGGCTGGAGCAACATCTGCAGCAGTATGAAGGCACCGTCATCTGTGTCACCCACGACCGTTATTTCCTGGATGATGTGGCAGGATGGATTCTTGAACTCGACCGCGGCGAGGGCATACCCTGGAAGGGCAACTATTCAGGATGGCTGGAACAGAAGGCCACCCGTATGGCACAGGAAGAAAAAGTCGCTTCCAAACGCAGAAAATCGCTGGAGCGCGAGTTGGAATGGGTGCGTATGGCACCGAAGGCACGTCAGGCAAAGGGTAAGGCCCGTCTGAACTCCTATGAAAAGATGCTTGGCGAGGAAGAGCGCGAACGCGAGGCACGTCTGGAAATCTTCATCCCCAACGGTCCGCGTCTTGGCAATAAGGTGATAGAGGCACAGCATGTCAGCAAGGCTTTTCCCGGACGTGGACAACTCTTCTCCGACCTTAACTTCACCTTGCCCCCCAACGGCATTATCGGTGTCATTGGTCCGAATGGTGCGGGAAAGACCACACTCTTCCGCATGATTATGCAATTGGAGCAGGCAGATGCCGGAACTTTCGAGGTGGGCGAAACCGTCCGGCTGGCCTATGTGGACCAGCAGCATCGTGACATTGATCCCGACAAGACGGTGTATGAAGTGGTGTCTCAGGGCAATGAGACGCTTCGCCTCGGTGGCCGCGATATCAATGCCCGTGCCTATCTCAGCCGTTTTAATTTCTCCGGTGCCGACCAGGAGAAGAAATGCGGTGTTCTCAGCGGCGGTGAGCGCAATCGTCTGCACCTGGCCTTGGCGTTGAAGCAGGAGGGCAATGTGCTCCTCCTCGACGAGCCTACCAATGACATTGACGTGAACACCCTTCGCGCCTTGGAGGAAGGTCTGGAGGCCTTTGCCGGCTGTGCCGTGGTCATCAGCCACGACCGCTGGTTCCTCGATCGTATCTGCACCCATATCCTTGCCTTTGAAGGCGAGGGCAACGTGTTCTTCTTCGAGGGCTCTTACTCTGACTATGAGGTCAACAAGGCACGTCGACTGGGTATTGAAGAACCGCGCCGCATCAAATATCGTGCCTTGTCATAAAGAACACTGTCGACAGCCAGGACCACGAAAAAATAATGTTCTCCTAAAGGTCCCGGTTGTCGTGAAAAAAATGCACAGTCATCATTTGACCAAGATTAACACTCCATATGTCTGAAAGTCTTCTTTTTACTCCGGTGACCATCGGTCCTGTCACCCTTCGCAACCGCACCATACGTTCGGCGGCTTTTGAGGATATGTGTCCCAACAACAGTCCGTCGAAGCAGTTGCGTGACTATCACATGTCCGTTTCCCGTGGAGGAATCGGAATGACCACCATTGCCTATGCTGCCGTCACGCGCAGTGGTCTCTCCTTTGAGAAACAGCTTTGGCTTCGTCCGGAAATCGTGCATGAACTCCGCGCCCTGACCGACGAGATTCATTCCACAGGCGCCAAGGCCTCCATCCAGTTGGGACACTGTGGCAACATGTCTCATCCCAGTACTGCCGGTCAGGTGCCAATCTCTGCCTGCACGGGCTTTAATCTCTATTCCCCCACCATCGTGCGGGGAATGCGCGATGAGGAAATCCGCCAGATGGCAGTAGAATTCGGCAATGCCGTTCGTCTTGCCAAGGAGGCCGGTTTCGACTGTGTGGAAATCCATGCCGGTCATGGTTATCTGATTAGTCAGTTTCTCTCCCCCTACACCAATCATCGTCGCGACCGCTGGGGTGGCACGCTGAATGAGCGTATGGAGTTCATGCGCCTTTGCATCGATGAGGTGCTGCGTGCTGCCAATGGCGAGATAGCCGTAGTGGTGAAGACGAATATGCGCGATGGCTTCCGTGGTGGCAACGACCTTCCCGAAGGCATTCGCATTGCCCAGGAATTGGAGCATTTGGGAGTTGATGCGCTCGTACTGAGTGGCGGTTTCGTCAGCAAGGCTCCCATGTATGTCATGCGTGGCGAGATGCCCATCTATACGATGACGCACTATATGGACTGCTGGTGGCTGAAGTATGGAGTGCGTTTTGGTGGCGGACAGCTGATGATCAAGAACGAGCCGTATAAGGATCTCTATTTCCTGGAGGATGCCCTGGAAGTTCGTCGTGCAGTGAAGTTGCCGCTTATATACGTTGGCGGTTGCGTGTCGCGCACGGGAATCGAGCATGTGCTGAACAGTGGTTTCTGCGCCGTGCAGATGGCGCGTGCCTTGGTCAACGAGCCGGATTTTGTCAATCATATGGCAGAAGGCAAGGAGCGTTGCGGTTGTGATCATGTGAATTATTGCATTGCCCGCATGTACTCCATCGACATGAAGTGCCATAAGCACTGTACCGACCTTCCCCCGCGCATCCAGAAGGAAATAGAAGGCATCAGGCGGCGTGCCCAGAAACTGGAAAAACAATGATTGTCAATAATGAGTAATTGGAAAAAACTGTCACCGATGGTAGCCCTCGTCACGGGGGCTTCCAGCGGTATCGGATTGGAGTTCTCCCGTCAGTTGGCGGCATTGGGCCATCATCTCGTGCTGGTCAGCAATCAGGATGAAGCGTTGGAGCAGGTGCGCACAGAACTTGCAACGGCTTATCCGCAGCAGCGTTTCTACGCCTATCCTCTCGACCTCACCGTTCCCGATGCTGCCGATGTGCTCTTTGCCTATTGCGAGGAGCAGGGACTGGAGGTCGACATTCTCATCAACAATGCAGGCGTATTCTCGTTCCGGAAAGTGCTCGACACGCGTCCGGACTTCCTGAACCTTTATGTCGATCTCCACATGCGCGTGGTGACACAGCTGTGCTATCGTTTCGGTACCGCCATGAAGCAGCGTCGCAGGGGCTACATCCTCAACATGTCGTCCATGTCGTGCTGGATGCCCATGCCCGGAATTGCCATGTATGCAGCCACAAAAGCATATATCCGCGTATTCTCCCGTGCTTTGGCGTTGGAATTGAAGGACGATGGCGTGAGTGTCACCGTAGCATGTCCCGGTGGTATTGCCACCGATCTCTTCGGTCTTCCACGCCATCTCCAGCGTTTGGGTGTCCGCTTGGGAGCTTTGGCCACTCCGAAACGTTTTGTACGGGGAGCCCTCAAGCGTATGTTCAAGCGTCGGCAGCAGTATGTCAACGGATTGATCAATCATATTGCCGTAGCCGTCGTACCGCTCTTGCCGGATGCTGTGGCCATGATTATTAAACACAAAATGCTCGATAAATGATGCCTGTTTCCTCGCCCTTGTATATCGTTTCAGGTGCCACCGGCGGTATCGGTGGTGCCGTGGCTGAAGCCCTTGCCCGTCAGGGAAAGCCTTTGATGTTGGCTTGCCGCAACATGAAGGCTGCGGCAAAAAAGGTGGAGCAACTGACGGATGCCACGGGCAATACCGACATCCAGGCACTGATGCTCGACCTTAGCAGTTTTGATGCCGTACGCCATTTTGTCGAGGAAGTCAAAAGGCTGGAGCGTCCTGTAGCGGCATTGGTGAATGTGGCAGGAGCCATGTCGCGCGATTCCTCCCTGACGGCCGATGGCTACGAACTGGACATTCAGGTGAATTGCCTGTCCACGGCTTTGCTTGCCCGTCTGCTTGCACCGATGATTCCATCGGGTGGCCATATCATCTTCACCTCTTCCGTCACACGCAAGATTTGGAATTTGGCGGACGTATTCCCCCATGAGCCTCATTTCTCGCAGTTGGGTACCTATGGTCGTAGCAAGTTGGCACTGACCATCTTCGCCCATCATTTTGCCGCGCAGGTGAAGGCGCAGGGCATTCGTGTGGCGTGTGCCGACCCCGGCGTAGTGAATACGGGCATGATCAGTATGCACCGCTGGTTTGATTTCCTGGCAGATATTTTCTTCCGTCCCTTTATCAGTAGTCCGGCTCAGGGTGCTCGTCCCATGCTTGCCGCCTTGTCCGACGAGGACACCTGCCTGATGCACTGTGGAAATTCTTCCCGGCTTCTTGTGATGCGTCATCGATGGGAAGCCGCCAAACCCTCCGTGCTGGCTGCCATTCCTGAACGTTAGCCTGTAGGGATGTTCTATAAATTAGTTTTTTATTCATTTAGGAAGTGTTATTATGCTTG
>CAMGOT010000046.1 GCA_946060685.1 uncultured Bacteroidales bacterium
CAAAACGCAGAATCCCCTATGCCGGAATGGAACCTGGCATAGGGGATTCTGCGTTGTCAGCAGGAGGATGATGGCCTTTCAGCCACTTCTACCCTACATAAAGAAGATCAGCACCAACTGTGCCATCAGGATGCGGAGGAACATGGAAAGGGGATAGACCGTGGAATAGCCCACCGCCGGAGCATTGTTGCCGGCAGTAGCATTGGCAAAAGCCAGTGCAGGAGGATCGGTGTTGGAACCTGCTATAAGTCCCATCAGCGTGAAATAGTTCAGATTGAGTTTCAGACGGCCAATGACTCCCATGATGAGGATAGGCAGGATGGTGATGAGGAATCCCATCCAGATGTAGTGTACGCCATCGCCCTGAAGCACGGTGTCGAGGAACTTGGCTCCCGCCTGTATGCCGACACTGCTGAGGAAGAGAATCAGTCCGACCTCACGCAGCAGCATATTGGCAGAGGTGGAGGTGTAGCTGTTGATTTTATAGCGATAGCCAAAGGCACCGATGAGAATGGCCACTACCAGCGGACCTCCGGCAAGACCAAGCTTCACTGGAATCTCCACGCCGGGGATGGGTATAGGCACCTGTCCGAGCAATACTCCGGCAAGAATGCCGAAGAAGATGGCACCGACATTGGGGTGGTCGAGATGCTTCACATTGGCTCCGATGAGGTCGCGCACTTCGTTGATATTCTCACGGCGGCCCGTGACGAGAAGGCGGTCGCCCACCATAAGGCGAAGGTCGCGGGCTGCAAAGAGTTCCATACCGTTGCGGGTGACACGAGTGACGTTGACACCATAGATGGTAGAGAAATGGAGGTCGTTGAACGTCTTTCCGTTGATTTCGGGCTTGGTGATGATCAGTCGCTGGCTGACATAGTCCATAGTGGCATCGTCGGCCTCTGCCCACTGTCCGCGGGGAATGATTTCACCCATCAGCAAGGCGATAGGCTCTGCCTCTGCCTCCGCGCAGGTGATATGGAGCTCCATGCCCATCTTCAGTTCAGTGTCGCCATTGGGGATGATGACACTTCCATCCTCCAGGAAGCAGCGGCTGACCACAAACTGGCGGTTGAGGAAGTCGTGGAGCTGCTTCAGGCTGCGACCGATGACGGCGGTACTCTTCACGCGCACGGCCATGTGGAAAGCGGCACGGTCGGGGTTGTTCGCCTCGCTCTGCTCCAATTCCTTGCGCGACTCCTCAATGCTTGTACGGGTGAGGAAACGGATGACGATGGTGGAGAGGATGATGCCTACCACACCTAGAGGATAGGCGCAGGCATAACCGTTGGCAATGGCCGGTGCGGCATCGCCGAGGACCTCGGCCAGCACACCGTTGGCAGCACCAAGACCGGGAGTATTCGTCACGGCACCATACATCACACCGACCATCATGGGAAGATTGTTGGAACCCTGCGTAAGGATGCCGAGATTGCTGCCCAAAGCCCAAAGTCCGAGCATGACGGCCACATTGAGCACGACGATGCCCACGGCAAGCAGGTTCATCTGCACGCCACCGCCGCCTTTGAACACTTCGAAGAAACTGGGACCCACCTGCAGACCGATGCAGTAGACAAAGAGAATCAGGCCCAATTCCTTCACAAGGTCGATGATGGGCTTCTGATAGGCTACGGCTTCGGCAGCGTTGGCATAGAGTCCGTGGGTACAGACGTGGCCGACGATGATGCCGACGAAAAGCACCCATGTGACACCGAAGGCAATGCCATTCTTCTTGCCGCCAATCTTCCACCGTCCGAGTTTGACGCCCAGACTGATGACGAGGGCGTAGAGAATCATGATATGGGCTATGCCCTCAGGATTCGTGAAAAGTTTGACTAACCAATCCATAATATTTGAAGTTTTTTAGTATAAGCCATGTTTTTCATGCGCAAAAATACTATGAAAAAACAGAGTGTGCAAGCGTAATGTAAAAAAATGCCATTTTCTCTTCGCTCCTGCCATGGAAGTAAGCCTGTGGATGATACATTCAGCCTATTTTCCTGCCCAACTGTCATTACACGGGAAGGCTGGTCCTTTTTCCCTCCTGAGCCTCCTCCTGTCGTGCAAAAGCGGAAGACGGGGATGGCCATACTCAGGGCAAAGGCATCCTGCGCGCTATGGGGGGCAGGCGGGGGGACTTGTCGGTGCCCACCGGAGAGGGGGCTTTGGAGACCGGCTCTTCAGGCCTCCATTTTGAACCCGGCGAAAGTCGGATGGCAGAAAACCTATGGCAGACCGCTTTTTTTGTCATTACCAAGGCTGGAGAAAGAGGCCGTTTGCGAAGTTTTCCCTAATTTTGCTGCCTGTTGTACGCTGACAACACGCACCGCAGTCTTTCAACCCCAAAACACCACCTTATGTCGCCCAAAGACCAAACCCCCATACTCTCCGCCACACACGTCAAGGCCGCTGCTGCTGCAGCAGGCTTCACCGCCTGCGGTATTGCCCCTGCCCAGCCGCTGAGCCGGGAACGGCAGTCGGAACGTACGGCTGCACTTCGCCTCGGACATTATGCCGACATGACCTATCTGGAGCGCCATGAAGAGAAACGTATCGACCCGCGGGAACTTGTGGAAAAAGCCCGGACGGTCATCTCCGTGGCATGGCCCTTTCCGCCGCGTCCTGCCAATGCCCCTCCCATCGCCACCTATGCCCTCGTCCCCGACTATCACGACACGCTGAAGGCGGCCCTGCAAGGAATGGCACAGCAGATACTGGGGGAGACGCTCACCGGTAGCCGCTGCTTCGTGGACACTGCCCCCGTGGACGAACGCTATTGGGCTTGGCGCGCAGGCATAGGATTCATCGGGCGCAGCGGAATGCTCATCATTCCCCGTATGGGGTCGCGCTTCTTCCTGGGAGAAATCATCACGCCAGCCCTTTCCGATGCCTACGATGCTCCACTGACTCCCGACATCTCTTCACACCGGCTTTGCGGCACCTGCCACCGCTGTCAGGAGGCCTGTCCGGGAGGAGCACTCACCGCCGACGGGCTGGATGCCCGCCGCTGCCTTTCCTACTTCACCATTGAGCATCGCGGACCTTTGCCGCCGGAAACCGCCGGCTGGATGCACGCCAGTCCCGGTACGCCATTGTTTTACGGTTGCGACCGCTGTACGGAGGTATGCCCATACAATCGTGGGGGCCTCCAGGAAACAGCCGTCTCCTCCATGCCTTATGCACGCTATGCTACGGCAGGATGCGACGCCACCTTCTGGAAAGCACTGACCCTGGAGCAGTACAGGGAACTCTTCAGAGGCTCGGCAGTGAAGCGTGCGAAATACGAAGGGCTGATGCGCAATATCCGCGCTTTCTACGGTGATGACGACAGCATGACATAGCCCTCGGAGCATAACCGCCAAAAACAAAAGCCCCGGAAATCCTTTCGTTCGGATTTCCGGGGCTTGCGCTTATGGACAACAGTTATCAGAAGGCAATCTTGATGCTCTTCCCGCCTACGCGGACGATGTAGGTGCCAGGTACGGAGAGATTGAGATTCACGCTGGCAGCAGCGGAATGGTCGGCAGCCACACGACGGCCGTCGGCAGCAAATACCTCGACGCTCTCACCGGCAGGATTTGCCACGGTCAGGGCGTTGCCACGCAGCACCACTGCGGCATTCTCCATGCTCGGAGTGCTGATGCCTGCCTCCATGGCCTGCACCACCTGGCGGTCGGAGAAACGGCTCTCCACGATGTCGCCAAAGTTGATCTGGACATCGGTCTTTATGGCACTCACCTCATGATAGAGATGCTGGTACTTCACGCGCTCGGGTACAGTGACATCGATGGCGGTGTCTTCGTAATAACGCTCGAAGTGGAAGGGCTCCACCAGCGACTCGCCGGCCTTGTACTCCTGCGTGATGAAGAGATCATCGACATAGAGATAGCCGGGCATCGTAACGGCGAAGATACCGATTTTCGACTGCTTGGCACCCTTGGTCAGATGAGCGGTATAGGTGCCCCACTCTTCCTGGATGTCGCCGGGATAGATGAGTTCGGCCTGAAGGAAGTCGCCGCTCTTCTCGTCGTAGTTGAAGAGTGCCACGGCACACTGCACGATGTTCTCATGCTTCTTTCCCTCATTGTCCCACCATGCCACGCGCTCACCCATGAGCTTCATGGAGAGGTCGATGTTTCCGCCATTCTTGGAGAGATCCATGGCAGGGGAGATAATGCCGCTCTGGCTGCCCTGATAGATATAGAAGTAGGCATCCATAGCCACAAAGCCACCCACGAAGGGCATATAGTTCGTGGCATGCCATCCGGCCTGGTCGACACCGAAGACATAGGTATCATCATAAGCCAAAGGCTCATCGCCAAGATTCATGGTAGGCTCTGAACCGTCGGCCAGCAAGACATTGTCGAAGTCGCACTTCGTGACGTAGAACTTGCCGTCCTCCTTAGCCACACGCTCATTGAGCGCCCAATAGTTATAGACCTCTGCACTGGGAACCTCAGTCCACTCGGCATGATAGCCCGTCCCGGTGAGCGTGGTCCCGCCCATGACGGGAGCTGCGAGATCGACCACAAACACCTCATCGCCGGGAAGCGAGGTGTGGCCATCCTTCACGGCATATACGGTATAGGAATAGTTGACGCCGCTCTTGGTTTCCGACACCACGAAGGAAGTGCCTTCCACCTTTGCCTCGTCGATGAACTCATCCCACTGCTCCAGCTCAGCATTGTACTCCTTGACGCTCAGGAGATAATAATCGGCACCTTCCACGGGTTTCCAGTTGGCAGTGAAGCTATCGCCCTTATAGTCAGAATGGGGCAATGTCTTCGGCATGCCGATATAGGGCTTCACCTGGAACACCTTGAGGTCGTCGAAATAAATGGAGGGAGAAGACTGGGGCACGATGTTGAAGATGGTGGAGGACTCGCAGCCGCGGAACACGAACTGATAGGTCTGCCACTCGGGAGTGACGTCGAAATCCATGTAGGCCTCCTCCATAATCTTCCATGTAGGCGACATGTTGTAGGTCTCTGCCGCCTCAACGATCAGCGTGGAATTGTTCTTCTTGTTGGTGCGTGCGCGGAACTCCAGCACAGCCACGCCGTCATTGGCCGAGAGGTCGAGCCTGGGAGTGTTGATATGCGCATAGTCCTCCAGACCTTCCTCGTCGAACACTGCCACGGCTCCTCCTGCGGGATAAGCCGCCCATGCGCCCCATCCGGGCTGGTCGGTGTAGGCAGGGTTAACGTTGGTCCAGGGAGATTCGGGATTGGCAATGAGGATGTCGGTGTCGAGGTCGGGCTTTCCGATGCTACCCGTAGTCATCTTGGAGAAATCCTCGCTGAACACATCCACGCGCTCACCGTATTCGAGAATCCAGGCTGCAGAGGTCTCTGCAGAGACAGCCTTCCGGGCACTGACGAGCTTGGGGCCGGCAGCCTTGCGGGCCACACTGACGGGAGAGAGCGTGCCGGAGGATTGGGGAGCCACAGCAGTGCGGCTCTTCACTTCCTGACCGAAGGTGGGAAGGGCAAGAACTGCAAGGACTGTGGAAAGAAATATCTTGTTCATAAGTTTGGGAATTTTGTTAGAAAAGTGCAGCAAGGCGTTTGTCTTGCTGCACTCTAAAGCATTTGTACTCAATATTAATATTGTTGCTCAGGGAATCTTACTTCACCTGAATCTTCATCGTCTGAGCCTGGCCGTCGTTTCCTGCGAACTTCAGGATGTAGAGTCCACCCTGGAGGTTGAGGCTGGTCTGTCCGTCGGTCACTTCAGTCTGCTTGATGAGCTGTCCGCTGACGCTGTAGACGCTTACACGACCCTTGCCCAATCCGCGGAGCATTCCTGCCTGGGCATCGTAGTTCATGGCAGATCCGAACGATACCTCGTTGATGCCCACGGAGAGCTCATTGGCTGCTACATGGAGCACGGGGAGGAAGAGCTTGCCGAAGACGCTCGTGGTGTCGAAATTGAACGGAGCCTTGCCATCCTTGAAGAGCGAACGGACGGTGGTGCCATAGCCATTATCCTCGTTGGCATAGTGGTTGAAGATGACGGGGAACTGGTTGTCGGGCAGAGGAGCTTCCTTCACGAAGGTGACAACGAGGTTCTTGCTCAAATCGTACTCAAATTCCTTGTCGAGGTTGAAGGCGAGGACATTGCCTGTACCCTCTACCGTGCTTACCACACCGTCGAAGCAGCACTCGCCGAAGTCCACCCATTCGGAAACTTCAGTCTTGGTGTTCCATTCCGTACACTGGTACTGGGTCTTGTCGGTGGTGTTGAGGTATACCTTCACATTGTAGTCGCTGAAGGTACCACCCTCATTGGAATCGTAGGAAAGGCCCACGCGACTGATGGTCATCTTGCCGCCCTCCAGTTTTTTGGTGAGGTCAGAAGGATAGTAGATGCTCTGGCAAGTGCTGTACTGGCCAAAGGAAGAGATGGGCACACGGGTATCGATACAGAGGTCGACACCGGAATTGAAGATGCTGTTGAAGGGCACGGTACCTTCTTTGTCGAACGTCACAGCCACTACAGCCGACTCGTTGTTACGGAGATTCTGGTCGGCATCGTAGACGAGGCGTGCGAAGGTCTTGAGAATACCCGTGACGGGGCTGACGGCAGGAACATATACGCGGTGTGTGGTGCCGAAATTCATGGCATCGGTGACGGTAGCTTCGCCCATGAGGACAGCTTCTTCACCTTCCTCACGGAGAACCTGCACGGTATAGGCACCGCTGGTATTGTTGCCCACATTGGTCACTTCCACATAGAATTCACCGGGAGTGTTGGCCGTGGCAAAGGCGGGAGCTTCATACTTGGAGATGGCAAGGTCGTTGTCGAACACCTCAGAGATGGAGAACTGCTCCAGCGTGATCCAGTCGTAGACATTCTTCGTGAGCCAGTGCAGACCGATGTTCCAGTCGCCGGTCTCGGTAGCGGTGAAATAGCCGGTGAAATGGTTGGATGCAATGCTGCCGTACTGAGGATTCTTGAAGTCGCGCTCAGAATAGAACACGAGGCTCTGTGCCTCGGCGCTGATGCCCTGGCCGGCGGTGAAGTCGAAGGAGTGGAGATTGTCAGGGAAGTCCTCCTCATCGTAAGGATAGTTGATATTGATGGTCATATCCACCTTGTACAACTTGTCCTTCTCCAGCTTGACGGCGGGGGAGATGGCATAGTCGTCGCTCTCGCCGGGCTTGTTGGTGTAGAGCATCAAGCCCGTAGGAGCGTAGGAGCTATACCAGAAGCGCGTGCCATCCTGGTTGTTGTCGACAATGGTCCATGCTTCACCCTTCTCATACGTATCGATGGTGACGCTGAAAGGAAGGTCGTAGGCAGGACCTGCCATGACAGAATTCGACTCCTGTCCCTCACCGGTTCCGGCTACCGAAACGCCTGCCACCTCATAAGAATAGTTGTTCACCTGGGGCATGCTGTTGTCGACATACTTGCACTCGGTGAGTCCGGTAGCGACAACCACCTCATCGGGATAGCGGGTGACGGTATAGGTCACATTGTCCACATCCAGCCATCCTCCGTGCGAGCCGCTGACGGATGCAGGCCATTCAATCTGTATGCTGGTGCCAAGACTCTGGGCCTGCACATATTCCGGTGCTGCAGGCATATCTGCACCACCCCATGCATCCCATTTCTCGGGCACACCCTTCTCGCCTTCCTTGCGGCAGGGTACGATATAATAGGTGCGTACGCCCTGGCCGGGATCCTCATCGGTCCAGCTCATCTCCTCGCCCATCTTTCCTTCGGCAGGAACGATGGCATAGGGAAGAGCATCGGGAGAATCGAGGAAGATGCGCACTTCTGCCAGTTCCTTCAATTCCTCACCATTCCACTGCGTGGTGGGGTTGGTCCAGGTGAGGGTGACGCTGGCACCCTTTTCGCCAAAGGTGGAGGAAACATTGCTCACCTTATAGGCTGCCTCGCGGCTGTCGGCTTCTACGTAGGGGATGGCCATACCGGCACACACGCTATAGCTGCTGCCATAGCCCGTCAGTTCACCGGTCTCGGGATTGATTTTATAGACACCCTGAGACCATCCCAAACCGTTGTAGTCGCAGAGCAACCCCCAGAACTCACCCGTAGTGTAGTCGATGGTGAAGGTGTTGTTCCACCACATCTGGAAGTTCTGGTCGTTCGCCGTAAGGCTGACAAATTCTGTCTCTTCCATATTCTCGGGATTGAGCTTTGCAAGCACAGAACCCTTCACCTCATAATACGGATTGCCATACTCATCGGTTTCTCCCGTCTCCTTGAGTGAAGAACGTATACCATAAAGGTTACCGTCGGCATCGAAGGCGATATCGGGATACCAGTGGTCCATCTCACCCATCAGCGTAAATTCGCCGTTCTTGGGATTGACGGTGCCATACAGCGAATAGAGACCATCGGTGGCGCGTACAGTGGCATAGAGTTTTCCGTCCACGGGATTCTGTGCCATACCGTCAACGACCAGCCAGGAGTTCTTGACTTCGGTCAGGTCGGCCAATTGCGTACGCTCACCCGTCTCCAGGTCAATGCTGTAGAAATACTGGGGATAGGTGTAGCCCATATCGTAGTTGATGGCATTGTAGGCCAGATACGACTTGTTGCCCTCCTCATCCTTGTAGATAGTACCGCCGAAATATGTGGTACGGGGTGCTATCACATCATCGTCGGACGATGCGGCAATGCTGAGTTTCTCCTGCTCGTAGTAATTCGACGTGTAGAAACGTACTAGTCCGGGCTCGTTCCAGAGGTCAGACTGACTGGATGCATAGACCAGGGTTCCCAACTCCTTTTCCTGGTTGAGCGGCGCATGCAGGGGCAGTGCCGGCTTCACCCCGGTAGTGGCAGGCACGGGCGAGGGGAAGGTAGTCACCAGAACAGGCTTTTCCTCAGCCGATGCCGTAGCGGCAAGGGCGAGGCCGAGAAGAAGTGTAGAAAAATTCTTCATACTGGTTTGTGTTTAGTTTGTAAATAATTAAAATGTATATGGTATTTTGTGTTTCCCAACTCCTTTTCCCTCATCAGGGAGCATAGAAAAAAGGCGAGAGGTCGTGCTGCTGATTCACCACCAGCAGCCCGACCCTTGCAAAAGAAAAAAAGGATTATCTGATGATTGTCTTCACCGTGCGTGCGCCTTGGCGTACGATGTAGATGCCGGAGGTCATGGCATCGCGCTTCACGCGACGTCCGTTGAGGTCAAAGATTTCCTCGCGCTCAGCACCGGCTTCGGCATCAGCCTCCATGGTTCCGATGCCAGCACCCTCGGGGAGCACGACGCGGAATTTTCCCGTGGCATTGGTCCAATAAGGCCATTCGTAGAAATCAGGGAAGGTGATGAGGAGCGTCTCGTCGGGGAAGGTGATGACACCATTCTCGCATTTTCCAAACAGTCCCATCGTCTTCACTTCCTCCTTGGTCTTTCCACGGTCGGTGAGCTCGCGGTCGGCTCTCGACCACAGCACCATCATACCCACTCCGAAATTGTAGCCACAGCCATCGGCCATCTTCCTGATTGACACGCACTCGGGATCGGTGGCATCGATTTCCATATAATAATGGCGTGTGTAGTCGTAATCGTTCTTCGTGGAATAAGGATAGTTGTCGCCATAGGGGTCTATGAGGCGGAAGAAACCCGGATTCTCCGTGCTTTCCTCTACCTCCACACTATAGGTCACAGGCTCTATGCCCTGAATAGGACCGCCGTTCTCGATGTCGGCAAGGAAGCCCTCAGTATAGGTGGCATAGCCCAGTTTGCGCCATCCTACGTTCTGGAATGTCAGCTCCTTGGTGAGATAGGTGACTCTGCGGTCCTTGCCTTCAAGATACGGAATGGCATAGAAGGAATATACGCCGTCGGCGGGATAGTCGAAGGCGACGACTTGAGTTGAGGTGATATCCTGATAGGGTGCCTTGCCGTCGAGGATGTCCTGCCAGTCGGCATTGGTAGCCTTGCCGGGCATCATGGCCACGCGCACTTTCTCGCAATCCTTTCCCACGGTGAAGAGGACATTGAGCTTGTCCTTAGCCTCGTTGACACCCTGAATGTCGATGAAGAGTTCAAGGTCGGGAGCATCGGGGAGTACAAGGCGGAATCCCGTCTTATAGCCGCCAAAATTCATGTTGGCATACAGCCACTGGTTGGCATCGCCAAACTCATTGCGCACGAGCAGCGTGTTCTGGCCGAAGAGCACCACCCCATCCTCCAGAATGCCGCATGAGCCATCCGCCACAGCCTTGTCGAAGCCTTCATGCTCCACGATGTAGCCGGCAATGGAGTTGATGAGGAGAGCACCCGAGCCATCGAGGTCCAGGCCCGTATTATAACTTTCGAAGTACACATGCTCGGGATCTTCGGCATGAATGTCGACATACGATTCAGGATCAATCTCCTGGTACGACTCGTAAGGATAGTTCAAATAGGGAGCCATGACGCGGTAGACACCGGGATAGGCATCGTTCTTGCGAACCTCCACATCCATCTCCAGGCATTCCACGTTGAAGATGCGCGTGACGAAGTCATCGCGCCAGCGGCCCGTTCCCATGCTCACCCACTCGCCTTCAGTGAGTTCTGAAGTCTGGGCAACGGCAGAGGCCGTGCCATTGAAACGCGGTGCAGACGCCACATCGCGCCGGGTCACAACGTCCTGTGCGAAGGTCATTTGGCAGACAATCATCATCGCCATGACCAGAAAACTGCGTAAAGTAGACATTTCTCTAATAGTTGTAGGGATTTGATTTGGTAAATACTGACAAGGCAAATACGGATAAGGGGGGAATACTTTCCAGCCCATTATTTGCCCTTTAAGGGATTTAATTCTACAAAAGTAAGGTTTTCCCGCTTTTTGGCAAACTTTGCGAAAGCAAATCTTTTATTTTTTTTACATTATACAAATTTTTGACGTTTTCACATTTTAATCTTCACGCCAACGGGACTTGTTGAGCCTGTATGCTACGGTGATGCTGACGGCATAGCTTCTGCCGCTCTTTCCGGCAAACGGGTCCTTGGCAAGAAAGAGCATAGGGTCGGTTCCTTCGGGCCGAACACCCTTCTGATTGGTGGGAAGAAGTCCGAACTCACCTTCCACATTCAGTGTCAGACTGGAAGGAAACTGATACCCTACTCCTGCTTTCAGTCCGACATCAAATCTCCTTGCACCGTCCAGGCTGAACACTTTGTCAGTGTATTTGATTTTCCTGCCTCCTGCAGCAAATCCGTCGCCCTCCGTCTTCCGCTTTCCTGCCACACCTACAGCCCCCCACACTCCGGCTGTAGCCACGACATAGCGATGCTCTCCCGTACGGAAATAGCAATTGAGGGGAATGTCGAGCTGCACATAATTGGTGGTATAGGTGCGATGCATCATGCTGTAGAGAGGTGCCAGGGGGCGACCGTCGGCATCCGTCATGAAACGTTGTGCCTGTTCGGCGGGATTGAGGGTGATGCGTCCGTCGGCATCAAGCATGTTGCCGTCGGCATCAAAGCTCATATCAGGTGTCTGCACATCAGCGGCTTGCCATCCTCGGGTAGTGAAGCCGATGCTGGGGGCAATGGCAATCACCTGGCTGAACTCATACTCATAGCCAAGCGCTATTTTGGCAGCACCCACGCTTCCCGATGCTCCCCATTGGCTGCCCAGTCCGCCTGCAGCCTTCACGAATATGCTCTGTGCCGATGCCTGCAATCCGAAGCAAAGCGGCAATGCCATCAAAATTTTCTTTATCATAATCAATGTTGACTAAGGGTTGGGGGGGACATTTGAGGTGGGTTCTATAAATTCCCACCGTTAAAAGGAGTAAATAATCATGGATTAACGTTTTGCCATCTTTTGGGTGCTGCCTCGGCCCTGATTGTAAGCAAAATCGGTCACGTAGCTCGCTACGCTCCCTCTTTGGCTTACAATCAGGTATCGAAAACAACTCCAAAATCTGACAAAGCGAATTTATAGAACCCACCTTGAAAGGAATGTTCTTTTCGAAAGATGATAGAAGAAGCCGCACACCCGCATATTGCGGACGTGCGGCCCAAATATATTTGCCAAAAACTTAGCGCACGATGAACTTTAAGGAAGTATTGCCCGAAACGGCGACATAGACACCGGAGGGAAGCTGGCCTACGCTCAAGGCTCCAGCACCAGCGGCTACCATTCGTCCGCTGGCATCGCAAACCTTGATGGTGGCATCAGCACGGCCGGCTACAAGGTTCATACCATCGAAGCCGAGCAATGGCTGGACGTCAGCCACGGCAGCATCGATGCCTGTGGTCAGCCATTGGTTCACCTTCACCACACACTGGGCAGTGTAGATTCCGCAGGTGGCAGTGACGGTCACTTCGCCACTCTTCACGGTCTCGAATGCCACAACCTTGCTGTTGCCGCGATTCTCGATATACGCCACGTCAATGACCTCATTGTCGGGGACGCTCACCTGAATGTCGTCGCCTTTTCCGCCCGGAGCCACGAAGAACATCTCGCCCGTGGCATTGGCTTCCATCTCAATCGTACGGGAAACAGCCACAAGTCCCATGGCCTTGTTCTCGAAATACAATGCAGGAACAGCATTGCCCGTCCAAGGCGAATCGGAAGTATCGCCGTAGGCATAAGCGAGTCCGCTGAAGAAATCCTTCGTCAGGCCAGCAGCAGCAATGCTCTCGCCCTCCGTACCCGTAGCACCGGCATAGAGATCCTTTGAGGAAATGGGGGAAATATTGTCCACCACATAATTGCCGCTCAGTCCGTCGTCGGTCTCCTCGCCATACTCGTTGTAGATCGACATTCCCACCACGCGATGGGCAGTCTCATAGGCATAGCCGCTCTCTGTGCTGGGAATGAAGTTCAGGGCACTGAGGTTCACCACATTGTCTTCCACCTTTCCGGCTACGGATTTTTCCAGCACGCCAACCACACCACCGATACACGGTCCGTTCCATTTCGAACCCTTGCTCGATGTCAGGCTGCCTTCCACGATATTGTGGGCAATCTGGTTATGATTGTCGCTGCCCACAATGCCACCTACGGTGTGTTCGGCAGTCAAGCCGGCATTCACATGGCAGTTAGTGATGCTGCAGAGACTTCCGCTCTCATAGACTTCGCCCACAATACCGCCAAGCACGCATCTCGCCTGTGCCGTACCGGAGAAATTGCAGGCATTGACGGCCGACGATGTGCGCAGGGAGGCACAGATTCCGCCCACACTCTCCGAAGTGGGCAGGCTGAAGGCTGCATCCTGCACGGAGCAGGCATTGACTTTCGACATGACGCTCACCGAGCCCAAAAGTCCGCCGAAGTTGCCGTTGAAGTTGTCGCCGAGTACCTTCATGCCATAGACATGGACATTCTCCACCTTGCCCTGCAGGGCTGACTGTGCCAGAAGTCCGGCAGCACCTGTACCCTCAGGGGAAAGGGTGACATTGGCAAAGGTAAGGTCGGACACATTGGGCGTTTCGCTCTCACCATCGCCGATGATATTTCCCAACAGACTGCAGTTGCTGCCCGCAAGACAGAGATTGCTGATGACGTGGCCATTGCCCTTCAGCGTGCCCTTGAACTGCATGCTTGAACCGTGCAAGGTGGCCAGGGAGCCGTCCATATCGCTCACTACACTGAAATGGGCCTCGGGGTACTTGTAGATTTGCTGCAGGTCGCCCACGGTAGCAATCTGATAGGGGTCGTCAAGAGTTCCCGTACCGCCGGCGAAATTCGTCATGGGGAGGGGATAGATTTCGGTGTAGTAGTGCTCATAGTCCGGCTTGCGGTACACGATGACGAGCCTCGGGTCGGTTTCTGAATTGAAAGTCCACACACGGGTGATGGAACCCTGGCTCTCATCGGGAAGCACACGGAACACGGTCTCTCCAGCATCATTCACCACGAGCAGTTCGGTACGCGTCTTCGAGGAGACACCCGTATATCTTGCCACCAGGAAGAAGTACTCGCGCTGGTCGTCGGTGTTGATGAAATAGGGATTGAGCACATTGCCCACGATATTGGGGATAGCCATGGCCACATCCGAACCCAAATAGAGCAGGCGCTTATAGGCATGTCTTCCATCGGCATGGAACACATTGATGCACTCGCACAGATGTCCGTCGGCATTCTTCTCCGTCATGCCCATGCGCACCACATAGTCGTAGCTGCCGCCTGGGGCAGGCACGCGGTCGATGGCACTGGTAAGGGTGTTCTCCTCATAGGCTGCAGGCAGGGAGAGCACCTCTTCAAAGTTGTCCATATTCACGAAATGGAAGCCGAACACATCATTCTCATCGCGGGTGACAAAGAGCATCTGTTCAGGATGCCCGTCGATGGGGCTGAGACTGAAGAAATTGTTGGCATCGTCAAAGACGGACCTCTGCAACTGGCCGTCGGCATCATACTGGTAGAAGGAGTAATAGCTGCCGTCGGTGGAGATATGGTAATCCTCAGCCACCACCGTATAGGTGGGCATGCCGTCGGCTCCAATCTGCATATCGTTCATATAGTCCAGCGTTCCCACGCCATAGAAGCGCAAGGGCACATCCTCGCTGGGATTCTCGGTCATGGCAATACTCGTCTTGCACTTCTCCTCCAGTTTGACGGTACCATAACTGTCGAGCGGCAAGGTGTAGAGGGTAATGACGAGATGGTTGTCGGGCGTAACCTCCATACTCGTATAGTCATACGGGTCGACGAGATAAGGCTTCTCGTAGCCGGTCTTGGCAATATACAGGGTAGAGCCCTGCTTCTGGATGAGAATGGGAAGTCCGCCGCTATAGTTTGCCTCATCGGCCGTGACATCCAGGCAGTCCACCTCAGAGGGTCCGCCGCTGTAGCCCGCCTTCTTGAAAATGGTGAAACGCTGTCCGCGCACGGCATTCTCCTGCGGGGTACCCGTGGCAGGGGTGAAAGTGCCGTCGGGATTGGCGTAGCCGTCATTGTCGAACACGAGATAGTAGTTCTCTGCCCATTGGTCCGGCGAGGCATCGATGCTTGCCACCATCATACCGTCGAGTGTGGCCACAGGCTCCGACTTGCCTTCCTTCGTGGTGATGGAATAGGCGTAAGTCCGAACGTTGTTGATAGACTTGGGGGTGTTGGCATTCACCAGCACCATGACTTCATAATTATTGTCTACATTGAAGAACTTCTTGGTCAGCACATCGGAGAAGTCGATGGCACTGATACGTATCTCATCGTCGAGGAGCGGAAGGTCGGCATCCACGGTTCCCACCAACTTGCAGGCCGTGTCATAAACATTGAGGGTGAAGCCCGAGATGCTGAGGTCCTTGAACCAGGAATCCTCACCACCAACATCGATGTAGCGATAGTTGACGGTATAGTACCAATACTCGCCATTAGGGGCAGAGAGCCATCCGAAGTCCTCAAACTCGCCCATGCCGGCATCCTCGGCGGCCGCGCGCCAAGCTGCCACCCCGCTTGCCTGCGCATTCTTCTGCACCTGCTTGTGGCGCATCTGCTTTACGCGGTCGTAAACGGCGGACATGCCGCATTTCCCGGGCAGCACATCGGCCAGCGTTGCAGTAGCAGTCTGGGCAAACGATGGCACACCGACAGCTGCCAAAAGCATACTGGCAGCGAAACGTGTGTAGTTTGTCATTTCTTTATATTTTTTTGTTTTAGTCTACTTTCTTTACATCAATTATTCTACTTGAGGACGTATGCTCATTTCCTTGCTTTTTGTCAGCAAAACTCGCCTCATACGTGTTGTTTTAAAAGCAAAAGTCCGATTTCGGTGTGCAAATATACATTTTTTATCGGCTTGCACCTGCATACATGCCCTAAAAATGCGTAAATATCCCTTTCGGAGTTGCCATTATGGCAATTTTCTCCCTATTTTGGCCTTTACGCAGCAGTCCATATGCTCATCTCCTGTTTTTGCCGGCCCTCACAAAAAGGGCAGATGCTTTGCTCTATGTTGCAGGTTTCCCCGTCATTTATTTCTCCTCGTCGGCATTCCATACGGTGCGGACTTTCTGCCCGTTGAATATCTG
>CAMGOT010000047.1 GCA_946060685.1 uncultured Bacteroidales bacterium
TGGCTCAGGGCAGGCTCCTGATGGTGAAAACACTGCTCCTGATGGTGAAAACACTCCTCCTGATGGTGAAAACCCTGCTCCTGATGGTGAACCCTAAAAGGAGAACTCAGCCAGGCTGCCTAGCCGCATATCTGTCAAACATTATTCCTCATGCAAGGGATAATTGTGTCCTGACGAAATAAAAAACAGCTCAAAAAACGACAAAACGCAGAAAAAAAGCAGACGAGAGCAGCCTCTGATGGCATACCCTCGTCAACCAATATCAATTCCTCGGAATTAAACGACAATCCCTATTTAAGGTTCCGGTCCGCCCCCATCCCTTCTGTTCCCCAGTCGTACCCCAAATATTATTATATAAGGAGGCCACAATGGGCTGGTAGGGGAAGCTTTGCCTTGCTTCAGGAAGAGAGGGTAGGGAGGCCTTGCCACTTCCGTATTTCAGTGTAAAGTTGTGTGGTATAGCCGTTTAGTAGATAGAGTTGTCAGACTTGCAGTCGTTCCGACACTCTTAAAACCTGCTCATGCAGAAGGCTGTGTGTACAAATTTCGGTCAAATTGCTGAAGTTGACTTGCCAAAACATTCCGCCGCGATGCTGAAAGGTGAAAAAACGTGTTGATTTACAGCGAAAAAGTGGAAAAACCTGCACGTTTTCCACGTTATGTGTGAAAAAAAACGTAATTTTGCACCCGTAATCAACAGAGAAATCCCCGTGCGTTCAGAGGACAAATAAGCATAAAGGTACGTTCTTGAGGAAGAACAGGAAGTAGTTCCTATACTTTTTTATCTGACGGGAATGTCAGCGTGTTAGGGATAGCATGAAGTGTTCCATGAGGCATCAGTGCCTTGTCGGAATGCAGTGTTTCGGGCTGTACCCATCCTTGGTGCGTTGCTTTTGCGATGCATTGTTTCTGTGTGGCGGGATTATGGCAAACGATTGTAGCAAACATTATATGGCAAAGATTTTGAATCTGCCCGACGTGATATTCGAGACCAGTTGGGAGGTTTGTAATAAGGTAGGCGGTATCTATACTGTTCTTTCGAGTCGTGCAAAGACACTGAAGGAGCGGTTTGGAGACCACCTTGTGTTTATTGGTCCTGACATTTGGGCAGGAAAAGAGAATCCTCTGTTTCGCGAGGATCCCAAGCTGCATGAGCAATGGCGCATGGATGCCAAGCGCGAGGGTTTCAGCGTGCGTATAGGGCGCTGGACCGTGCCGGGACAGCCCGTTGCCGTGTTGGTGGATTTTCGTGGGTTCTACGCGCAGAAGGACATGATTTATGCCAAGGCATGGGAGGATTTCCAGGTGGACAGCCTGCATGCCTATGGCGACTATGATGAAAGCAGCATGTTCTCCTATGCAGCAGGAAAGTTTGTGGAGATTGTCGTCAAGAAGCATTTTGAGAAGAAGAAGGTGGTATACCAGGCTCATGAATGGATGAGCGGACTGGGCATGCTCTTCCTCAAGCAGCAGTGCCCCGGGGTGAAAACCATCTTCACCACCCATGCCACGAGTATCGGACGCTCCATCAGCGGCAACAACAAGTTGCTCTATGAATATTTTCATGGCTACGATGGCGACCAGATGGCAGCCGAACTGAACATGGAGGCCAAGCATAGCATCGAGAAGCAGAGTGCATGGCGTGCCGACTGCTTCACCACGGTGAGCCACTTCACCGACCGTGAATGCCTGCAGTTGCTCGGAAAGTCGGCCGATGTGGTGCTCCCCAATGGTTTCGAGTTGGACTTCGTGCCCAAGGCCACGGCATTCTCCCGTCAGCGTCGCGATGCGCGTCGGAAAATCCTTCAGACAGCTTCTGCCCTTACCGGCGAAGCCTTCCCCGAAGATACGCTCATCATCAGCACCTCCGGGCGCAATGATTTCCGCTGCAAGGGTTTCGACGTCTATCTTGAAGCCATGCGCCAGTTGCGCGACCGCCTGCAGGGCAGTTCCCGCAAGGTGGTGTCGCTCATAGAAGTACCCTGCTGGCTCTTCGGTCCCCGCAAGGATGTGCAGGAGCGTCTGCAGGGCTTTCAGGATGGCACTTTCACGCTTCCCGCAGCACCGCTCGACACTCCGATGATTACCCACGACCTCTACAATCTGAACGAGGACCGTATACTTTGCCTCATCAAGCAGTTGGGTCTCTTCAACGGTACGGCCGATAATGTGAAGGTGATGCTCGTGCCATGCTATCTTGACGGTCATGACGGCATTTTCGACCTCCACTACTACGATATGCTTACTGCCAACGACCTCACCATCTATCCCTCCTACTACGAGCCGTGGGGCTACACCCCGCTGGAGAGCGTGGCGTTCAAGACCCCTTGCATCACTACCGACCTGAGCGGTTTCGGACAGTGGGTGAACGAGGTGCTGGGGCGCGAAGGCACGATAGAGGACGGTGTTGCCGTATTGCGTCGTGACGACCGCAACTATCACGCGTGTGCCTCTGCCATCTGCGACAATATTGAGACCGTGCTCAACGCTTCGCACACAGAAGCAGAAAACATGCGTCGCAGTGCCTCGAAGTTTGCCACCAAAGCGCAGTGGAAGAACTTCATCAAGTACTATTACGAAGCCTACGACTTCGCGCTCAGGAAATGACGGCTGCTTTGCTGCCTGCATCGCCATGCGCATACGGAGCACGTGCGTCATATAGCACATAGTACATAGTACATGGTGTGGATGCACGCTCACATCGCGTATTTACGCGTACATATAATAATATAATATTTTGGGAGTGCCGCCTTTCGGTTTCCGGAGTGTCGGCTCCACCCCTTCATTGCGACAATTGTGCATTTCGTCAATTGTGCAAACTGTCAATCGAACAATTAATTTTCATCTTTTATAAAAATGATCAACATCACAAATGCCAATCAGCCCCAGTGGCGCACGGTGACTGTGAAAAGCCACATCCCCACGTTGCTGAAACCCCTCGATGAAATGGCTCACAACCTTTGGTTCTGCTGGAATCAGGAGGCTCTCGAACTCTTCAAGAGCCTTGATCCCAAAATCTGGACCGAGGTTCAGCAGAATCCTGTAGAGCTCCTCAACCGCATCAGCTACAAGCGTTTGAAGGTGATGAGCGCCGACAAGGATCTCGTGGCACGCATGAACAGCGTCTACAAGCAGTTCCGTGATTACATGGACGAGCCCAAGCGTACGGATCGTGCCAGCGTTGCCTATCTCTGTATGGAGTACGGCATGAACCACAATGTGAAGATCTACTCCGGCGGTCTCGGCATCCTTGCCGGCGACTATGTGAAGGAGGCTTCGGACTCCAATGTCGACATGACAGCCGTCGGCTTCCTCTATCGTTATGGCTATTTCACGCAGACCCTCTCGATGGACGGCCAGCAGATAGCCAAGTATGAGCCCCAGGATTTCGACCGCATGCCCATCGAGCGCGTACTCGATGCAGAAGGCAAGCAGGTGGTGGTCGATGTCCCCTTCAGCACCTTCACCGTCCATGCTTTGGTGTGGAAGGTCAATGTAGGTCGTGTGACGCTCTATCTCCTCGACACGGACAATGAGATGAATGCCGAGTTCGACAAGGGCATCACCCACGCCCTCTATGGCGGCGACTGGGAGAACCGCATGAAGCAGGAGTATCTGCTCGGTATCGGCGGTATCCTGACGCTTCAGAAACTCGGCATCAAGGTTGATGTCTACCATTGCAATGAAGGCCATGCCGCCCTTGCCAACCTCCAGCGTCTTGCCGACTACGTGCAGAGCGGTCTGAATTTTGGCGAGGCTCTTGAGCTCGTGCGCAGCAGCAGCCTCTACACGGTACACACTCCTGTTCCCGCAGGCCACGATTATTTCGACGAAGGCCTGGCCAGCAAGTATCTCGGACACTATGCCGAGAAGCTCGGTATATCCTGGGACGAACTCATGGGACTCGGCCGCCAGAACCCCGCCGACAAGGGCGAGCGTTTCTGCATGTCGACCTTCCTGTGCAAAACCTGCCAGGAGGTGAACGGAGTCAGCTGGCTGCATGGAAAGGTCAGCGAGCGCATGTTTGCTTCCATCTGGCCTGGCTATATGCCTGAGGAGCCTGCACGCGAACATCAGATTCTTACCCATGACGAGTATGCCGAAATCTACGACCTCAATCCCACGGAGAGCCATGTAGGCTACGTGACGAATGGTGTTCACTATCCCACATGGTGTGCCCATGAGTGGAAGGCCCTCCACAAGAAGTACTTCGGCCCCGCCCACATCAAGGACCAGAGCAACCAGAGCATCTGGGAGAATATCTACAAAGTGAGCGACAAGGAGGTGTGGGAGACGCGCATGGCACTGAAGAACAAGCTGGTGAAGTACATCCGCGACCGCTTCCGTGACAATTGGCTGAAGAATCAGGGCGATCCTGCCCGCGTGGTGAGCCTGCTCGACAAGATCAACCCCAATGCGCTGATCATTGGCTTCGCCCGTCGTTTCGCCACCTACAAGCGTGCCCACCTTCTCTTCAGCGATCTCGACCGTCTGGCCAAGATTGTCAACAATCCCCAGTATCCCGTACAGTTCCTCTTCGCCGGCAAGGCTCACCCCGCCGACGGTGCCGGACAGGGTCTGATCAAGAAAATCCACGAAATCAGCCATCGCCCGGAGTTCATCGGCAAGATTATCTTCCTCGACAACTACGACATGGAGCTCGCCCGTCGTCTTGTGAGCGGTGTGGATATCTGGATGAACACCCCCACACGTCCTCTTGAGGCTTCCGGAACCTCCGGTGAAAAGGCCCTGATGAACGGTGTTGTGAATCTCTCCGTGCTCGACGGATGGTGGTATGAAGGCTATCGTCCTGGAGCAGGATGGGCCTTGACCGACAAGCGCACCTATCAGAACCAGGATCAGCAGGACCAGCTCGATGCCGCCACCATCTACAGCCTCCTGGAGAACGAGATCATTCCTCTCTACTACAGCCGCAATGCCCAGGGATATTCCGAGGGCTGGGTAAAGACGGTGAAGAACAGCATCGCCCAGATTGCTCCCCACTACACCATGAAGCGTCAGCTCGACGACTATTACGACCGCTTCTACAACAAGCTCCGCGACCGCTTTGCTGTGGTTTCTGCCAACGACAACCGTTTGGCCAAGGAAATCGCTGCATGGAAGGAGACCGTGGCCCAGCGTTGGGATGAAATCCGTGTTGTTTCCGTTGAGCGTCTGGGATGCGACGAGACGGGCCAGATTGTCAGCGACCGTGAGTTTACCGTACGCCTCGTGGTGGATGAGCGCGGCCTTGAGGATGCCATTGGCGTAGAAATCGTCATTCTCCGCACCGATACCGAGACGGGCAAGGACATCGTGTTCCGCACCTTCCCCATGCAGGTTGTTTCCCATGAGGGCAATCTCTATACCTTCGAGGTGAAGGCCAACATCGATGTTGCAGGCAGCTATCGCTCGGCCTATCGCATGTATCCCAAGCACAAGAATCTTACCAGCCGTCAGGACATGTGCTATGTGAAGTGGTATTAATCTCCTGATTGTTAGATAATCCCTCTCTTCAATCCCTGTCGACACTTCCCTATCGGGAGATGTCGGCAGGGGTTTTCGTATGCAATAGGGAAATGTGGATAGGGGAGAGGGAGAAAAGATGAAGAAAAGATGAAGTCGTACGTCCAGGCGTCTTGTGGTCGTACGTTCAAAGGTCCCTGCACGTACGGCGTTAGGGGGTAAGGACGTACATCCTAAGGATTAATGCCTGCAAAACGATACTTCTTAACTGTAATTACTCGCGCGCGCGTACACGCGTATATATATAAGGAGTATGGCATCAACGTGTAGCCGGCGTGTAGGCTTATGGGGAGGACTTATGGCCGGGGGATGCCCCATTCCCTCATTCTCCGGTTCCCGATTCTTCTTTGAAACTAGCTTCCCGCAGCACGCTTACAGCGTAGAAAGCAGCGGAATGCACACGTTTGTGCATGAAAATTTTGCAGGTATCGTATAATTTAGTAAATTTGCCGCGATTTAGCCACATTAGCCGAATATTTTACGATTAGCCGAATATTCTAAGGTAAGTATTCGCGAGAGGCTAACATCCTTACCCGAAGAACATTAAAGAACATTAACAAGGATATGATCAAGATTACATTCCCCGACGGTAGTGTACGCGAATACGAGAGCGGCGTTACCGGATTGCAGATTGCCGAGAGCATCTCCGGCAGGCTCGCACAGGAAGTGCTGGCATGCGGAGTGAACGGCGAGACGCAGGAACTGAATCGCCCCATTTGCGAGGATGCCACCATAGCCCTCTACAAATGGGAGGATGCCGAAGGCAAACATGCCTTCTGGCACACTTCTGCACACCTCATGGCAGAGGCTCTCCAGGAACTCTGGCCTGGCACACAGTTTGGTATCGGTCCTGCCATCGAAAACGGCTACTACTACGATGTCATGCCACCTGAGGGTGTGGTCATTCGTGAAGAGGACTTCCCGAAAATCGAGAAGAAAATGCAGGAACTCCAGCAGAAGAAGGAGGCTTTGGTGCGCGAAAACATCTCTAAGGACGATGCCCTCAAATTCTTCGGCGAACATGGCCAGCACTATAAGAACGAGCTTATTGCCGAACTTCAGGACGGACACATCACTACCTATACGCAGGGTGCCTATACCGACCTCTGCCGTGGTCCCCATCTCATGACGACGGCACCCATCAAGGCCTCAAAGGTGATGAGCGTCAGCGCGGCATACTGGCGAGGCGACGAGAAGCGCCCCATGATGACTCGTGTCTACGGCATATCGTTCCCTAAGAAGAAAATGCTCGACGAATATCTTGCGCTCCTGGAGGAGGCAAAGCGTCGCGACCACCGAAAGATCGGAAAGGAAATGGAACTCTTCATGTTTTCCGACCTCGTGGGAAAGGGACTCCCCATGTGGCTTCCCAAAGGCACAGCCCTCAGGCTCCGGCTGGAGGACGTGCTCAAGAAAATACAAAAGCGCTACGGTTACCAGCAGGTGATGACACCCCACATTGGGTCGAAGAATCTCTACGTTACCTCCGGACACTATGCCAAGTATGGCAAGGACTCCTTCCAGCCCATCAGCACACCCGAAGAGGGCGAGGAGTATCTGCTCAAACCCATGAACTGCCCCCACCACTGTGCCATATATGCCTGGAAGCCGCGTAGCTACAAGGACCTCCCGCTCCGGCTGGCCGAGTTCGGCACCGTCTATCGCTATGAGCAGAGCGGAGAGCTCCACGGACTGACACGAGTGAGAGGATTCACGCAGGACGACGCACACCTCTTCTGCCGTCCCGACCAGGTGAAGCAGGAGTTCCTGAGAGTCATGGACATCATCCTCATCATCTTCAAGGCGCTGAAGTTCGACAACTATGAAGCGCAAATCTCCCTCCGCGACAAGGTGAACCGCGAGAAGTACATCGGCTCCGAGGAGAACTGGGAAGCTGCCGAGAAGGCCATCATCGATGCCTGCGCTGAGAAGGGACTTCCCGCACACATCGAATACGGTGAGGCTGCATTCTATGGACCGAAACTCGACTTCATGGTGAAGGATGCCCTGGGACGCCGCTGGCAGCTCGGAACCATACAGGTGGACTATAACTTGCCTGAACGCTTCGAACTCGAATATACGGGCGAGGACAACAAGAAGCACCGCCCCGTGATGATACATCGCGCACCCTTCGGCAGCATGGAACGCTTCGTCGCCGTGCTCATCGAGCACACGGCCGGACACTTCCCACTCTGGCTCACCCCCGACCAGGTGGTGGTGCTCCCCATCTCCGAAAAGAGCAATGCCTACGCTGAGCAGGTGAAGGCACAGCTGGAGGCCGAGGATATACGCGTGCTCATCGATGACCGCAACGAGAAGATAGGACGCAAAATCCGCGACAACGAGATGAAGCACATACCCTATATGCTCATCGTGGGCGAGAAGGAGGCTGCAGAGGGCACCGTCAATGTGCGTGTGCAAGGCGGAAAGGGCGGAGAGCCCGTAGCCATGCGTGTGGAAGAGTTTGTCAAACTCGTACACGACGAAGTGGAGAGCCAGCTCGGAGAATTCAAGTAGACGCAGGCCAACGCCCCTGCGGCGATATGGCTAAGGGAGTGTCGGTACATGCTCCTGTCGGAATTTTCTGAAATTATCATCTGAACTACCCTGTATTGCCATCCCCAGGAGACATAACATCCTAGGGATGGCATTTTTTTTGACGAAAGCAAAGGCGAAAACTTTGATAAAAAAAAGGAAAACCGTAATTTTGCTCCGATTTATAACGTAACAAAGTTTTGGCAGAGTTACAGCAGAAAATCCAGTCACAAACCAACAAGCATCAGACACTTGAAACCACAAAAGACAGACAAGAAACAGCAGCAGTACAGAATCAATGAGCAGATTCGTGCCCGCGAAGTCCGTATAGTAGGCGATGACATAGAAAGTTCCGTCATGCCCACACGTGATGCGCTCCGTCTTGCACAGCAGAGGAACGTTGATCTCGTGGAGATAAGTCCCAACGCCGAGCCCCCGGTTTGTAGATTGATCGACTATAGCAAATTCCTCTATCAGCAGAAGAAGCGACAGAAGGAACTCAAGGCCAAGCAGGTCAAGATTGAGGTGAAGGAAATTCGTTTCGGACCTCAAACTGACGATCACGACTACAACTTCAAGTTGAAGCATGCCAAGGGCTTCCTTTCCGATGGCGACAAGGTGAAGGCCTACGTCTTCTTCCGCGGACGCTCCATCCTCTTCAAGGAGCAGGGCGAAGTGCTTCTCCTGCGTTTTGCCAACGACCTTGAGGAATATGGCAAGGTGGAGTCGATGCCCGTGCTCGAAGGCAAACGCATGACAATGTACATCGCCCCCAAGAAGACGGCCCCCAGAAAAGCAGCCGACAATGATGACGATGCCGACAACGACAGCGAAAATCAGGAGCAGCAAAGCGTAGCACCCGTGAAGAAGCAGCCCAAGCAAAAAGAACGCAGGGAATACACGGGTCCCAAGGTGGAAGGCGAGGATTTCTGAGCCTCCTCCTCTTTTGACCAAACAGAGAATTCCGGCCACACACATACATCATCGAACCAGTTCTTGCAGGAACTACCCCAGTTTTCCATATCACTAAATATAATCCTGCAAGGCGCTTCCCTTCGGCGATATCCGCGGCCGCCTTTCAATAGTAGCGCGTTGTGCCAGGTATGCGCAACCGCACCGTATATATCTCTTTATTTCACTAATCACTTATCCAACTACAAATGCCTAAAGTAAAGACTAATTCCGGCGCGAAGAAGCGTTTCTCGCTCACCGGAACCGGTAAGATTAAGCGTCATCACGCTTACCACAGTCACATTCTGACCAAGAAGACCAAGAAGCAGAAGCGCAACCTCGACCACGTGGCTATCGTGGACCGTACCAACGTAAAGCAGGTTCGTGAACTCCTCTGCATGCGTTAATCTTCGCTCATTCCCAAAATTCATCTTACCAACAGTCATTTATTCACCGAATGCCCAGCACCGCAAGTTCGGATCGTGAAACCTTCCGACGCTGGCAATCAAAAAACAATCTACTATGCCCAGATCAGTAAATCATGTAGCATCTCGTGCCAAGCGCAAGAGAATCCTGAAACTTACCCGCGGCTACTATGGTGCCCGCAAGAATGTGTGGACCGTTGCCAAGAACACTTGGGAGAAGGGTCTTACCTATGCCTTCCGCGATCGTCGCAACAAGAAGCGCAATTTCCGCGCTCTGTGGATTCAGCGTATCAATGCTGCCGCACGTCTGGAAGGTATGAGCTATTCCCAGCTCATGGGTGGCCTTCACAAGGCTGGAATCGAGATTAACCGTAAGGTGCTCGCTGACCTCGCCGTGAACAATCCCCAGGCTTTCAAGGCCATCGTAGCAAAGGTTAAGTAAAAGTTTTTCACTGACTGCTACAGCATTCTCTTTTCATTCCCAATCAATCATAAGGCTTGCTCCATCCCGGAGTGAGCCTTTTCCGTATAGGGAGGGTGGGGGAAGTGTATGTGTCTGTGTATCGTGCAGGGCATCGGTCTGGGGCCATTTCCCTCCTTTTGCTTTCTTTTCTCGCAGAAAAAAGTTAGCATGCCACCAGCTTACCCGCTTTACTTTCTATTCTGCCCGGACCAATAATCCCATGGAAAAGGGAGATTTTCCGGACAGAAGTGGCCGAAAGCCCGCAGGTAGGAGGAAGGCAACACACATACAACCTTAACGATATATGATATAATATTCAGCATGTTTACATTTCGCAAATTTAGGATACACGATGACCGCAGCGCGATGAAGGTGGGCACTGATGGCGTGCTGCTGGGAGCCTGGACGCAGGCCGGGGATGCACTCGATGCCATGGACATCGGTGCAGGATGCGGGCTGGTGGCATTAATGCTCGCACAGCGCTATCCAGGGCTGCGCATCAAGGCCGTAGAAATCGACACTGATGCTGCTGTACAGGCTGGGGAGAATGTGGCTGCAAGTGCTTTTTCTGGGCAGGTGAGTGTGGTGAATGCCGACATTCTTGACTATGCCCCAACCTTATCCCCCGAAAGTCTCGACCTCATAGTCAGCAATCCCCCCTTTTTCCAGGAGACACTCCTGCCTCCCGACACTCAGCGTGCCTCAGCGCGCCACACGCTTGCAGGGCTGGACTTCGAGGCTTTGGTGTCGGTGTCTGCGAGGCTACTGAAGAAGGGTGGGGGATTGGCTGTCATTATCCCCAAGACATCGGAGAGGACTTTCCATGCCCTGTGTGCGCTCCATGGACTTTCTCTCCTGCATGCTACGGATGTGCGTACCGTGGAACGGAAACCCGTGAGGCGCGTACTGCTGCATTTCCACAAAGGACCCTCCCCGCTAGTTGTGGTGCGCGATGGGCTGGTGCTCATGCAGGACGGACACCGCTCCGAAGCCTACTCCGAACTGTGCCGCGAGTTTTATTTGCATTAAGGGAGGGAGCCCCTAAAGTAAACGTGTTCCTTTGTGGCAGACGTGCAGGTGCGGGATGACTTTCCCCTCATTCTTCCTTCTCACAAAAAAGCAGGCCATGCGCTTCCAGGATATGGAAAACACGCATGGCCTGTATGAATCGTGTATGGATATCGGTAAAATAAGCGGACGATGGATTATTTATTTGTTCTTATGACGGTTGGCCCTGCGCTGCCTTATTTCGGCTTTGTGCTTTGCGCTGGCACTACCGTGGGTACCCGTGATGTAGGTCTTTTTCTTCGCCTTCGTCTTCACCTTCTCCTCAGGCTTCGGGCCTTTCAGTTTGGAGCCCTTGAAGGTGATGCCTCCCTGAATGGCCTGCTGCATCTCGTCGTCGCTCACATGGCGCTGAATAGTCATAAGCGGAAACGGATATATAAGCAGAAGTATGATGAATTAATGGTGGAACAGACGTATGCCCGTGAATGCCATGGCAATGCCATACTTGTCGCATGTGGCAATCACATGGTCATCGCGCACGCTTCCTCCAGCCTGTGCCACATAGGCCACTCCACTCTTGTGGGCACGCTCGATATTGTCGCCGAAGGGGAAGAAAGCGTCGGAACCTAGCGCCACATCCCTGTTTTCGGCAATCCAAGCCTTTTTCTCCTCAAGGGTAAGCACCTCAGGCTTTTCTGTGAAGAATTGCTGCCATGCTCCCTCGTTGAGCACATCGTCGTGGTCCTCGGAGATGTAGATGTCGATGGTATTGTCACGGTCGGCACGGCGTATGCCGGGAATAAAGGGGAGCCCCATCACCTTCGGGTGCTGACGCAGCCACCAAATATCAGCCTTCTGTCCGGCCAGACGTGTGCAGTGAATGCGGCTCTGCTGCCCTGCACCGATGCCGATGGCCTGACCGTCCTTCACATAGCACACAGAGTTCGACTGCGTGTATTTCAGTGTGATAAGGGCAATCTTGAGGTCGCGGCGTGCTTCCTCGCTGAAGGCCTTCACGCGAGTGGGGATATTGTCGAAGAGCGAGTCGGAGGAAAGGTCGATTTCGTTGCGCCCCTGCTCGAAAGTGATGCCGAACACCTGCTTGCACTCTGTGGGGGCGGGACGATAGGAAGCGTCGATTTTCAGCACATTGTAGGTGCCCTTGCGCTTTGCACGAAGGATTTCCAAAGCCTCGTCGGTATATGCAGGAGCAATGACACCATCCGACACCTCGGGCTTGATGAGCAGGGCGGTGTCGAGGTCGCACACGTCGCTCAGAGCGATGAAGTCACCATAGGAGCTCATGCGGTCGGCACCACGGGCTCTGGCATAGGCACAGGCCTGTGCGCTCATCTCCTGCCCCACAGAATCGGGCACGAAATAGATGTGGCGGAGGGTAGGAGTGAGGGGAAGACCCACGGCAGCACCCGCAGGGCTCACATGCTTGAAGCTTGCAGCTGCAGGAAGTCCTGTGGCAGCACGCAGTTCCTTCACCAGTTGCCAGGCGTTCAGCGCATCCAGGAAATTGATGTATCCCGGACGTCCGGAAAGCACCTCTACGGGAAGTGCGCTGCCATCCGACATATAGATGCGGGAAGGTTTTTGGTTGGGGTTGCAACCATACTTTAATGCCAGTTCTTGCATAGAATGGATGAGTTATAAAGGGTTATATAGATGCAAAGTTAGGGGTAAAAGCGAAAAATACAAAAGAAAAATCCATAATTCTTTATTTCTTCGAAGAAAGGTCGTATATTTGCGACTTAAAGTGCAACTTCCTTTCTAAAACCAGACTTTTGCAATTATGTCAGAACTCACCCTGTTTCCTGAGCATATCTATTTCGAGAACGGACGCAGCGAAGTCCAGGCCATGCAGATAGCATCGCGTCTGCGCAGCATCGGACTCTCCGTGCTGGAGGGCAGTGCGGCATATGCCGGGGTGGCACGCAGGCTGAAGCGTGAAGGCATCGGAAACCTTATGCAACTCGTGGCCCTGACGAATGCCCAGACAAAAGAGTGGCATGGTGCTGGAAGGGTGTTTGTCGAGACCGTCAATCGCCTGCGAAAGGAGGTTATGGCACACCCAGAGCACTATATCGCCACGTGGGAACTGCAGGTAAAGCCAGTGGTGCTTCCCGACGATTTGGAAAAGCCCAAAGATGACACTGACGATTTTTTCGGAACATCGTGGGAGGCTCGCGAAGTGGTACCCCACGATGCTATGATGTGCGAAGAGACACCTTCCCCCTACCGCTCGACGGCCGAGAGGATTGTGCTCCTGGAGAAGAGCCTTGTGGCCGCTATCCAAGTGTTGCAGAACCGCTGGAAGGATGCAGGCATTCTCAGAAAATACTTCATCGACGGGCAGTCACCGCAGTACATTGCACAATCGCGTGGATTTGTGTCTGCCGCTGCCCTACGGCATCAAATTAGCCGCTGCTTCCTCAAGCCGCTGCTGGAGGGGGAGGAGGTGCATGGCGTGAGGTTCGCACAGAGCCTGCTCCACGATGTGCAGTTGCTGAAGGAGGAACTCTGCTATGCTACGGCACATCATCTCGATGCGCTCGACACGCTGGTACCCGAACGTTTTCTCAACATTTTCGGACTGACGCTCATGCAGCGCCGACAGAACGATGCTGCATGGCAGTCGGACTTCATCGTGCGCATCGGTGAGGTGCAGCAGTGTCGGCGTACGCTCCACGGGGTGTTTGCCGTCATGCAGGACCGCATTGTGGGATGCACCGAGAAGAGCATCGTCAGGATGGTGCGCGAAAGGGCCCAATTGCCTAACGGAAGGTTTGCACAGGGAATAGTTGTCCCACACAGGGCATTTCTCCACAGTATGCTGCAGCAGCATTGCTGGATAGAGCGTAGCCGCAGGGGCTATAGGCTTGTGTCCATGCAGGTGGCACAGTGCATGATGCGCATTGCGAGAATTGTCCATGATGCCCGAAAGCCTATTTCTACAACGGAGATTCTCCGCATCTATGAGCAAATCTATATGGAGCGGCCCTGCTCGATGAACATCACGCACCTGCATCGCAGATTCCCCCATATTTGCAGTGTGAGGAGAGGCGTGTGGGAGTATCGCGGGTAGTGCCGTGCACGGAGGAGGGGGATATGCAGGTAAAATCGAGTAGGAGGTAAATGTTTTTTGTAATAAGCATTCATTTTCTACCCGATTAACTTGAGATCTCAGGACTCGGATCCGCTGGGGCAAAAGCCGGTCATTTCAGCCTTTGCGACAGCCGCTTGATTTCCGAACGTGGCGAGGCATTGCCATAAAGAATATTGTAAACGGCATCAAGTATGGGCATCTCTATCTGATAGCGCTTGTTGATTTCGTGCATGCACTTCACCCCGAAATAGCCTTCGGCCACCATGTTCATCTCCATCTGAGCAGAGCGCACGCTGTAGCCCCTGCCCACCATCTGTCCGAACACACGATTGCGGGAGAAATTGCTGTAGCCCGTCACGAGAAGGTCGCCCAGATAGGCACTCCCCACGATGCTGCGGTCGGTAGGATTGAGCGTGGTGAGACATTTCTGCATCTCCTGCATGGCATTGGATATCAGTACACTCAGGAAATTGTCGCCATAGCGGAGCCCCAGACAGATACCCGCAGCAATGGCATACACATTTTTCAGCACAGCGGCATATTCTATGCCTATGACATCCTGCGAGGTGGAAGTGCGCACATAGTCGTTGCGTAAGCGATGGGCAAAGATGGTGGCACGGTCCATGCTCGCGCATCCGATGGTCAGATAGGTGAGACGCCCCAGGGCAATCTCCTCGGCATGGCTCGGACCGCCTATCACCAGAAGGTTGCGCTCGGGCACCCCGAACTCCTTGCGGAAATACTCCGTACACACCATGTTCTCGTCGGGGATGATGCCCTTGATAGCGGTGACGATGAATTTCGTGTAGAGCGGTACGCTCAGCGATTTGAGCTGGGACTTCAGGTAGGCAGAGGGGGTGATGAATATCAGCGTGTCGTGCTGGTGAACCACCTCGTCGAGATTCGAGGAAAATTCGATACGGCTGGTGTCGAACGTCACGTCGGTGAGATATTTAGGATTGTGGCCAAGGCGTTTGAATTCCTCGATGCTGTTGTTGCTTCGCATATACCATCCCATTTTCGGCTCGCTCTCCAGCACGATTTTTGCAATGGCAGTGGCCCACGACCCGCTGCCTATGATGGCTATGCTCCCTGGAAAACTCGTAGGTATGCGGGGGGCAGGAGTGTTCTTGAATATCCTGTAAAGCGATTTCAATATTGACATAAAAATGCAGTTTTAGTGAAAAAAGGGTGAAGTCTTGTAGGGGGCTACAAGGATGATGATGGCGCAAAATTAGCAAAATGTTTTCACACGGCACCCACCTGCACCCCTTTTTCTTGCTTTATTTCCATATTTCACCTTCTGGCTTATCATGGGAGGGTAGGGAAATGCTTT
>CAMGOT010000048.1 GCA_946060685.1 uncultured Bacteroidales bacterium
AGCAGACACCCCTTGAAAAAAAAGATTATATACTAATTTATAGAACATCCCTATAGACTACAAGAATAAAGTTGTCCCAAGTTGTCCATGTTGTCGTCAAAACAAAACACGGGCACCTTGCCCAGACAGAAAAAACACCGCGCGGAATGGCTTGGGCTGCTTCCGTGCGGTGTTTGGGTATGCGTGCTTGTACTATTTCCAGGGTGGCGGTATGGAGCCTACCCGATAGAAGGCCTTGAGGCGAATGTCGAAGATGAGGGTGGAGCTGGCGGGGATGCCTGAAGTGGTAGCAGTAGAGCCGTAGGCCATGTTGGCAGGGATGAACACCCGCCAATAGTCGCCAATGCGCATGCGCAGCAAAGCGGTGGTCCAGCCCTCAATCACACTGCCGGCGTGCATCATGGCGGTGACTTCATAGCGAGAGTCCATGATGTCCTCGATTTTTGTTCCGATACCAGTGTGGTCGAAGATGTAGCCTGTGGGGTAAGAGTCGGAGGGTATGAGACGTCCGGCATAGCTGACGCGCACGGAGTCGGTGGCCAAGGGGAATCCGCTTCCAGTGCCATGCTCCACCACCCGCACGGCAATGCTGTCCTGCCATGTGGTCACACCGCCCTCTGTGTTCTTGAAACTCGGGTACACGCGCCAGTCGCAATGCTCCTCCCAAGCATCGCCCCATTGAGCTTTGGCTGCTGCCACCGCACGGTTGGCGTGTGCCAGAGTGTCGCGCATGAAGGTTTCGTTGCGCTCCTGCCAGTTGGCAAACTCCGTGTTTTCTTCCGTGCTTTCAGAGCAGGCCGTCAGTCCTGCGGCAAGAATGAAGGGAAGGAGGAGGTAGAGGATTCTTTTCATTTGCTGATAGTTGTCATTTGCCGACATGTGTTTTTTTTGGGGGGGGGGGTAGTATGATCAAAAGGAATCTTTCAGGAGGGCATCAGGAATTGGCCGTCAAGGCGTTGTTTCCCAGCCTGGAAAATTCCTCATTTAAGTTTCTTGAGGAGGCTGACGATGCTCACCTTGTCCTCGATGATGCCGCGAAGGTCTTCGATGCGCACACGCTGCTGCTCCATAGTGTCGCGGTCGCGGAGAGTGACACAACCGTCGGTCAGCGTGTCGGGGTCGACAGTGACGCAGAACGGCGTGCCAATGGCATCCTGCCGGCGATAGCGTTTGCCAATCTGATCCTTTTCCTCGTAGGTGCAGCGGAAATGGTATTGCAGGTCGGCGATGATTTCGCGTGCCTTTTCTGGCAATCCGTCCTTCTTCGTAAGGGGGAACACTGCCAGTTTGATAGGGGCGAGGGCTGCGGGAAGATGCAGCACGGTGCGCATCTGGCCATCAGGCAGTTGCTGCTCCTCATAGCTGTGGCACATCACGCTGAGGAACATGCGGTCGACACCGATGGAAGTCTCGATGACGTAGGGCGTATAGCTCTCGTTGATTTCCGGATCGAAATATTCAATCTTCTTGCCGGAGAACTTGGCGTGCTGGCCGAGATCGAAATTGGTGCGGCTGTGAATGCCCTCCACCTCCTTGAAGCCGAAGGGCATGTGGAACTCGATGTCGGAAGCGGCATTGGCATAGTGTGCCAGCTTCTCATGGTCGTGGAAACGATAGTTCTCAGCCCCAAAGCCCAGTGCCTGATGCCAAGCCATACGGGTGGCCTTCCACTGTTCAAACCACTGGAGTTCGGTGCCGGGTTTTACGAAGAACTGCATCTCCATCTGCTCGAACTCGCGCATACGGAAGATGAACTGGCGTGCGACGATCTCATTGCGGAATGCCTTGCCGATTTGTGCTATACCGAAGGGAATCTTCATGCGGCCCGTCTTCTGCACGTTGAGATAGTTGACAAAGATACCCTGTGCCGTCTCCGGACGGAGGTACACCTTCAGCGCGCCATCGGCGGTGCTGCCCATTTCGGTGGAGAACATCAGGTTGAACTGGCGCACATCGGTCCAGTTGCGTGTGCCGCTGATGGGGCATACGATTTCCTCATCGAGAATAATCTGACGGAGTTCTTCCAGATTGTTGGCATTCATGGCATCGGAGAAGCGCTGGTGCAGGGCATCTCGCTTCGCCTGGTTCTCCAGGACACGGCCGTTGGTGGCACGGAACTGTGCTTCATCGAAAGCCTCGCCGAAGCGTTTGCGGGCTTTGGCTATCTCCTTCTCGATTTTCTCGTCGTATTTTGCAATCTGGTCCTCGATGAGCACGTCGGCACGGTAGCGCTTCTTGCTGTCGCGGTTGTCGATAAGAGGGTCATTGAAGGCATCCACGTGGCCGCTGGCCTTCCAGATGGTGGGGTGCATGAAAATGGCACTGTCGATGCCCACGATGTTCTCGTGCAGCAGTGTCATGGCCTGCCACCAGTATTGCTTGATATTATTTTTCAGCTCCACGCCGTTCTGACCATAGTCGTACACAGCGCCGAGGCCGTCGTAGATGTCGCTGGAGGGGAATACAAAACCGTATTCTTTGCAGTGGGAAACGATTTTCTTAAAAACGTCTTCTTGTGCCATAGATGTTAGTGATATGCTAAAAAAATTAGAAGTCAGGGGGCATGCGGAATAATCCAGGTGCAGCAGTGCAGGATTTCCGCCCGCTTGCCGCTACCCGTGGCCTGAATGCTGTCCGCGCGTTCTCGGCAAAGGTAATCATTTTATTAAAAATCACGAAGATATGCCACCGACAATCTGAAAAAAAAGCGGCCCGACGACTCACATCGTCAGGCCAACTTGCGTTTTAATCGTATGAAGCAAAGATTGTTTTCTCTATTTTTGTCGGAACATATTCGCCGTGTGCGGGCTATTCAGCCTGCGATGTCTGCCCCAAGGTGTCGACATTGATGGCCATCTTCTGCCCCTCTTCGATGATGCGCTGCGGCAGAGTGTGTCCGCCCTCCTCAATGTTCTGGCCGTTCTCCTGCCGCATACTGGCATATTCGGCACGCTCGATGGGCTCGATGATATTGGTGACATAGGCCCGGTACATGCTTCCTCCTACGAGGGCAGAGACGGCTACCGTTGCTGCAGCACGTCCCAGGGGCTGCAGACGCTGGAACAACGTGATGCGGCGTGCCTGCACATGCAAGGCAGGGGCAGCCGCTTCGGTGCCGATACGCTCCATCAGGCGTCGGTCAAAACCTGCATCCAGACACGCGGCCTCACGCTCCTCCACGGCATAGCGGAACAGGCAGACATAGGCGTTGAGATGAGCAGGGATATGGTCCTGGCTGAAGAAGATTTTCAGTATCTGCTCCTCTGCTATGCTGGTCTGCCCGTCGAAATAGCGGTCCAGAAGTTGTTCGATGTATTTATAGTCCATGGGGCTTTCTTTCTAAAATAAGTTTTTTCAGTGCCTGCCGGGCACGGTGGAGAGTCACCTTGACGTCCGACTCTCCAATGTTCATGATTGCTCCGATTTCCTGATAGGAGTGCTCCTCCACATCGCGCAGTTGCAGGATGCTTCTTTGCTTCTCCGGCAGTTCGCTGAGCAGACGCTGCATCCATTGCCGCCGTTCGTCGCGCTCCATACGCAGGTCGGGGCGTTCGGCATTGTCGGCCATCTCATCATGCAGTGTCCGTGCGTCGCAATCATCGGGAGCAGAAGATGCCGAATCGAGCGAGACGTGGCGTGCCGTCTGCTGCTCGCGGCGGTCGATGGCAAGATGCCGCGTCATACTCAATGCGTAGGTCTCCAGATGCTGTATCTCCCCGAAAGCCGGAGTGCCGCGCATCTCCCATATCTTGACCAGCACGTCCTGCACGATGTCCTCGGCCTCCGGGCGGTCCAAGGTGATGCGCAGTGCCATTCTGAAAAGGCGGTCCTTCAGTGGCAGCAGGTCGCGTTTGATGTCAAGAGTTGTCATGCTGTTATGGGATAGACGGAAAATGGGGATGAAAAGTTACAGCGTTCGGCAATTATTTGCCTTTGGATGTGTGCTTTTTAGGAGAATGAGGCAGATTTGGACGGGTGGCACATATTATATATAATAGGAGGCCAATATATATAAGAGGAGGCGGGACTGGGGGCCGTGGATCTGAGGCTTGCTTTTGCGCCAGGATGCACACTGGCAGAAGTACCCATTGCTTTTCAGGCCTCGATGCTCACCTGCCTTGTGCCGTCAGGCATCTCTTCCAGTTCCACCCTTACAGCCTCCTCCGGCAGAATGCCTTCAATGAGTTCCGGCCATTCGATGAAGCAGGGGGCACCGGAATAAAAATAGTCGTCGGTGCCGATGTCGAACGCTTCCTCCATGCGCTTGATGCGATAGAAATCAAAGTGATAGACAGGACCGTCGAGCAGTTCGGAATGGTACTCGTTGACGATGGCGAAGGTGGGACTGTTCACCACATCCCTCACCCCAAGTTCCTCGCAGATGGCCTTGATGAAGGTGGTTTTGCCCGCCCCCATCTTGCCATAGAAGGCAAAGACACGGTGAATGTCGGTGGCACGGATAAACTCCCGTGCCGCTGTGCGGATGTTATCCAGAGATGGTATTTCTATTTTCATGCCGCAAAGTTATGCAAAAAAATGGGATATGATATAGTAAAAGCAGAAAAAAAACGGTACTTTTGCGCACAGAAAATCATTGAGGACAGATTTGACTGCTTGCAACCTCGCAAAAAAATGCTAAAACGCCGGGTGTGCTTCCTGCTACGGAGCGCAGCCCATGCCGTTAAAGGCTGGCAAGATAGGTTTGCTGTTCTCCTGCATCTTGGACCGACAAGATGAGGCGGACAGTTTTTTTGTGCCCTGATTCCACAAGGAAAAGGCATCATGCAGCATGGCGTCCTCGCTTTTGCAAACCTATTAAAATAATAATTTATGTACCTATTCACATCCGAGTCGGTGTCGGAAGGACATCCCGACAAAGTGGCGGACCAGATTTCTGACGCCATCCTCGACGAAATCCTGGCGTACGACCCCAATGCCAAAGTGGCATGCGAGACCCTGGTGACGACCGGGCAGGTGGTGCTGGCAGGAGAACTCAACACCTCGGCCACCGTCGACCTGCAGAAACTCGTGCGCAAGACGATAGCGCGCATCGGCTATACCAAGTCGGAATACAAGTTTGATGCCGAGAGTTGCGGCATATTCTCGGCACTCCATGCCCAAAGCCCCGACATCAACCGTGGCGTGGAGCGTGCCAATCCTATGGATCAGGGTGCAGGCGACCAAGGCATGATGTTCGGATATGCCAACAACGAGACGGACACCTTCATGCCACTACCCCTCTCCCTGGCCCACGACATCCTGATTGTGCTTGCAGAGATACGCCGCGAGGGTAAGGTGATGCGTTATCTGCGTCCTGACTCGAAGAGCCAGGTGACGATAGAATATGACGACGACGGGCATGCACGCCGCATTGACACCATCGTGGTCTCCACGCAGCATGATGAGTTTATCACGGCAGAGCAGGCCGGCAGTCAAGCAAAGGCCGACGAGATGATGCTCGACCAGATTTTCCGTGATGTGACCACCATACTCATTCCCCGCGTGCTGAAGGAGCGTGTCCACACCCCTGAGGTGAAGGCTCTTTTTGAGAAAAGCATCATCAAATATCATGTGAACCCTACGGGGAAGTTCGTCATCGGAGGTCCTCATGGTGACACCGGCCTGACGGGCCGGAAAATCATTGTGGACACCTATGGCGGCAAGGGTGCCCATGGCGGCGGAGCATTCTCCGGAAAGGACCCCTCGAAGGTCGACCGCAGTGCAGCGTATGCCGCACGCCATATTGCCAAAAACATGGTGGCAGCCGGTGTGGCCGACGAGATGCTCGTCCAGCTGGCATATGCCATTGGCGTGGCTGAGCCGGTCAGCGTGTGTGTGGAGACCTACGGACGCAGCCATGTGAAGCTGACCGACGGCGAGATTGCCGAGAAGATAAAGGAAATCTTCGACCTCCGTCCGCGTGCCATCGAGGAGCGACTGAATCTGCGCAGACCCATCTACGAGGAGACTGCCCGCTATGGACACATGGGACGCACGAACTGCATCGTGAGCAAGACCTTCGACTCCACCTATGGCGAACCCGCAAAGACGATGGACGACGTGGAACTCTTCACTTGGGAAAAACTGGACTATACCGACCGCATCAAGGAGGCCTTTGGCCTGTAGCCGCCGCTTTCGAACGCCAACGACAGGAAGCGGGGCTCATCAGGCTCAGGAGGGAGGGGGCAGATAGCCCCCATACCCCTATCCCGACATTTTTTTGACCCTATTCTCAAGAAATGAATATCACCGTCTATGCGGCATCGAGCGGGCAAGTCAGTGACTGCTACAAGAATGCCGCCGCCGAACTGGGACGCATCATGGCGCAGCGTGGCCACACCTTGGTGAACGGGGCAGGCTGCACCGGACTGATGGCGGCCACTGCCGATGCGCTGCTGGCAGCAGGAGGAAAGGCCATCGGCGTCATACCGCAATTCATGATAGAACAAAACTGGCAGCATACGGGGATGACGGAACTCATCGTCACCCCCGACATGCACGAGCGGAAAGAGCGCATGGCGCAAATCAGCGATGCCTGCATAGCCTGTCCGGGCGGTGTGGGAACGCTGGAGGAACTGCTGGAGATGATCACCTGGAAACAGCTGGGACTCTACGTGAATCCCATCGTCATCCTCAACGTCGGCGGATATTTCAATCCCCTGCTTGCACAGCTGAAACGCTGCGTAGAGGGGCATTTCATGCGGCCGCAGCATCTCGACTGCTGGAGAGTGGCATCGGATGCCGCCGAGGCTGTGAAGCTCTGTGAGGAAACTCCGCTATGGGACACCTCGGTAAGACGCTTTGCAGCACTTTAAAGCATGGGACTTTGCAATCCCTAATTCCCATTTGAATATGCCGACAGTTGTAGAAGATTCCCTGAACATGGCTCCCGTGGATGCCGCACCTGAAGTCCAGGAAGAGGTGCATCATCTCACCTTTGAAGCTCCCGACTCCACGTTGGGGGCTTATTTTGCGGAGCATCCGGCTCCTTTGCTGCCTCCATCCGCTCCCTTGCCGCAACTGGCCAAGGGAGAGTTTCCCGTGCCTAAGGACAGTACGTTCCTCGCGAGGTTCCGCACGATGTGGAATGCCGAAGTGCGCAAAATCACTTGGGCACACGAGGAGGTGGAGTGGAAACCTGTGGGCATTGCCGGCGACCCCGTGGACTATCGTTTCAGAAACGACGACTACGTCACTTCCGGACTGCTGCTCAATTTCTTCCTTATCGCCCTTGTGGTGGCAGCTTCATGGCGTTTTCTCCGTGGCCAGCTTGCCGATTTCTTCTATACCCGCGAGCGGCCGAACCTCTTCAACGAGCGTGAGGACAATGTGCTGCACGGACGCTTCTTCCTCGTCATGCAGACCTGCTTTATGGTGGGCATACTGTTTTTCGGATGCGTACAGGCTTTCCTGCCCGAGACCTTTGCGCAGGTGTCGCCCTACGTCATCCTCGGTGTCGGCACGGGAGTGATGGCACTCTACTTCATGTTCAAACTCACGCTCTACACCATCGTCAACCATACTTTCTTTTCCCCCGCCCGATGCCGGCAATGGGCTGATATGTATCTCATTTCGGTGTTTGCCACGGGATGCGGACTGATGCCGTTGGCACTGGCACTGGTATTCTTCGACCTCCCTGTTTCCGACACCTCCATAGCAGGAATTTTGTTGCTGTCACTTGTCAAAATTTTGCTTCTCTATAAGTGCTATCATATATTTTTTAATCGCACTTTAGGCTCGACGCACTTAATTTTGTACTTTTGCGCCTTGGAAATTACGCCTATAGCCCTTTTAGGGGCTACACTCTATGGCATCAGCCATAATCTGGGCGTATGATTCCGGCCTGCCTGTCATAGTGACCGTGACGGAAAAACATCATCCTGCAACCTTTCGCAGGATAATGGCTTGCACTGTTCGCTTTCTTCCCATGCGGAGGCATCCCGACTTTTCCCGGCATCACTGTACATCCCCCCGACTCTGTGGCAACGGCCTCAAGAATCCCCCCTTTACAGCACTGTTTGACTCGGAATGACTTGTAAGAGAAATGATTAAGAAAATCCTCGTTTCACAACCCGCACCCTCTACTGAAAAATCACCCTATTACGAACTTGCTGAACGCTGCGGACTGGAGTTTACCTTCAAGCCCTTCATCCGCGTGGAAGGAATATCGCTGAGAGAGTTTCGCGACCAGCGCGTGAATGTGCTCGACCATACCGCAATCGTATTCAACTCGCTCAATGCCATCGACCATTTCTTCAGCCTTTGTAAAGACCTGCGTGTCACGTTGCCCGAGGACATGAAGTATTTCGGCATTTCCGAAAAAATCATCCTCTATATCCAGAAATACGTGCAATACCGCAAGCGCAAGGTTTTCTTCGGTACCACAGGACGCTGGCCTGACCTCATCAATGTCATGACGCGCCATAAGGCGGAAAAATATCTCATTCCACTCTCCGATGGCCACAATGATGAAGTGCGGCAAATGCTCGACCAGAAGAAGCTGAACCATACGGAGTGTACGATGTACCGCACCGTACCCACGGATTTCGACCCGGAGGAATACAAACAGTATGACATGATTCTCCTCTTCACTCCCAGCGGAGTGAACAGCCTGAAACAGAATTTCCCGAATTTCGAGCAGGGCGACATCCGCCTGGCATGTTTCGGCGAGGCCACGGCAAAGGCTATCGAAGATGCCGGACTGAGGGTCGACCTGAAGGGTACGGGGTCCATCACAGGAAGTCTGGAGCAATATCTGCGCGAGAACTGCTGACACTGAAGTATTGCAGTGCCCTCGTTCCGTTTCCCCCTCATCCCCACCTCACAAATTCTCCATCACCCCCAGGAATCATGAGCCTCTACGGATTTCCCAAGTGCGAGCATCTTGTGCTTCAGCGCGACATTGATGCCCTCTTCTCTGCCAGCGGACACAGCATGGCAGCGTTTCCCGTGCGGGCTGTCTGGATGCTGTCGGAATGGGGCGGAAAGGGACCCAGGGTGAAGGTGATGGTCAGCGTGTCAAAACGGAAATTCAAGCATGCCGTCGACCGCAACCGTGCCAAACGCCAGATGCGCGAGGCCTACCGGCTGAACAAGCATATCGTGGATACCGGGAGTTGCATGCCGGAAGGAAAGGAACTCCACATTGCCTTTATCTGGATAAGCGATACGCCTCAGAAAAGCGAAGTGGTGCATCGGCGTATCGTCAATCTCATGCAGCGCATCAGCGAGAAAATCCATACGATGAAGGCTGCCGTACCCTCGACAGGGCAAGCCGATGATACTTTGCGGCAGATGACCGTGCGATAGACATTCACGTATTATCTTTCTCCCCTCCTCTCCCCCGGCATGAACATCCTGCAACGCTTAGTCATCCTGCCCGTACGCTTCTATCAGCGTGCCGTATCGCCTTTGCTGCCTCCTGCCTGCAGGTATACCCCCACATGCTCACAATATATGGTTGAGGCCGTGCAGAAACATGGAGCACTGAAGGGCTTGTATCTTGGCATACGCCGCATCCTGCGGTGCCATCCATGGGGAGGCTACGGCTACGATCCCGTGCCCGACGAGTTTCATTGGTAATTCTACACGTGCAGCAACCGCCCTCATTGGCCAGGGTGGCGCTACGCTCTGCCCTGAGCAATGTGCTTTTTCAATTATTGAATGAGGGAGCAGGAATGAGGAATAGGCCATCCGGCTTCCTTCAGCTCCTCATACCTCATACCTAACACCTAATCCCTAATTCCCCCCATACGGCGGATTGTGAGCCACCATGCCACAATCCGCTTTTTCCTTTACGGGGGGGGGCAACCGTCCTGGATATTGGCCGTCTGCCGCCAAGGACATCATTCTATCGTGCAGGCCGAAAAAAATATTCCACATCGAAGATGATTGATTTTGATTTTCACACCCATCGTCTTGACACTCCTCCAGGCAAGGGCATCGTCTGTTTGCCACAGCACATCGTGCGGGAAGCGGCAGATACCTGGCTCCCGGCTCCCGGCGGATGCTATGCTGCAGGCATTCATCCCTGGTGGACGGCAGATGCCGACTTCCACCTTGCAGCATACATGGATGCACTCGCCCGCTTGCTGCAGCATCCGGAAGTGGTGCAGGTGGGAGAGTGCGGCATTGACCGCCTGCAGGGGGCCGGTGTAGAGTTGCAGTATGCAGTGTTTCAAGCACAGGTGGAACTTAGCGAAGCTTTCGCGCGACCTATGACGCTACATTGTGTGCGGGCTTTCGACCTCATTCTCCATGCACGCAAGTCCATGCGTCCGGTGCAGGTGTGGACCGTTCATGGCTTTCGCGGCCATGCCACTCTCGCACGCCAGTTGCTGGATGCCGGCATCGACCTCAGTTTCGGGGAGCGGTACGATGAGGAGGCATGGCGCATCACACCAGAGGGGCGCAGACACAGGGAGACGGATGCGGAATGACTGCCAGTACGCATGAAACACAGCCAGCACACATGAAACAACGATGCGTCATAAAAAACGATGCGTCATAAACAACGATGCGTCATGAAACAACGATGCGTCATAAAAGATGCGTCATAAAAATGGCATAAAGTCCTTGAAAACCGCAGGTTTACACCCGTAAAATGGAAGAATGAGGCAAGTTTTCCACGATTGTTTTGGCAATCTCACAATTTTAGCCTACTTTTGCCGTTAGATATTTAGTGATGACAAAATAATATCATTTTCGTTAAGCTGGATTCAGCATGCGCCCAATCGGACTGAGCATCGGCAAAGCCCCCGCTTCCCCGCTACCATGACGAGAGCACGATGGCGAATGATATGCTGACGCGCAATAGCCCTTGATACAGCCACCCTATCGTACAAATAACCTTAATATCATATCATAGAAACCATGAATCCCAAACATCTTGAGATTGCTTCGCGCTTTGCCATCCGCGGCACTGTCAGCGAAATCAAGCCCCTCGGCGAAGGCCTTATCAACGATACGCTGCTGGTGAAGACTGCCGAAGCGGATGCTCCCGATTATGTGATGCAGCGTGTGAACCAGAATGTATTCCCCGATGTGGAGATGGTGATGCGCAACATCCATGCTGTGACCACCCATATCCGCAAGAAACTGGAGGCTGCCGGCGAGGACGACATCGACCGCAAGGTGCTCACCTTCGTTGCTGCCAAGGAGAATCCCGACCAGCTCTATGCTGTGGTGGATGGCGACTACTGGCGCGTGATGGTGTTCATCTCCGGCGCTATCACGAAGCAGGCGGTCAATCCTGAATCCAGCCGTGCTGCCGGAGAGGCTTTCGGTCGCTTCCAGGCTATGCTGGCCGATATTCCCGTAGAACTCGGCGAGACCATCAAGGACTTCCACAATATGGAGTTCCGCCTCCAGCAACTGCGGGAGGTGATGGCAAAGGATCCCATCGGACGCGTAAAGGAAGAGAAGGTGCAGAAACTCATCGCCGAAATCGATGCCCGGGCTGACTATATGTGCAAGGCCGAGCGTATGGGGCGCGAAGGTGTACTGCCCAAGCGCGTGTGCCATTGCGACACGAAGGTGAACAATATGATGTTCGACGAGAACGACAATGTGCTTTGCGTCATCGACCTCGACACCGTGATGCCCAACTTCATCTTCTCCGACTATGGCGACTTCCTCCGCACCGGAGCCAACAAGGTGGCAGAGGACTGCCCCGATATGGAAGCCGTACAGTTTGACGTGGAAATCTTCAAGGCCTTCACAGAAGGCTATCTGAGCAGCGCAAAGAGCTTCCTCACCCCTGCGGAAATAGAGAATCTCCCCTATGCCGTGAAACTCTTCCCCTACATGCAGTGCGTGCGCTTCCTCTGGGACTATCTCAGCGGCGACAAGTACTGGAAATGCCAGTATGCCGACCACAACTTCGTACGTGCCAACAACCAGTTCCATCTGCTCCTCTCCATCGAGCAGCATGAAGCAGAGATGGAGGCATTCATCCAGAAGCAACTGGAGGCCTAAGGGATAAGGCTTGAGGGATAAGGAATGAGGATCTGAAGGAAGCCGGATGGCCTATTCCTCATTCCTGATTCCTCATTCAATAATTGAAATGACATCGTAAGAATGTGCGCGTTATAGCGGTCTGTCCGTGTTTCGGGGGAAACGACGATGGGCAAAGGTACGTTCAGGATAGGAATGCGATTCCATCATACTATAGATTTTGAAGACAGGCAAGACACTGCTGTCGGATGTGGAAATTATACATTATTCAAAACAAAGCAAAAAAAGAGAATGGACAAGAAACTTTTAAGTATTGTATCGCAGTTTGCAATCACCGGTACACCCACCACCGTCAATCCTGTCGGCGATGGCCTGATTAACGACACCCTGCTCGTCAAGACTGCTGAGACTGACGCGCCCGATTATATCCTCCAGCGCGTAAACCACGTGGTGTTTCCTGATGTGGAGAAGGTGATGAAAAACATCATTGCCGTCACCGGCCATATCCGCCAAAAACTGGAAGCGGCGGGCGAGACGGACATCGACCGCAAAGTGCTCACCTTCCTGCCCACCAAGGCTGATGCCGAATGCTACCACGTGGTAGTCGATGGGGAATACTGGCGCATGATGCTCTATATCGACAATGCCATCACGAAAGAAGCCGTCAATGCAGCCTCCAGCAGGGCAGCAGGCGAGGCTTTCGGACGCTTCCAGGCCATGCTGGCCGATATTCCCGTAGCGCTGGACGAAACCATCGAGAACTTCCACAACATGGAGTTCCGTCTTCAGCAACTCCGCGAGGTGATTGCTCAAGACCCCGCCGGACGCGTGGAGGAGGAACAGGTGCAGGAGCTGCTCCGTGAAATCAACGCCCGTGCGGAATATATGTGCAAGGGCGAGCGCATGGGACGCGAAGGCATCCTGCCCAAGCGAGTGTGCCACTGCGACACGAAGGTGAACAATATGCTTTTCGATGAGAACGACAATGTGCTCTGCGTCATCGACCTCGACACCGTGATGCCCAACTTCATCTTCTCCGATTATGGCGACTTCCTCCGCAGTGGTGCCAACAAGGTGGCTGAGGACTGTCCCGACATGGATGCCGTAGAATTCAACACCGAGATTTTCGAAGCTTTCACCGAAGGGTATCTGAGCACCGCCCGTCAGTTCCTGACGAAAGTGGAGATTGAAAATCTCCCCTATGCCGTGAAGCTCTTCCCCTATATGCTTTGCGTACGCTTCCTTTGGGACTATCTCAGCGGCGACAAATACTGGAAATGCCAATATCGCGAGCACAACTTCGTGCGTGCCAACAACCAGTTCCACCTGCTCCTTTCCATCGAGCAGCATGAAGCCGAAATGGAGGCATTCATCCAGAAGCAACTGGAGGCTTGAAGAATTAGGGAAAGCCCGCCATCTCAATCATTGAATGAGGAATCAGGAATGAGGAATTGAAGGAAGCCGGATGGCCTATTCCTCATTCCCTATTCCTCATTCCTCTTTTTTCTAAATTCATCATTGATGACAAATACCCATGCCTTTATAGCAGAAAATCGCCATCGGCGTGTAGAGGAGGTGGCTTTGGAGATTGCAGGCCGCCAGGATATTGATGTGCCCTTTGTGCTCCGGCAGATAGAAGGCTGGCAACGCATGCGCCATAAGGTGCCCCGCCTTGCAGCGACCGAGGGCATCATCTTTCCGCCGCGCATAGCGTTGGAACAGTGCAGTGGAGCGGCAGCGGCTGAATATAAGGCGGCTGTCGTCAGCAGACTGTTGCCGGAAGGAATGCGGAATAGGATGATCGACCTTACAGGAGGAATGGGGGTGGACTTCTCCTTCATTGCCCCCCTCTTCCATACGGCCACCTATGTGGAGCGTATGCCGGAGATCGCCATGACGGCACGCCACAACCTGCCTCTGCTGGGCATAGAGAGGGTGGAATATATCGTGGGCGATGGCATTGAGGTGTTGCGGGAATGGCAGGAATCCGCCAGCCTCATCTTCGTAGATCCTGCCCGACGCGATGCCCATGGAGGCAAGACGGTACTGATAGAGGATTGCGAGCCCGACATTGCCACACATCTTGAACTGCTGCTGTCACATTCCGGACTGACGATGGTGAAACTCTCGCCAATGCTCGATATTCACCGTGCCGTCAGTACGCTTCATGCGTTGCGCCCTGGCTGCGTGCGGGAAGTCCATGTCTTTGCTGCAGAGGGGGAATGCAAGGATCTTCTTCTCGTGCTCGACGGACGGCAGTCTACGCCAGAACCTCGGATTTTCTGTGCGGAGGATGCCTTGCATTTTTCCTTCCTGCCATCGGAGGAGACGACGGTCACCGATGCTTTCTGTACAGCCCCCCGCACATTTCTCTATGAGCCGGGACCTGCCATCATGAAGGCCGGGGCTTTCCGAAGTGTCGGACATCGGTATGGCGTGCAGAAATTGCATCCCAACTCCCATCTCTACACCTCCGACATTTGCGTTGACAACTTTCCAGGCCGCGTGTTTCGGGTGAAGGAGGTGTTCTCCTTCTCCAAGTCCGACCTGCGTCGCCTCTCTGCCACCCTTACCCCTTGTGGCAATGGCAAAAGTGCGCCACCCGCTGCCAATCTTGCCATCAGGAATTTCCCCGACAGTGTGGCAAAACTCCGTGCAAGGCTGAAACTTCGCGAAGGCGGCAGCCACTATCTCTTTGCCACTACATTGGCAGATGGTCGCAAGGTTCTCATACTGGGGGAGGCTTGCCGATAATTAGGGGGAAGGACGAGGAAAAGATACAAAAAAACTATTTGTTTTTGAGCTCCCGACATGCCTGGCAAAGTATCTAAACATACTTTGCCAGGCATAAGTAGGTGTTCAAAATTAGTTTTATGTTTGAATGCTCTATTTGGATGCAGATTTTAGTCTTGAAATAAAGGAGCATAGCGGGCTATGTGACTGTTTTCAAGGCTGAAAGATGCGCCAAAGAGAGTGTGCAAACATAAGTGGCATAATTAAATCTTAGTATAAACTAATTTTGAATACCTACTTATTTAGATAAAGGGATGTTCTATAAATTAGCTTGAGACAATTTTCTTTCCTATCGCACAG
>CAMGOT010000049.1 GCA_946060685.1 uncultured Bacteroidales bacterium
TACCGATGCTGCATAGGAAAGCAGAAACTGCACGCAGGATGCGCACAGGGACGGTAATTGCCCCCCTACAAAACCCCATACGCCCTTCCGCTATATTTGAAAGTAGCGGAAGGGCGTAGTGGTTTCAGACGGTCGCGCGTCAGAGAATGCCGAGATTAGCGGACAATGACCTTTCTGCCATTGATGACATACGTACCGGAGGGGAGTGCCTTCAAGGCTTCTGCAGACACCTGACGGCGAAGGAGAAGGCCGGAGGGGGTGTAGACATCAAAGGAGGAGGCTGTGGGGCGGAGCAGCTCGGCAATGGCATTGCCTGTACCAATCGTATACTCAAACACGACAGCCACATTGTTGACATTCTGGGGATTGTCGTTGTAGGTCACTGCACCTGCGGGGATGGTGAGCTTATAGATACCGTCGGCAGTGACAGGCTCGGCGAGAACGCACTTCAACTGGTTGGCCAGCGTCCAGTCGTCGCCCCACTGCAAATTCGTGACTTCCGTGTTGTTGCCACTGGCATCTGTGAATACGGGGTATACATCCTGCGTCCACGCTGTGACATAATAGTCATTGAAGGTGATATTGAACTCCTGGAGACACTCCACCTTGCCTTCGGCAGGGCTGACCGTGCAATCCAGCTCATCGACGACAGGCTCGCCGGCACCTTTCACCTCAACATTGAAGCTGCACTCGCGATTGCTCTTCATGCTAAAGCCCTGGGATTCGAGATCGAGATTGAAGAAACCCTCCGGGACTACAATGGTGTAATAGCCATCGGTGGTGACGGGAGCATCGAGCACGACATCGACATCGGTGACGATATAGTCGAAATTATCCTTTTCTTCCTCAGGAATCACACTGATGACTTCGGTGGAAGTGGCCACGACATCGCGCCCCTTGCTGATGACAGTGATGCGCGCTCCACTCCAGGTGGGCTGAATGCCCTGGGCATAGTGGAAACGGAGGGTGTGAAGTTCGCTGACGCTGGAACCTTCGGCAGGACTGGTGAGTTCGGGAACTGGCAGATTGAACTTGGCATCCACATAAACGGAGATATAGGATGCTTCGCCCTCGCCATTGTTGCCCTTGACGACGCGGCCCTGGCTGTCCTTGACAAGCAGACTGACTACAAACTGACTGTAGGAGGTGATCACCGTCTCCGGCACACGCACATTGGCGGTACAGCCATCAGCGCTCATCGTCACACTGCATTCCGACGTCACGCCGAAGCCCAAGGACACAAAGGCCTGAGCGACCGTGACGGGGGCACTGAAAATGAACGTCAGCTGATTGTCGGAAGCATCCTGAAGCACGAAATTGGGCTGCCCGGCATCATAGAGAAGTTCGGCAGGGCTGACCAGCGTGACATCGCTGTAGGCATAGGCCACAGTGGCACCCTGGAGCTTGATGGAGGTGCTGCCCAACGATGGCTGGTCGGCATAGCAGGCCTCGGGGGTGGACCATCCTTCAAGCACGATTTCATAGTCGTGGCCGGCATAGAGCGGATAGTCAACGGCAATCCAGAAATCCCAATGTCCGTCGGCATTCTTCTGGTCGGTATCGTAGAAACTCTTCACGACATCGCCTGTCGTGGCATCTACCACCTTGTACTTCATCAGTCCAATCTCGCTGTCCATATTGGTGGCGATGGTGAGTGTGGCATCGGCAATGAGTTTCTCGATGCAGGGCTGTGCAAGAAGGTCGACAACGGTCGTGCCGTCGGCAGTGGTCATCGTGGCCGAAGCTACGGTGAATACCTGTGCAGCATGCCCTGCAGTAGTGTACTTCACACGGAAATCAGCACTATGGTCCACTCCATCCGGAGTTTCCACGCCCGTGAGGGCAAGAACGACATCCGTATTGGCATCGCGGGAGAACTCCGGCACGGGGATATTGACGAGCAACGCATTATCGTCCTCGCTGTCGGGACGGACATCGAACATAGAAGCTGCCACATCGAGGGTCTTGGCAGTACCTCCATCCGTGTATTGGAAACGCGCGCCATCGTAGGTCATCTTGCCATCGCCACTCTCGCGCAAATAGAGTTCAATGCTCTTCACCTTGTCGATATTGCTGCCTGGGGCGGGGGTGAATTCCTTATCGTAGCTGTACTCCACGACTTTATACTTATAGTCGAAAACACAAGAGCCTACAGCACCGCTCTGGGCGGAAAAGACAAAATTGCCGGAGGCATCCTTCAGATTGCGGAAGGAGAGCGACATGGTATCGTAGAGCGTTCCGGAAGCTATGCCCATTGTCTGCACCGTGCGCAACTTGCCACGAAGGTCGACGGCAATGGTATTCGTACCGAAGAACTTCACCGGGAGCGACTCCATATAGAAATCGCCCTCAGTCTCTATACTTCCGTAAGAGAGGGTGGCGGAAAGGGCTGGATTATCGGTCAGCAAATCGCCATCGAAAACCACCTGCACCATGCCGTTTTCAAAAGAGGAAGGCATGAAGGAAAGGAAGGTGTCGAGTCCGTTGCCGGGGGTGTTCACCGTCTGCTTCACCATGACGGGCTTGGCGGCAGCCTTATAGGTGACCTTCACATCGCCCACCACATTGGCACCATTGACGGCACGGACATTCTTGAGGGTGAGCACAATGTCGTCGCCCTCCTTGAGCGTTTCCGACTGATAAAGCTCTGCCAACTCTGCCTTGGGCTCTATGGAGACATAGCGTCCCTGACCGTTGGCAGCGGGATATTTCGTCAATCCGCCTGCCTGAAGTTCTGCACCGTCGAAGACGACATCCTGCGTAAAGACGAACGTCACATTGCAGAGCGACGCACTGAGGACGGAGCCGTCGGCCGGTATGATTTCATCGAGACTGGCAGGTTTTGCCTTCCCGGCTCCTACGCCATATTCCACACTGAGTGTATTGTTCTGCATGGAGAAGGTCTTGAAATAGAAGGTGGTGCCGGCAGCAGTACCCTTCTGCACGGCAAGCTTCATCGTCCAGGGATTGGAACCCGCAAAACTCAGACTTTCCTCGCCGACTTCCTGCGAATAGGCGGCATCGGTATAGACATAGAAAAGCAAGGAGCGAAGATTGTCGATGACGAAATAGACATCATCCTCCGTCACATCGGCAGGAACGACAAATTTGGCATAGAAATACTTGCTGCTGGTCTCCTGATACTGTCCACCATCGACCATCACAAAGGGATCGTCCATCGTTCCGCTTCCCTCGGCTGCCACATTCTGGCTCCATCCTGCCATGAGGACAACTATGGCCAGCATCATGCGGCTAAAGATGTTTGAAATAAAGGTTTTTGACATATTGTTTGTGTTTGGGGATTCTATAAGGGGGGGCTATCTTAACAGCAGTTTCTGACAATGCGTGCCGGAAGCCGTGGCGATGCGCACAATGACCATGCCCTGGGGATGGACGGGAATCTCGAAGGCACCCTTGCCGGAAGCCGTTGCCAGCACACGACCGTCAGGACTGATGACACTCACTTCTGCCGGCTGCGAAGACTGCACGCCAAGACCGTGCTCTATGGCCACTACCGAGGGCATGGCATCAGAGGATGGGGAATGTATGCCCGAGGCATCGGTGATGCCGGTCTGGGCGGCATTCACCAAGCTGCCCGTCTCGCGGTCGATCATCATGCATGCCACCTTGCAGTTGCGCACATTCCGCACGTAGGAGAGGTCGGACTTGGCATCCATCGTCACACTGCCCGTATAGTCTACACCATCCTCTACAACGGTGGGGATGAGTTCTGACTTTCCGAAATAGGCGTTTTGGGGATAGAGGGCACGCACGACATCGGTGAACGTATACGGCACATTGCTCTTGCCATACTCGCCATCCATTCTCCAGGGGCCAAGATCCTCGTCGGTCTGGGTATAGAACTTGTTCGACTGGTAGCCGGCCAAACCATCTTCCGTGACGATGAAGAGGAGTCCGACATTGACGTTTTCCTTCGTCAGCGCATAGCGCACATCATAATCCACCTCTACGGTCTGCCGGGACTCATCGTAGGAAGCGGTGAGGGCGATGTCGGCCTCGGCATCCGTAGAAAGGCTCTGCGATACAAGGTCGGTCCAGCAGGTGCCATCGGCCGAAGTGAAGGAATAGTCATCAACACCATCATTGGTGACAACCGACATGGGGGCACCGCCGGCAGTACGGCTGATGATGGCTGTCGGAGCAGCAACAAGGCCAAGGAAGTACTGCACATAGTCCGTCATTCCGCTCTCATAGGGATCACCAGTATAGACGTGATAGGAGAGGGGGATGAACTGGCTGCCATAGAGCTTGGTGATATGTTCGATGGCAAGATGACCCAGAGGACAGTTGTTGCACGCCATACCCGTAAATTCTTCCAGCACCGCCCGCTTGGTGGGACGGAAAGAGAGATTCTTGATGCGAAGGGACAGATAATCCTCGTCGGAACGGGTGTCGCCCTGAAGCGTCACACGGACAGTGAATACATTCTCGCGACCGATGGCCAGCTGCAGGGGGGCAGGAAAGGCAAAGGGAAGTTCATCGCCCGCATCGAGATGGAGCGCATCGTAGTGCAAGGTGGTCATCACCTGGTCGTCGGCATCGCAGAGCGTAATGGTGGCACTATGGTAGGGTTCGGCCGTACTCTGTACGACGACCTTTCCGCTGACCTCCTGCTCCGTCCGGGCAATGCAGGTCTCTGCCACGCCGCTTAATGAGATGAGGAAATTGGCATCATGATAGACGAAAATATCAGTGACAAAAATGGCGCTCTGATCCTCATTCTCGTTCACAAAGGCTATGTATATCTTCTTGCCGGCATAATCATCGAGCTGGACGATGAAATCCTGCCAGTCGCCATCAAGCTGGTTTTCCTTCGCACCGGGCGAGAGTGTCTGGTCGACCACCACGCGGCCTTCCTGCCTCATCCGCTGCACGGTGCTTTCCTTCAGCATATTGTACTTCTCATCGGCATCCCAGATGATGACTTTCAGACGGTCGGACTTGGCAAAGCGGTAGCTCTGCGCCTTGAAGGTGAGATAACATTTCTCGTCGGGGATGAAAAGCTGGGGAGTCACCATCCAGTCGTCGCTCTTGCCTGCGGGAACATACATGGAGTGCGACACGGCACAGGTATTGGTGTAATCGTCGTCGGCGGCATACACCCAAGCCACATTGGGGGCAAATGTCCACTGCGACATGCTTTCAACCGGCGTCAAGCCGTCGCCGTCATAGAGCATCACATTATTCATACCCGCGGAGAAATTCTCCATATAGATGCGGCTGTTGTCCGACACGATGGTCTGTTCATAACTGCCTTCATAGATGGCCTCGGCGGCATCGTTCTTGACATAGCCGCTGAGATCGGTCACACTTCCCTCCGGGAGAACCACACGATAGTTCACGCCACGGAAAAGATTGACGGTTGCGGTGGGATAGGCCATCACTTGATGAGAGGTGGTGGTAGTGACGCCTGCCAAAAGGTTGAGGGTGGCGGAAGGCTCGACATCATCGCTGCCATACAGATAGGCCACGGCAGATTCACTCACCTTGACATCACAGGGAAAACTGAAGACGACGGGATTCGTGGTCATGTCGAGATGTCCGACAGTACTGCCGGAAGAGGGCGACACGCCGGTGGCAACGATATTGTCGGTTCCCAATCCGACGTAGTTCAGCACAATGGCTTCATTCGTCTGCTCTTCATCGCCTTCCAGGGCTATCGTCCCTTCAGGAATCTCAAGGGTATAGTTCTTGCCTGTCTCCAACGTGAAAGTGCGGAAGCCCACGCTCACGGCCTTGGGATTGGATGAGTTGACTTGCAGTCCGATAGCGGTCTTTATCACCTGGCCGGCCTCATCGCGGACAACGACATCGGAACTTTGTCCTTTTATACATACCCGACGGCTGAACCGCAGTTCCACATTCGCCAGCTTGCCAATCTTTGCTCCCGAACGGATGGAGGGGGTATAGTTGCCGAGCAGGTTGATGCGGCTGCATACTTGCGAGAAGGGCTCTGGAACGGTCAGCACATAATTGTCTTCTGAAATATAGGCATTGGCAGAGAGCGTCATACAATCGGATGACACGGCTACAGGGAAGCCCGTGGCTTCGTAACCCGTGTACTTATAGAAATCCATGCCATAGAGCTGGCTGAGGAGTTCGTCAAGGTCGTACCAGTACTTGCCGCTACGGATGAAGAGCGAACGGCTGGGACTGACAGCTGGGGATGCTGCATAGATGACACCTTCATTGTCAATCGTCACACAACCTTTATCCAAATCGTCGGTGTCATGGAAACTCTCATAGACGCGGGTCTTCAGATGATAACGGAAGGGATGCTTCACATCATCGGCATTGTGGACAGTGCCTCCCACCCATTCTCCGTTGGGAGATATGGCAATGCCGTCGAGCGTGAGTACATCATCGTCCTTCGGGATATATTTCTGCGTGGCTTCATCGTAGTCGAAGGCGATGGGATCCCACGTATCAGTGGCAGTGTCGTAGACAAAATAGAGCACGCACTGGGGATAGCTGTAGTCCATACAGCCTGTGATATAACGTCCGTCAGCGGAAATGCCCGAGAAACGCAGCATGCCTTCGTTGTCGCCCCAAAGGTCGCGAGTAGGAAGATTGGGGGTGTCAATCAACTTGCCCGTCGTAAGATCCCAGAATGCCGGAACTTCTTCCAGGCCGCCATTGGTGCAGACTCCCACGGCATACTTGCCATCGGGAGTGACGGCATTGGCACGACCACCCATCTTATTGCCGGAGAGAGGAAGATAAGTCCAGGAGGAAGTGGCAGCCGACCAGTAGGCAGGACGGCCTTTCAGACTTCCCACCACAAGGCTTCCGTCATCGGTGATGTCATTGGCCTGGCTCTCCGTACCATTTTCCATCTCCTCTTCGCTGGTCAGAAAGAATCCTTCGCACGTGCTAAGGTCTATCACACGGGCATAGGTGTAGTAAGAATCGGCTGGATGGGGGGCATAAGTCAGTGCCCAGCGCCCGTTGTCGGACATTCCACGTATCAACGACCCGTCGGGCATGACGTATTTCGTGAGCGTCACCTCATCTGCCGCCTCTGTGGGCAGAACGCTACAAGGCAGGAAGAGGGAAGCGAGGGAGAATAAAAAATGTTTGATCTGCATCATTGTAAAGTTTTTTCGATGGTCGGACCTGGCTGCTTACAGTAGTTAAGTGATATGGAAATAAAGTCATCCGGAAACAAGGTATTCTGGAAAACAAGTGGTGGCGTATGTGGCAGAGGGTGTACTGCTAAGGATTATCCGGCAGGGGGAATGAGCAGGGGCAATGTGCCGAAACAAATAGCCTGACGGAAACTACAGTGAATAGTTTGCGTTGGCAAATTTACAAAATTCCCTCCTTACAAACTTCCTAAACCTCAAAAATGGCGGAATAATTTCGATGTTTCAACGCTAAAATGTTCATTTTCACACTCTTTATCAGCTATTTTAGAGAAGATAACGCCTCCCGTGAGACTGTTCCATAATAAGGTCACCTATCGAAAACACTCCACTGCTGGTTCTCCGGAATAACTGAAACCATTACTTATCAGTCCTGCTATTCCTTTGTTCAATGGTCTGAAGAGGAATTTCAAGATGAAAAGCAAGGCATTACTCAAAACAATAACTTGGCACCGTGACAAGAGGCCAACTTGAGAGCGGGGAAAAGAATAGACAAAGGCTGCAAATGGGCCAAGAACTACCCACGACATTCAGACAAAAATATCCCCGGGCCTCACGGCTCGGGGATAAACGTGTATAAGAATTGTTGTAGAATTACTCTGCAGTTTCTTCAGCAACGGGAGCTGCGGGGGCTTCCTCGGTAGCCTCGGCTACAGGAGCTTCAGCAACGGGTGCCTCAGCGGCAGCGGCCTTCTTTGAACGACGGGTGCGGCGCACCTTCTTCTCCGTCTTTGCCATATTCTCATCGTAGTCAACGAGCTCGATGAAACACATGGGGGCAGCATCGTTGGCACGGAAGCCAGTCTTGATGATGCGGGTATAACCACCGGGACGGTCAGCCACCTTTACGCTAATCTCCTTGAAGAGTTCGGTAACGGCATACTTATCCTTGAGGTAAGAGAATACCACACGACGGCTGTTCGTGGTGTCGTTCTTGCTCTTGGTAATCAGGGGCTCAACATATTTCTTGAGCGCCTTAGCCTTGGCCACAGTCGTAGTGATTCTTTTGTGCATGATCAGGCTTACAGCCATGTTGCTGAGCATGGCAGCGCGATGCGATGCAGTACGACTGAGATGATTGAATTTCTTATTGTGTCTCATTATTAAATTTGTTTTGGGACTTTTTGGGGGGAATGGGATAGTTGACTTTGGGGAACTTGCGACCAGGCTGCATGCCCCGGTGTACGCAAGCATATGCACCGACGGGCAGGAATAGACCCCGACGCTTGGCAGGCGCGGGTGTTCGCTACCTCAGGGGTACTGCCCCTTAATCCTTGTCCAATTTGTAACGTGAAATATCAGTTCCAAACGACAGATTCAGACTCTCGAGCAAATCATCAAGCTCGGTGAGCGATTTCCTACCGAAGTTGCGGAACTTGAGCAACTCAGACTTGTTGAGCTGCACGAGGTCGCCGAGAGTGGCTACATCGGCGGCCTTCAGACAGTTGAGGGCACGGACACTGAGATTCATATCCACCAGCTTCGTCTTGAGGAGCTGACGCATACGGAGCACTTCCTCGTCGAACTCCTCATTCTCGCTGTCAATCATATTGTCGAGAGTGATGCGCTCATCGGAGAAGAGCATGAAATGCTGGATGAGAATCTTGGCGGCTTCCTTCAGAGCCTCCTTCGGGTGTATGGAACCGTCCGTAGTGACATCAAGCAGGAGCTTGTCGTAGTCCGTCTTCTGACCGACACGGTAAGGCTCGATAGCATACTTGACATTACGGATAGGGGTGTAAATAGAATCGATTGGAATAACGTCAACGGAACCTGCGGCATACTCGCTGTTTTCCTCAGCGGGCACATATCCACGACCCTTATTGATGATGATTTCAATCTTCATCGACGATTTGGGATCCAAATGGCAAATAATCAGCTCAGGATTGAGAACTTCAAATCCAGTGAGCTGCTTGCCTATGTCACCGGCTTTGAACTCGGGGGAGTTCGAGATGGTGATACTTGCCTTCTCAGTCTCGAATTCTTCTACTACTTGCTTGAAGCGTACCTGCTTCAATTTGAGAATGATGTTGGTTACGTCTTCCTTGACTCCCTTAATTGAGGCGAACTCATGTTCTACACCTTCAATTCTAATAGCGCAGATGGCATAGCCTTCAAGCGATGAGAGGAGGATGCGACGCAATGCATTGCCGATGGTCGTGCCGAAACCAGGCTCCAGCGGCCGGAACTCAAATGTACCGTGCTGGGTGTCGCTTTCGAGCATGATGACCTTGTCAGGCTTTTGGAATGCTAATATCGCCATGGATGTATGTTTTTTGTGGTGTAGAGTAACCTCCCGTCCCCCTTGCTATGCAGCTGCCTCCATATCTTCAGGCCACAAAAAGCCTTCCGGAAACCGGAGATAGCGGCAAGCACAGGGTGGAGAGGGTCGGTGATCTGGATTAGTTCTTAGAATAGAGCTCGACGATGAGCTGCTCCTTGATGTTCTCAGGGATGTCAGCACGCTCGGGCTTGTGGAGCATCTTGCCGCTCTTGGTAGCCTCGTCCCACTCAATCCAAGGGTACTTGGAGTGGTTGAAACCTGCAAGGGCATCAGCGATGACCTCAAGCGACTTGCTCTTCTCACGAACTGCCACAATCTGTCCAGGCTTGACGCTATAGGAAGCGATGTTCACCACCTTGCCGTCAACAGTGATGTGCTTGTGGTTGACAAGCTGACGGGCTGCAGCGCGGGTAGTGGCGATACCGAGACGGTAAACGACGTTGTCGAGACGGCACTCGAGGCTCTGAAGCAGAATTTCACCGGTAATGCCGCTGGAGGCAGCGGCCTTGTCGAAGAGATTCCGGAACTGCTTCTCGAGTACACCATAGGTATATTTAGCCTTCTGCTTCTCGGCGAGCATGACACCGTATTCGGAAGACTTGCGACGACGGCCGTTGCCAGGATTGCGGCCGTTCATACGCTTGTTCGTGTTGCCGAAGATGTCCTCACCGAACTTGCGGCTGAGCTTCACCTTGGGACCTGTATATCTTGCCATATTTTATGTACTGGTATGAATAATGATGTGTGTTTGCTTGGAATGGATGTTGATAGCCTTTAAACGACGTGGGGTGCTATTATACACGACGACGCTTCGGAGGACGACATCCGTTGTGGGGCAGAGGAGTGACATCGATAATCTCCGTCACCTTGATGTCTGCGGCGTGGCAAGCGCGAATGGCGCTCTCACGGCCGTTGCCGGGACCCTTGACGTAAGCCTTTACCTCACGCAGACCGAGGTCATAGGCCACCTTGGCACAATCCTGAGCTGCCATCTGTGCAGCATAGGGAGTGTTCTTCTTGGAACCACGGAAACCCATCTTGCCGGCGCTTGACCAGCTGATGACCTGGCCTTCGCTGTTGGCAAGACACACAATGATATTATTGAAGGAGCTGTGTACGTGGAGCTGGCCCTGAGCCGTTACCTTCACGTTGCGCTTCTTTGCAGAGACAGTTTTCTTTGCCATAAATATTATGTAGTCTTATCGCTTATTACTTGGTAGCCTTCTTCTTGTTAGCAACGGTCTTCTTCTTACCCTTGCGAGTACGGGCGTTGTTCTTGGTGCTCTGACCACGGAGGGGCAGACCGATACGGTGACGAACGCCACGGTAGCAACCAATATCCATGAGACGCTTGATGTTCAGCTGAATCTCAGAACGAAGGTCACCTTCTACCTTAAACTCATTGCCGATGATTTCACGGATTGCTCCAGCCTGGTCATCGGTCCAGTCCTTAACCTTGATGTCTCTGTCAATGCCTGCCTTGTCAAGGATCTTAGCAGCGCTACTGCGACCAATACCGAAGATATAGGTCAAAGCGATCTCGCCTCGCTTGTTCTGAGGGAGGTCGACACCAACAATTCTTATTGCCATATAGATATTTTAGTGTTTGTTTACGGGGAGGGGAGAAGATTAACCCTGACGCATCTTAAACTTGGGGTTCTTCTTATTGATAACATAGAGGCGGCCCTTGCGACGTACGATCTTGCAGTCAGCAGTGCGCTTCTTGAGAGATGCTCTGGTTTTCATTGTATTTCTCGTGAATTGTGTTTATTTATAACGGAAGACGATTCTGCCTTTCGACAGGTCGTACGGGCTCATTTCCACTTTCACCTTGTCGCCCGGAAGAATCTTGATGTAGTGCATACGCATCTTTCCGGAAATGTGAGCGGTGATGGGATGACCGTTCTCCAGTTCTACACGGAACATGGCGTTGCTGAGAGCTTCGACAATGGTTCCGTCCTGTTCAATTGCAGTTTGTTTTGCCATAATGCTGTTGTGTGGGATCTAATACAACTTTCCTTCTATCGCCTCAATGGGCTCAAAAGTAGACAAGATATCGGCCTTGCCATGATGGATGGCGATGGTGTGTTCGAAATGCGCAGCGGGCTTGAAGTCTCGAGTGGTGACTCCCCAACGGTCGGGAAGAAGCGCCACCTCACGGCTGCCCATCGTAATCATCGGCTCGATAGCAATGCAGAGACCGTTCTTGAGGGTCTTGCCGGAACCTCGACGTCCGTAATTGGGTACGGCAGGCTCCTCGTGCATCTCATGCCCTATGCCGTGGCCTACGAACTCGCGTACCACACCATAGCCTTGTCCTTCGCAGTGCTCCTGCACGGCAGCACCAATATCACCCAGACGATTCCCGGGCAAAGCGGCGGCAATGCCACGATAGAGACTTTCCTTTGTGGTACGCAGCAAGTGGCGCACCTCAGGATTGACATTGCCCACGCAGAACGTGTAGCACGAGTCGCCGCAGAAACCATCAAGGTATGTTCCACAGTCGACAGAGACGATGTCGCCGTCCTTTAAGGGAGTATCATCGGGAATGCCGTGAATGACGACATTGTTGACCGATGTGCAAAGACTTGCAGGAAACGGGCCAGCCTCCTTGAAACTGGCAGGAAAACCCTTGAAAGTAGGCACGGCACCATGGTCGCGGATGAATTGCTCAGCCAGGGTGTCCAACTGGCGGGTCGTAACCCCTGGCCTTACAATTTTCGCTATCTCGGCAAGCGTGGCGCTGACCAGAAGATTGGCCTTGCGCAACAGCTCGATCTCTTCTTCTGTCTTAAGATAAATCATCGAAACGATAGGTAAGGGGCATCAATATTCAGATACTCCAGAGCGGTTGCGGGTATGACCCGAGTTCAGCATTCTGTCATAATTTCGCACCGACATGTGGCTGTCAATCTGCTGGAGGGTGTCCATGACCACACCAACGAGAATGAGGAGCGACGTACCTCCGAAGAATTGGGCAAAGCCCTGCTTAACGCCACAAAGACTTGCCAAAGCCGGCAAAATGGCAATGAGGCTGATGAAAAGCGATCCGGGGAAAGTGATGTGGGTCATCACATTGTCGATGTAATTCGCGGTGTCCTCACCGGGCTTGACTCCGGGGATGAAACCGTTGTTGCGCTTCATGTCCTCCGACATCTGCACAGGATTAAGCGTGATGGCAGTGTAGAAATAGGTGAAGGCAATGATGAGAAAGACGAACACAAGGTTGTAGAGGAAACTCGTGTGGTCCAGGAACTGGCGGAGCACCCACGTGGGATTGCTTCCAGCAACCTGCGCAAGGGTAAGGGGGATAAACATGACCGCCTGGGCGAAGATGATAGGCATCACGTTGGCAGCAAACAACTTAAGGGGGATGTACTGGCGTGCACCGCCCACCTGAAGCTTGCTGTTACCCTCGATACGCTTGGCGTACTGTACGGGCACCTTACGAACAGCCTTTACCAGAAGAATGGCCACTGCCATTACTGCCACGAGACCGATAATCTCAAGGAGGAACTTGATAAGACCACCACCTGCAGCGCCGGAGAGCGCGGAGGTGAGTTCCTCGATGATGGCAGAAGGCATGCGTGCGATGATACCAATCATAATGATGACGGAAACACCGTTGCCGACACCCTTGTCGGTGATGCGCTCACCGAGCCAAAGAATGAACATGGAACCTGCGGCAAGAATAATCGTCGAGGTCATCATGAATCCTAAGCCATCGCCCACAAGAAAAGCGCCGCTGCCTGCGGTCTGTGCCCTGAGGTTGATGAGGTAAGTGGGAGCCTGGAAGAGAAGAATACCCATGGTGAGCCAACGGGTGTAGAGGGCAATCTTGCGACGACCGCTCTCCCCTTCTCTCTGCATCTTCTGGAAATAGGGAACTGCAACTGCCAAGAGCTGAATAACAATCGAAGCCGAGATGTAGGGCATAATACCGAGGGCAAAGATCGATGCCTGGGAGAATGCGCCTCCAGAGAACATATCAAGAAGCGACATAAGTCCACCCTTCGTCTGGTCTTGGAGCTGGGCGAGTGCATTAGGGTCGATACCGGGAAGCACCACGGTAGATCCGAAACGGTAAATCGCCACGAACAGGATGGTGACAAGGATGCGCGTGCGCAAGTCCTCAATACGCCAGATGTTCTTGATAGTTTCGATTATTTTATTCATTGTACTCTTTGGTGGTTATTGTTGATTAGAGTTTTACTGCGGTGCCGCCGGCAGCCTCGATGGCAGCGAGAGCGGAAGCAGAGAAAGCGTGAGCCTCAACGTTGAGCTTGCTCTTGAGTTCACCTACGCCAAGAATCTTGACGAGGGTCTTTTTGCTGATGAAGCCTGCCTCAATGAGCTCCTGAACGCCAATCTTCTCGAGATTCTTCTGTTCGGCGAGAGCCTGAAGCACAACAAGATTGATGGCTTTGTACTCCACGCGGTTGATATTCTTGAAACCGTGCTTGGGAAGACGACGCTGAAGAGGCATCTGACCACCTTCGAAACCAATCTTCTTGCTGTAGCCAGAACGTGCCTTGGCACCCTTGTGTCCACGGGTAGAAGTACCGCCCATACCAGAGCCGGGGCCGCGGCCGATGCGCTTGCGGGTCTTTACAGAACCCTGAGCAGGCTGGAGTGTATGCAATTTCATATTGTAAAATCGTGAGTGAAAGTTACGGAATGTGTAATGGGGGAACGGTCAGGATGACTCCCCCGGAAAAGCGTTTGATGTTTGACTAACTTCCAAATGCTATCCGCACAGGCATTATTTTGGTAGGTTGCCGACAGGTATCATCCCTGCAGGTACGGAGCCCTCAGGGTTCCCCCTTCAACAACATACCGAAAATAAGCCGGAGCAAATATCACTATATAACCATGACGGGGACGAGCCCGTGCATATTAGTCGACTACCTTTACAAGGTGATGTACCTTGCGGATTTGTCCGCGAACACAGGGATTGTCCTCGAGCTCAACGGTGTGGTAGAGTTTCTTGAGGCCAAGGGCATCAAGAGTACGCTTTTGGGTGGCAGGTGCGCCGCAACGGCTGACAACCTGCTGAATCTTGATAGTAGCCATATAGATTAACCTCTGAAAACTTTATCCATTGATACTCCGCGATGTGCAGCCACGGTGCGAGCATCGCGCATTTCTGTAAGAGCGAGGATAGTTGCCTTCACCAGATTGTGAGGGTTCGACGAACCCTTGGACTTGGCGAGGACATCCTTGATGCCGATGCTCTCGAATACGGGGCGCATGGCACCACCGGCAACCACTCCAGTACCTTCAGAAGCGGGGAGAATCAGCACTTCTGCACCGCCGTAGCGAGCAGCCTGCTCATGGGGAACAGTACCCTTCACAACGGGCACCTTGACGAGGTTTTTCTTGGCAGCCTCAACACCCTTGGCAATAGCGGCCTGGACTTCTCCAGCCTTGCCAAGTCCGTAACCGATGACGCCCTTACCGTCTCCAACTACTACAATGGCGGCGAAAGTGAAGGTGCGACCACCCTTGGTTACCTTGGTCACACGATTGATAGCAA
>CAMGOT010000050.1 GCA_946060685.1 uncultured Bacteroidales bacterium
CAACGATTTCCTCGTCGTCCGTCTGCTTCTTGACGGGCTTGCCGGAAGGCTCGTCATCGACAACGATTTCCTCGTCATCCGTCTGCTTCTTGACGGGCTTGCCGGAAGGAGTGTCGTCAATCACCTCCGTATCGGAAGCCTTCGCTGCAGCGGACTGCTCATCATCATCGACAAGGAATTCCTCACCCTCATCCTTATGGGGAGTGTCGTCCTCATCATCGGCATCTCCTGCCGTTGGCTCCTCCGGCGTGGTCTCACCATTGCCTTCTGCCTCCGAGGTGCCGGCATCAGGCTTCACGTAGAGGCTGGAGTCGGGAATGTTCTCCTCATAGTCGGCAGCCTCAGCAGCATCGTCCTCCGGTTCAAACTCCAAGGGGAGCTCAGGATTGATGTCGAGGGGGACAAAACAGGAATCATAGAATTGCCGGTAGTCCTCATAGGTGTACAGCGAACCGAGTTTCTGCAGGTTCTGTTCGGAAATCAGTTCTATGCGCGTCTGTCGGAGCACATCGGCAAGTTCGGGCTCATGGAAGATGCGCTGGGCATAGCTGTGCACATCATCGAACGATCGGAAGCCCGTGATGCGGAACTGTGTGATGTCCGGCTGGCGATCCTTCACAATGTCGAAACCCCTGAACACATAGGCCGAGAAATTGAAGCGCGCCAGATTGTAGAGCAGCATGTCATCGCTGGCAGTGGGCGAACTTCCCTCAGGCACCTCGTAGAGGGCTGTACCCGTGGGGTAGGCCACGAGGAAGACGAAGGGAATATCGCGTTCGGGAGTCAGCGCACGGTCGGCACCTGCCGCTGCATTGTCGGCAGCAGTCTCGGCGGTGCGGCGGTTCCACAGACTGGCAATATCGAAACCGCCACTGCCGATGCTGCGTCCGGCCTCTATGCCCTTCACTATCATTCCTGCCATTTCCGCCACATCGCTCTTCGGATAATCCTTCACCAAAGCGCGCAGTTCGGCACTGATGCTGTCGGAATGCTCGATGCCCAAACGCGACAGGGCATGGACAAAGATAAACTTCGGACGGTTCAATCCCTTGGGGAAGGTCGTGGAGGCATACTCATAAAGTTCGGCCACACGATGGCGGTCGCCACTGCGGTAGGCATCGTAAGCGAGGGTGTAGAGCGAGTCCTCCAGTTCCTTGCCGTAGCGTGCATTGCGCTCAAAGTCCGGGTCGCAGATGACGGGGGTCATGGCATAATCGGGATATTGCGTACGCAGACATTCGCGGAAGCCATCGGCCTGGGCACGCAATTGCTCCGCACGATGTTCATTTCCGTTCCGGCGTTCGCTTTCGCTCCAGCGATTGTAGAGGAGGAAAAGCTGATAGCACGTCTCGCCCATCTTGCTGAACGTGGGGAAATCACGCTGCAGGCGGCCGAAGGTCTCGGCCGAAAGGGCAAAATCCTCCAGCTGGTCCTTCTCAATGACGGCAGCCTCGAAAAGCGACTCGCGGATAATGGAGTCAGACTCTGCCTTCTGCTCGGGCAGGAAGGGAATCTGTGCCAGATAGTATTCGCGCTGATGAGGGTCGTTGACGGGGTCGTTCTTCTCCGCTTCCGCGGCAGCACGCTCTGCCTCCTCCGCTTCGTTCTCACGCTCCTTAAACCAGCGTTTCACTTCCCGCTCGCTCATTCCGGTGGCCAGCAGGGAATCTTTCGTGGCCTGGCGCAATGCCTCAATGCTATCCTCGGCGGCATAGTCGTAGCCCTCATTGGCATCATTGGCAAGAACGGTGCGGTTGCTTCTCCGCCAGTCGTCCTCGTTCTTGCGGTTGCCCCAGTTTTTCTTGAAGGCCTGCTTGCCTTCGTTCACCAAGGGGATATTATAGAAATACCAGTCCTTCGAGCCATTGCCTGCGGCTGCGGTGTTCTGGTTCATGTTTCTTCCACCGCCGTCATTCCCTTGTGTACCAGCCTCTCCACGCCGCGCCTCGGCAGCGGAATCGCGTTTGGCCTTCCGCTCTTCGGCCTCGCGCTTCTTGAGTTCTTCGATGACACGGTCGATAGCGGCATTTCGCTCGCTCTCGCTGGTGCTTGCCAGCCATTGCAGGGAGTCCTGAAGCTGGATGGCAGAAGTTGGAGGCACAAGGGCATCCAGCACCTTGGAGCGGCGGTTGATTTCCTCATAGTCATTAAATTCCTTGTCGATCAATCCGATAGCCTCCGTATAGCAAGGCTGGGCCTTGTCGAATCGGCGCTGGTTCCAATAGATTCCACCGAGTCTGAGCAGCAGCACAGCGGTCTCAAGGGTCTTTTGCGTGGCTTTGGAGCGCCCTGTCTCGTAGGCACTCACGGCAGCCACGGTGTCGCCCTGCAGCAGATGGATATTGCCCATCGCATAGTACACCTGGTCCAGATAGTCCTTGTTGTTTTCGCTCTTTGCCATTCGCTTCAGCCTTTTCACCATCGACTTAGCATTAGCGGCATTGGTGATGGCTTCCGTCTGGAGGATGCGGGCATGGAAGGTCATCTCGTAGGTAGGGTTCTGGGCGATACATTTCCCCAATGCCCGATAGGCTTCGGCCTTACGGTCGAGGGCCATATAGGTCTGGCCCAGCAGATAGTAGAGACGTGCCTTGCGGGACCTGCCCTTTACCTTTCCGGCGGCACGCCTGAGATAGGGCACAGCATCCTCCAACTGGTCCTGGCGGATATGCCAATCGGCCATAGTGAGGTCGCGCTCGGTGTTCAAACGCTTCGGAAAGGTGTCGCGCTCCATACGCCGAATGACATCCTCGGCATCATAGAACCAGTCGAGCTCGGCATAGCAACGGGCCAGCCATACGCGAGCCTCTGCCACCACGGGAGGCTCTGGGGCATAGAAGCGTGTGATATAGGAAAAGGTGGCGGCAGCCTCTGAGAAATTTCCCTGCTGGAACTGGGCTTTTCCCATGAGCAGCCACGCATTTTTCAGGAATGGATTGAACTCTTTCCGGCTGAGCCATGCTTTCTGACGGTCAGTCTTGGTCTTTCCGGCATCGGCCACGGGCTTTTTCTTGATGCTATGCAGCTGGATGGCTTTCTCGCACTTTGTGACAGAGGTTTCAAAATTGCTTTTTCCCAACGAGCGTTGCTTCTCATACCCCACCCCAAACATGGGGAGGAGGTCGGTATAGTTCTCCTTCAGCCCCTTATCCTGTGCCGACCTTCCTTCGAGATAGGCCTGCTCGGCATTGAAGTACACGTTGTAGCGCGTCACGAAGGCTTGCCATTTTCGCGACGATGCCGTATTCTTCTTGGTAGAACAGGATGCTACCAGCAAAACGGCAAGGAGAAAGAACAGGAGAGGACGCTTCATGTGTATATGTCTTGGAGAATTATAAATCAGGAATAAGGAATGAGAAGATGGCTGCGGATGGCTCACCTTCTCTCGCCCACGATCATGATGACTTCATCGCGAAGGGGTATGGGCAACTCTATGCTGCGCAGCTGCAACGATCGCACCCATCCGGCCACTTCATCCGAGCGTAGGGTAGAAAGGATTTCCTCAAACTCTTCCACTTCCTCAGCGGAATAGTCCTCGGCAGAACGTCGGGCAAAACGATCCAATTCCTCGTCATCGTAATACTCGATGTCCTTGCTGACAGCCGACAACAAACTCTCTTTCTCGCACACCTCATGCTGGCCGCAACAGTCGGCAGGACGCGACCGCACTACTGAAATTTCACCATCCGTACCACGATGCAACGACAGCCACCATTGGCGGATGATGCCTGCTATGGCGGCGATGATACCTAAGGCTAAAAGGGAAAGTAACAGTACACTCACGGGATTGGATTTAGGGGATGGTTCGGAAATGAAGGGCGAGGGGCCGACAGAGCCGTGCTTCTTGGGTATGGTCTTGGTTGTCGTTATTATTATTGACGACAACGGGGACAACTTTTTATGTTGTCATTATGGTCTTGGCTGTCGTTATTTTTTCTTGACGACAGGGGGGGGGGAATATCGGCACCTCTGATATTGGAGGCATCCTCGTCTGCAGCCCCCTCCTATAGCAGACAACTCAAATCGTCCCAAAATCGGGGATAGCTCTTGGTCACCACCCCGGGATGTTCTATGACCAGCCCGGGAAATTTCCAGGCAGCGGGAGCAAAGGCCATGGCCATGCGATGGTCATCGTAGGTGGAGATATGGGGAAGGGGCATAGCCTGCGATTCATGGCAGACGGGAGAAAAGGTCAGCGTGCCTTCACCTTGCTGCCGGAGCACGCATCCCAACTTGGCCATCTCGCTGATCAGCGCTGCCATGCGGTCGGTCTCCTTGATTTTCAGGCTTTCCAGCCCACACATGCTGAAAGGCTTATCAAGCAATGCGGCAGCAACGACCAGTCCTTGCGCCAAATCCGGGCAATCGGACATCTGAAACTCGCAGGGCTCCTGCGGGGAGGGAGTGGTGGAAGAGGAACTTTCGTCAGGGATTTTGGTCAGCAGGATGCCTTCTTCCGTCTCGCTCACACCGACGCCTAACGGGCTGAACAGCCTTCCACACACACTGTCGCCCTGTATGCTATGCTGCGATAGTCCACGCAAAAGGACGCTGGCATGGACATCGGGAGAAAGGGCAACGAGGGAGAACCAATATGAAGCGGCACTCCAGTCGAGCTCGACGGAATACCTCTCCACGGGATGATAGCCTCCGGGCAACACCTTCACCACATGGTCCGTCAGTTCGCTCCGCACACCCCACTGTTCCATCAGACGCTGCGTCATGATGATATACGGACGGGAGGCCACCACTCCTTCCAGCTGGATTTCCAATCCCTTGGGGAAGATGGCACCTGCCATCATCAATGCCGAGATATACTGGCTGCTGATGTGGGCAGCAATGCTTACCCTTCCCCCTTCTAATCGCCTGCCTCTGATGCGCAGGGGCGGAAAACCTTCCTGACCTTCATAAGTGATGTCGGCTCCCAATGCCCGGAAGGCATCGACCAGAGGGCCAATGGGGCGCTGGAGCATGCGGGGAGTTCCCGTCAGGAGATGTTCTTCTCCTTCGCGCGTGGCGAAGAAAGCGGTGAGAAAACGCATGGCAGTGCCGGATGCACCGATGTCCACCACCATCTCCTTCCGGCCCTCGCCCAAGGCATGGAGCATAGCCCTGGTGTCATCGCAGTCTGAAAGGTTATGCAGGCGGTCGCTACACGATGCCAAGGCCTGTATGATGAGCGCGCGGGCAGAAATGCTCTTTGAAGGAGGAAGGTCGACGACGGCTTGCAGTTGCGGGCGGAAACGTAATGTGATAGTTTCGGTGTTCATGCGCTGAAGGGGATTACGAAACAATAGCAGGGAGGGGAGGAACGATGTTTTTTCAATGCTGTTTTCTCATCTTTAATATTATAAAGAGGAGTACTAGGGCCACAATGCCGAAGATGACATAGCCTATCTCATGACTATAACGCCCTGCCAGATCCACCACCTGCTCCTTCGTTTCCAGTCCGGGAATGCGGCTGCAATAATAGCCGAGAAGGGCAAGCACCGTATTCCAGATACCAGCTCCGAGGGTGGTGAAGAAAATGAAACGGGGCAAACCCATGCGTGCCAGTCCGGCGGGAATGCTGATCAACTGCCGTACGGCAGGCACCAGACGTCCGACGAAGGTGGAAATGGCTCCATGACGGTCGAAGAACTGTTCTGCCGTCTCCACTTTTTGGGCATCAATCAGGCAAAGATGTCCCCAACGGCTGTTGGCAAAGGCATAGACGATGGGACGGCCCAGCCAAAGGGCAAGACCATAGTTCACCAAGGCTCCGATAAGGGCTCCGAGTGTGGCACAGAGAATGACGAGATAGATATTCAAGTCGCCACTGACGGCTGCCAGCCATGCTGCGGGAGGAACAATGACTTCGGAGGGAAATGGGATGAACGAACTTTCTATCGCCATAAAGAGTACGATGACCCAATAGCTCAGGTGCGCCAGCACCCATTCAATAATGATTTGCATGGTAGAAAATCGGGAGTATAAAAAATAATAGTGCTGAAAATACGGCATCACGGAACAGCCATGCGGCTGCACCATCCTGTCATTTTCTGTCCAGCCGGAAAGTGGTGGCAGGAAGTCCTGCGGCATTGACCAGATTGGCACGGGTGAAGGGTTGCCAGCCGTAGCGGATGCTGACGGGCCGGGACACCTCGGGTGCTGCCACTTCCAGGCTGTTGGAGGCTATGCTGCACACTTTGGCAGGGAAGAAGCGGCCATCGGCACCTGCCACTTCAAAGGTGGAGATTTCCTGGCCGTCACTGCCGTGCATACCCTCGCCATAGGTGAAAAACACCTGTACCTTGCCTTCTGTAAAGACCGCAGTCTCGGGCAAAGGGCCGGAAGGAACAATGTGGGTATAGCCATAACGCTCATGCAGCACCTGGCGGGCCAGCCGCTCGCCCACTTCCTTCTTCTGACGCGGATGAACGTCTAAGCTATCGCCCAAATCGCTGCACACCACCATGCCGGTATTGCGAATCTCCGACTGGAGGATGCGTTGGCTGTCGCGAAACCACGTCCACGACGGACGGTTCAGACTGGAAAGCTGCACGAAATGGAACGGAAGGCCGAGATTGCTCCATTGCGAACGCCAGGAATCCACCAGAAGGGTGAACAGGCGGTCGTGGGCTTCCTTGTTGTGGGCATTCGATTCGCCCTGATACCATGCCACACCCTTGATAGGGAAAGCATCGAGAGGTGCTATCGCCGTCTCGTACAGATAGGCAGGCAGATACGGATGCCGCAGGCTGCTGACTTCATTGGCGGCACGCCCTTCCACGCCCAAATTCTTGGCAGCACGGCCCCGTGCCCAATCCTGGATGAAATCGTTGTTGCGCCATGACCGCAGTATGGCAGGAAACTCTTTCTCCAGCGTAGAACGTCCCACCCAGGCTTCCGTGGTAGAACCGCCGACGGCATTGCATATCAGTCCGATGGGCATACGAAGGGAGTCGGCCAATACTCTTCCGAAATGATAGCCGACGGCAGAGAAAGCGGCTGCGGCCTCGGCTGTGCAGGATGTCCATTTGGCAGGCTTGAAATAGGACAATGCCATCACGGAATCCACGGCTGCGGCTGGCCATTCGCTATTGTCGGTCGCCCATCGCTCGCGCATATTGAAGAGCCGGATGGCAGCACCCTGGCGATTATCTGCATATACCGCTGCCTGCAGCACATCATTGCGTCCTGTGGCACACTGGTCCAGACGGAATGCCATATTGCTCTGTCCGGAACATAGCCATACCTCTCCGGCCAGCACATCGCTCAGGATAATCTGCTCGCCCTTGTCGGTAGTAATCTCCACCGTATAGGGACCACCGGGCAGCAAAGGCTGGAGGGCTGCCCTCCAATGCCCGTTCACATCGGCCACACTCTCTGTCTGCTGCACGCGCCGGCCTTCTTGCCTGACACTTATGCTCACGCGTGTTCCAGCATTGCTGCGTCCTGCTATGGCAGGGGCATCATGCTGCATCACCATGCCGTCGGCATAGACTTCCGGCAAGGCGAGTCCGCCCCAATCGCCGGTAATGCCGCCATAGACCGTCGAAGCCAGGATGCGGGCTCCTTCGGCATTGGGATGCAGGTTGTCGGGGAAGAGGTCGGGACGACAATGGAGGGGAGTATGGATATCAAGGGGTTCGATGCCATAATGCTGCGCCACCCTGCAGATGGCATCCTGGATTTCAGCATGCCAGTCGCGTGTGCCGCTCTCAAAACGAGGATGGCCGTGGAAGATGGGTGTCATCAGGCAGACGACGAGTTTCTTGAGTTTTCCTCCGGGTGCCGCTGCCGTCAGACTGTCGATGAGCTGGCGATAGTCCTGCTCGAACTCATCGCGATAATTGGGCCAGTTGCGGGGGTCGGTGTCATTGAGACCAAGGTGTACGACCACAATCTCGGCCCCAAAGGCTATGGCTTTCCGATATTCTTCCTGCTCATTATAAGGGCGGTGTCCGTGTCGCAGCAATGTGGCTCCGCTCTTTCCGAAGTTTTCCACTTCGTAGGCATCGCCAAGCATCTGCTGCAGTAGTACGGGATAGGCGGTATGCTCGCGGTCGGGCAACCCGTAGCCGTAGGTCACGCTATTGCCCACACATGCCACTTTCACCCGTTGTGCGGAGAGGGGCAGCACGCTTGCCAAGACGATGGCAAGGCTCATCCACCACATTGTTTTTGGCGTACACATAAAATCTCCTTCTATTCTGCAGCCTGGACGTAGATGATGGTGTTGCTGCAACCATTCGAGGTGAGCGTCACGTTGGCCGTGCGCTCTGCCCCACTTTCATTGGCTTTGACGGGCAACTGCAATCCGTGGGCTCCTGCCTTGATGGCTTTCACATCGTCGGGAATCGTGAGCCATTCCGCATCGGATGTCACGATGGCATCAGCATAGACCTGACAGGAGAGGAATGCCACTCCTGCTTCGGCTTTCAACTTGGCCTTGAACACGGGTTCTGCCGTGGCTATCTCACTGGTGGTAAAAATCGGCTCTGGCACGGTAATGTTCAGCCAACCATATTGGGTGACCACCATGGCAATACCGTCAATCTTGTCGGTCTGCACATCCACACACACCTGTGCCCTGCGGCTTTTTCCCGTGGTATTGGTGGAAAAATTAAGTTTCATGGTCTGATAGAGCATGCCTCCTGCCACTACACTGGCTTTTTCGGGAGAGATGTTCAGCCATCCGTCGTTGCCGGCCATATTCTGCACTCTGGCAGACCAGTCGTCGGTGGAGACCACCACGGTAGTGTCAGACTCCTGGTCAGCAAAGAACTCCATGCCATTGGGACGCATGGGATAGAAATAGGCGGTATGCTGTCCTAAATCATCGTCGTTGACACACGAGGCGAGGGTGTTGGTCAACCCTGCTCCTGCTGCGGCTACCGCAAGGAGTCCGAATCCGATTCGCTGTATTTTCTTCATGGATCTCATCGTTTTAGATTGTAGTTCTTGGATAGTAGTGTTTGTCTGGAAATGGAGTTAATACCAACTCAGGTTGGTGCTTGTGGAACTTCTCTTCTCGTATCTCAAGGCATCCGCCAATTCGCTGCTGCGTGCCCTGAAGGAGAAATTATAGCTGGTATAGGGCTTGAGGACCACGGAGCACGACATCTCGAAGCAATGCAAATCGCGGCTGAGGGAAAGGGTGGTCATGGAGAGGTCGTGATAGTTGAAGTCATAGCCCGAGGTGAAGGAGATGTTCCAGCCCTCTGCCAGACGCACGAAGCCTGAGCAACTTAGGGTGTGGGTGAAGGCATAGGGATAGCGCATTCTCCTCACGTTGATTTGTGCAGAGGTATTCTCGCGCATCGTGATACCATAACTGAAGGTCAGGCTCCAGGGAAGAGAGAAGATGAGATAGCCATCTTCGTCCACCGTGGTTCTCACCGCCTTTCCCTTCTGTCCCTTTTTCAGGTCGGGGTCTATGTTGGCATCGTCGGTACCATCGTCGGTTTCAAAACTTTCATCGTCTTCTTCCTCCTCGTTGGCGTTCTTCTTGTCACTACGCCCTCCGAAGTTGGAGAAGAGGTCGCCCCATCCGCGTCCGCGCAGCAGATTGAAAAGGGTCATCGCCTTCTGGTTGTTGATGGTATAGGAGAGATTCTGGCTCATGCCTTGGAAACGTCCGAAGCGTCCCTGGCTGTATTCCGTCTTGTTGCCCACGAACACCTTGCCGTTCTCATCCATCTCATAGGCATAGGTGGCAAACACGGCATTGAGCGAGAAGGTGTAGCGGGGAGTGAGCTTCAGGCGGAAGCGCATCGTGAGGTCGCTCCAGGGGCGGGTCTTTGCAGCCATATTGTACGACATATTGGCGGAGAACTCGTCGATGAGCGAGATTTTACGGTAGCCAGTCGTATCGCGGTCGGACTTCACCTTCATCTCCACATTGTTGGAGATACCGAAATTGATGCTTCCCGACTTTGTGCCGCTCGGAAATCCGTAAAGGAGTCCCTGATAGGGGGAATATCTCACGGTCGACACCTCACCGTTGGCATCCGTCTTCACATAGGTGTCGTAGTAGCCATAGCGGTCGGTAGTGAAATCGGGGGAATAGGAGAAGCTCACCGTAGGCTTGAAGACATGGCGTATCACCTGTATCTTTTCGCCGAAAAGTTTCTTCCAAGGCTTGTAGAAACCATAGAGCGTGGTGTTCATGCTGATGGAGGTGCTCCAGTCATACAGATTGTAGAAGCCGAACACCGTGTCGCACACCTCGCGCTGGCGTTTCGTATCCCAGTCGCGTTCCACACGGCTCACGTACATAATGTCGCGGAAGGAGAAGGAGGGGGAAATGTTGATGTATTTGAAAAGCTGGAAGGTGGCGTCGACAGGCACCTTGTGCTGCATACCGTTTCGCCAGTCCTTGGCAAGGTTGGAGTGCATCAGTTGGTTCTCCTTTCCGCTATAGGAATTGGAAAGTTGTCCCGTGTACGACATGGAGATTTTCTCGTACCAGCGCTCCTTACCGGCCGACTGCTTCCTGCGGAAAGGGTAAAAGCGGGAGACGGAGATGGAAAGGTCGGGCAGAGTGACAGCCAACGAGGAGTCGCGCATGTTCTGCGTGATATTGCCTGAGGCGGAAATACTCATGCCTATCTTGGGGATATTCCTGCTGTAGCTCACGGACGATGCTCTGGTGCTTTGGGTGTAGGCCAGGGGATTGTACATCGAGTTGAGATTCGTGCGCTCGTAGTTCTGGCTGGCGAAATTCACGCGTGCGGTGAACGATTGGTTAGGATTGGCCTTTGCATCGCTGGAATGGCTCCAGGTGACCTTCAGACTGGTCTGCTTCGTATAGTCGGGCATATTCTTGTCGCCGTTCACGGTGCTCTGGTAGGACACCATAGCGGTTCCGCGGAATTTATATCGCTTCACATAGCGTGTCTCTCCACTCAGGCCCCACGAGCCCTTCGTATAGATTTCACCCAGCACCTTGAGGTCGATTTTATCGTTGATGGCCCAATAGTAGCCTCCATCGCGCAGATAGAATCCGCGTGCCATCTCATCGCCATAAGTGGGCATGATGATACCCGACGAATAACTTTTGGTGAAAGGGAAATAACCGTAGGGTACAGCCAGGGGCAGGGGAACGCCCTCCACCACAAGATAGGCCGGACCGAAGAAGGCTTCCTTGCCAGGATTTATCATGCCTCGCGTCAACTTCAGACCGAAGTGGGGGTTTTCTGCGTCGCAGGTAGTATATATGGCATTCTCCACATAAAACATGCCGTTTTCCATTCGTTTCGAGCGTTCACTCTGCAAGAATCCATCGCCCTGCTCCGTCTTCACGCCAGAGATAAATCCGCGTTTGGTCTTGAAGTTAAACGACATCCTGTCGCTCTCATAGGTATCGCTGCCCTGGCTGTACACCGGATTGCCCTTGACATTCCCGAGCGAATCGGCCACTCCCACGGCATGCACCAGCGAGGAGTCCATACTCATCGTGATACGCTCTGCCGAAAGGTCCATATTTTGATAATGCACTTTGGCATCGCCATAAAGATAGGCATTGCCTGTCGATGCATCATAGACGATGGAATCGGTGGCGGTATAGGTCACTGGAGCATCAATTCCTGATTTTTTCTCCGTCCGCACCTTCAGCGTATCGGCCGCCGCCATTCCGGCAGTATCGCGTTGTGCTGTGTCTCCGAAGACGATGGTCGTGTCCCTTCGCAGGCCTTCCAGCATCCTCAGGCTATCCATTACCGCCATCAGCAGACTGTCGCCTTCTTCCTTTCTTCCCTTCATCGCATCAAGCCTCATGAGCGAGTCGGCCACAGTTGCCATCAGGCTGTCGTCGGAAATCGTGCCGCCTGTCTCTTTCTCGTCCGCACCCATATCTCCTTGCTTCTCCAGCACATTGAGCACAAAACGTTCGGTCGCTTCCTGCGCCCCACCGGAAGTGGGAACAGGAGCCAACGGAGGCCTGCAGCCAGCCATTACGCCGGACAGCAGGATGAGGATAAGGGACAGGGGGAGGAGATGTAGGGCTATTTTTCGTGTCATTGTAAATTCTTCCATACTGGATGCACCTTTTTGCCAGATGCCACAAGCTATGCCATGCAGCAAAAGCACGTTTCCCAAGCGCGGCAGGAAAAACGCACCCGGAAAATTCCTACAGGCATACGCATTACGCACGTACATCGCGCACGCACACATTAGACGCGCAAATTTAAGCAATATCTGCGACAAAACACTCACTCCAACCCACCAAAGAGAACCAATTCCAACCTTTTCTATGCAAAAGATAAAGAACGGCATGCAAAACAAGGTAGAACCACGCCACCAAAAGCACAAAAGTCTGAGGAGAAAAACAATAAAAAAGGAAGAAAAGAAAGTCCGGCATCCCGCAACAAAAACTCACAAAATCAATCTCGCTCAATAAAAAGCTCAAGTTTCGCTGGGTTCTATTTGGTTGTGAATGAGTTCGTAAGCACGCCCCAAACCAAAGGTCGCTTTCCTGAGAAAAGCAACTATAACAGCTTTTCCTCAAGAAAGCAACCATAATAGCCGGCTGAAAGGCCGAGTTTTCGTCCGTTCAGCCCGATTTTCATTTGTGCAGGTCGAAAATCTGACATTTTTTTGCGTGGAGATCCTTCTTGCACAGGGAATTGGCAGGGCTTCGTGTGGTGTGTGCAAGGTGTACGTTTTCATAGCATCCATCATTTGCTTGAGATTTGCTTCCTCATCTTCTGCCCGGGGGGGGCTGCGGCTGCGGATAAAAGGGAAACAAATGGTCCGAAAAATTTGGACGAGAAATAACAATTATCTCCACCGCGGCTATTTGCCTTGGAGCAGTCGTAGGGCACTGGCCAGTGCCGCCGACTGCGGGGCACGGAAATAACTGTCAAATGTTTCTTCGACCGCAATGTCGGGAAGCAAACCCCGGCCAACGAAGTGATTGTCGCCAGGACCGACATCGTGTTTGGAGCAGATGTTGGCCCACGCCACACCTTCCTGCAGGGTGAGGCGGACACCATTACCCGTACTGCCGCCCGACGGCTCGCCCACCAAACGGGCACGGCCGTTGCCCTGAAGTATGGCCGAAAAATCTTCTGCAGCACTGAACGTACCGCTGTTGACGAGAACGACGATGAGGCGGGTGTAGGGCGTGATGTTATCCTTGCCATACAGACAGCGACCATCCATGCGATAGGCATCTGGCCGAATGCCCCACGAAGCCAGCGCAGGGACATAGGTGGGACTGCTCCATGAAGCGCAGCGCAGACTGTCGGCCGTGAGGTGTTGCAGGATATAGTCGCCGTTGTTGCTGTTGCCACCGCCGTTGCCACGCAGGTCTATGACGAGCGCTCTGCTTTGGAGAATTTGCGGATATAAGCGGTCGAAGGCAGAGGGAATATCGCTGTCCATAAAATTGCGTATCCGCAGGTAGCCAATGCTGTCGTCAAGCAGACGATAAGCCACCGTGGGTTCCTCTTTCCTCAAGTCGGCTTCTTCACGGCTGGCGGTGCAGGTCAGATTTAGCATTTTTCCATCCTCTTGTAGTGTCACCTTTACTTTTTCTCCAGCTTGACGCTCCGTCAAAGCATCCCCGCAGAACGTTTTATACTGTCGCCACTGCGGCGTGGAGGCTGCCACATAGGGCATGACATGTTCTGAGCCCCAGGACACCACTTCTTTGCCGTCAATGGCAACCACCTCCATGCCGCGCTTCATGCCGCGCTGTAGCAAGGCCGACGACAGCACCTCGTCAACGTACACTTTGCCGCCAAGCATCACGGTGGTGAATGGGGCTGACTGTAGGTTGACCGAACCATAGACAAAAGTGTGGCCATCGTTGACCTGTGCCACCATACGCTGGAGTATTCGAAGAGCCTCATAGTCATTGCGCGCGCGTTCCATGGCAGGTATGTATGCGGCATACAGACTGTCCCAATTCATGGTGACACGGTCCATGAATACGAAGTTTCGCCGTACGGCCGCCCACAGCCTCGACAGAGCCAAAAGATGCTGGGTGCGCTTGGGCAAAGAGCGGAAATGGCGCGCCGCACTGCGTACGGGGTGGCAGTAGCGGTTGCGTGTGGTCCAATCTACGGGGACACAAATCTCGTTTTCGGTGGTGGCACAGAGCATATAGAGCGTACCATCGTCCTCAACGGTGTAGCCATAAAACGTGCGGGAATCCTCAAAATAAGTGGCACAGCCATTGTCTTTGATGCTAGTATATTGTTCATGCTGTATGCGTTGAAACTGGTGAAGAAGGCTGTCAATGACACTACTGTCAGCATCTGCCAGACAGAGACGTTTGCCGCGCGTCCATCCATCGCCATCGCCCCGCTGCCAGCAGAAACCGATGATTTCCGAACTGAACCCTCCAGTATATTCTACGGCATCCACCCGCGCTCCGGGCGTTTTGCACAATGTTTTGTAATAGCGCTGGAGCGTTTTTTCCAGACCTCTTTCACGCGCAGTCATGAACGACGGGCAAAATGCGGCACTGACAGCAAGAAAGAGGAACAGGCAGAGAAGTCTATGTTTCATACGGAAAAATTTAAGGGGTGTATTCTATCAATTAGTAAAGTATTCAACTTTCGCAAGTTCTATTTGGTTGTGAATGAGTTCGTAAGCACGCCCCAAACCAAAGGTCGCCGGCTGAAAGGAAAGGCAAGGGGCAAAAGTCCATTGCCCAGGCGGGCGCCCTGGGTAACTTGATGCATTGTATCAGCGCCCTGTAAGGGCAAAAGTGTTTGTTTCACCACCTGTATTCTTATACTTTTGCCCTTTCAGGGCGCATTTGCGGCGGTCAAACCACCCAGGGCGCCCGCCTGGGCTATGTAGGGAAGGTCGCAAATTAGTCGAAAAAAATCTAACGATTTGATTGCCAGTGTC
>CAMGOT010000051.1 GCA_946060685.1 uncultured Bacteroidales bacterium
CATCGGGCAAGGTGGTGATAGACCCACAGATTCCTTATATCCCAGGAGCAGAAGGCTATGTGTTCCACAAAAACCGCTGCATTGTCCACAATGAACGTCGTGACCGTTTCGGTCTGTTGGACAAGCAGGGCAAGTGGGTGTTGCAGCCGGAATATTTCTCCATCGAATCTTCCGGGGCATTCTGGATTGTCGATAACGGAGAAGGCACGAGCGTATTGGACAGCACACTGAACACGGTCATTCCGTTTACGAAAGGCCGAATCTGGGTAAACGAGGACTACATTAGTGTCACGCTCAGCAACCACATCATTCAGCGTTACGACCATAGCGGTGAGATAATCAATGATTTCTACATCAATGACGTAAGTTATATGACCTACGAATCTGATGAGTTGCGCTACTCCACCTCTAAAGAGTACAATGATGAAGGTATCCTCACCAATGAGACGGAAAACATAGAGCCGTTGCCAGTGGAGAAGATGGCAAAATGCCGGCGTTATGAGGCAGAAAGCGGATGGTATGGACTGATGACAGCAGATGGCAAGGTCATCACACCTCCTTCATACTGTAGCATCCAGGCAATAGGTTATGACATGTACCTTTGCAAGGACAATGACGAAGATGGTGTGATACTGAATGGTAAAGGTCGGCCGACGAGCAAGTAAGGGGAGAGCCGGGGAGGAGAAACGGCGGAGCCTGGGCTACGCGCCCCGAGCCTTTGGTTCGGAGCGCGCTACAAACTATATACAACTGACTTTTGACGACGGTCAAAAGTAGAGCTGAGCGAGGGGAGAGACCCAAGCTTGCTTGGGCTATCCCGAGTCGCGACGGAAGAAGATGAAATCAACCGACGACAAGCCGAGAGCAATATCAAGCTCGCTCGAATATTGCCGAGGCGCGAACCGACAACAAACCGAGCGCCATCAAGTTTACTTGAATGGCCGAGGTGCCAAGGAGGAAGGTGATAGCCAAGGAGGAAGGCCGAAGGCCAACAGGGACAACTTTGACAACTCTTCGTATACCCTGCCTAGGGAGGGGGAAGTTGTCTTCAGTTGTCCCTGTTGTCGTCCATAATGCCTGCGGGAAGCTGCGGAGAAGAATTTTGGCGGGTACAGACGTCAAGCCATGACGTTTTTTCTTGATAAACGGGAGAAAGACTCGCAGGCTCCACAACATTTTGCCTCTTTCTGCGTTATACTAACGATATAGTATGCCGTTTTCCTGTTGTCCTCCGTTTTTTTGGGGGGCTTGGAGACCGCTTTTTTATTCCACAAAAAAATAATGAGCAAGATCTACGCATTGGTGACGGGGGCGAGTTCAGGCATCGGCTATGAATATGCCGTGGCACTGGCCCGCCGGCATTACAGCCTCGTCATGGTCAGCAACGAGGAGGCCATTCACGAAAAGGCAGAAACGATTCGCAGGGAGTTTCCAGAAGTGGAAGTCCTCTCCCTCGTGCAGGACCTCGGCATTCAGGATGCCGCAAAAAAACTGTACGACTGGTGTCGCGAGCGAAACCTGGAAGTCGAGGTGCTGGTCAACAATGCCGGAGTGTACCACGACCGCGACTTTCTGGACGATTCTCCCGCCTTCAACCAGCTGATTATGAATCTCCACATGCTCACTCCCGCCATGCTGGCCTATTATTTCGGTGGGGACATGAAGGCACGCCGAAGAGGCTATGTGCTCAACATGAGTTCAGTGACATCGGATTATGGCATCCAGCGGATGTCGACCTACGCCTCGACGAAAGCCTTCCTCCGCTATTTCTCCTGCTCCCTCCACATCGAATTGCGACAGCATGGCATCATCGTCACCTGTGTGCGTCCGGGAGCTGTGGCAACACCTCTCTACAGCATCAGCGAGCGAGCCATGCGCCTCGGACTTGCCGTGGGAGCCATCATCCGCCCACAGGCATTGGCAGAGAAGGGCATCAAGGCGATGTTCAAGGGCAAGCACGAAATCACCCCGGGGTTCTTTACCAGGATACTGGGCATCGTCCCCTGTATTCCCATTGGGGTGCTGCGGCTCATACGCCGACGGGGATGGTTCTGAATTTTGGGGAAAAGCCAATCTATGGCCTTTCGTAAAAGACTTTACTTTCATCCACAGGTCACAGAGAATATACAGAAAGAAGCCACGTATGCCGTGGAGACAACTGTTCCCAGACGGTGGTTTGGCGATTTCACGCCCTTGCAGTCCCCCGGTCCTTTGCATGCTTTGGCCGCCACAAGCCTGTTCCGGCATCAGAGGCCATACCCTCCCCCCTATCCCTTCAATTGTTTTTGTTTCATCATCCTTCAAAGGGGCGTTTTAATCTGCCGACATCCCTTCCGAAACCCCATCAATAATGAAAGAACATACCACCCCCACAGAGCAAGGCGGCAATGGCATACACTGCCTGCTCCTCTACTATACCGGCACGTTCAATACGCGCTACATCACGCAGAAGTTGAAATTGCGCTTAGAGGAAGAAGGCTGCCAAGTGAGCACCTACGAGATTGACCCCATGAACCATGAACAGCTGGACTATTCGCCCTATAATCTCATCGGCTTCGGTTCGCCTATCTACGGTTTTGCCGCCCCCTATGCCTTCCTGCGTTTCATTCGTTCGCAGAAATTCCCGAGAGGCCTTCGCGGATTCATCTATAAAAACTCCGGCGAGACGTACCATGCCAACGATGCCTCGTCCAAATACTTCCTGCGGAAGCTTCGGCGCGACGGGGTGGACGTGCAGAATGAATACCATTTCATGATGCCCTACAACATTCATTTCCGTTTTGAGGATGCCTGCATCCGAGAGATGCTGGAGATGGACAAGAAGCTGCTGGAGATTCTTGTCTACGAGGTGCTCCATGGCATACCCAACTGGAAGCCCTACAAGCTCTGGCCGCGATTTGTGGCGAGTGTGGTGGCGCGTCCGCAATATATCGGCGGCAACGTCAATTCCTTCCTTTACAAGGTCGACAAGAAGAAGTGCATCGACTGCGATCTCTGCATCAAGCGTTGCCCCGTGCAGAACATCTACCGCAACAAGAAGGGCGACATCGCCTTCCACCACCGTTGCCTGATGTGCATGCGATGCTCCTTCTACTGCCCGACGGATGCCTTCGACATCGGATTTCTGGAAGACTGGGGATGGCATGTCAATATCAAGGGCGGCTACAATTTCAAGCGCATCGAAAAGATGCCGCTCAAGCCTTTCATCACCCCGGAGACCAAAGGTTTCTTCAAATGCTACATCGAGAAGTTCGAGAATATCAACCGCCGCTATGCCGAGATTTTCGGCGACAAACCCGTGGTGAACAAGAACTGGTGCTATACGGAGCCGGAAGGCGATTGAGGCGGGGATGCGGCTCCCCCTGTCTTCGCCAGCCGACGAGACGATGAAAAAAATGCCGGAAAGTGCCGACAAGCACTCCTACCGAAAATTCCTCTTCCTCATTGCCATGGGGAAGGGGGATTTTTTTGCCTTCATCCGACGTGTCCTGCCCCTCGGTATGGCAAAAAGGCGGCTTTTATCCTTGACTGCGTCTTCCTCCTTGGCCTTGCCTTACTCTATCCCGAGGCTTGTCGTCGGGTGGCATCGATGAAGCCGATGCTGTTTGTTTTTATATATTTGTAGATGATTTTAACGTATTTATCGAAAAAAGGGACGATATTGAGGACTCAAAAAAATATTAATTTTGCAGCCTCACATATGCCAATATGGCACATGGCTTATATATTTATATAGGCTCACAGCTGATGCAGTTTTCAGCAGATTCTAACGGCTTAACAAACACATTATGAAATAAAAATTGGGGGTAAAAAGAATTTCCGCATCCGGCACGCAGGACTGTGTGATTTCTGCCTTTTGCAAGAAGCGCACGAGCGGAAAGCCCCCTTCTCTGAACTTTCATGTTAGGTAATTCATTATTCATACACACAAAAAACAAATCCATTTGTTATGAAAAAAATTTACGCTTTCATCATTGCTATGGTGGCGAGTGTAGCTTTTCCCGCAGCCATGCATGCCATTCAGATTCATCTTGAGGTGGACGACCCCTCCAACGTCACGGTTCAGGTGAACTATGAGCCCATCACGCTTCAGGCCGGCGACAATGCGCTGGACATCGAGCTCTACAGCCCCATAAGCATCGCAGCTACCGAGGATGCCTTCCTCATCAGCGTCGTGCGCAAGTCGACCGGGGTAAGCGAGTATGTGTATAATATGTCGTCCTGCTATCTCTACAGTATGGACGAAAGTGCCGAGGGCGAGACATGGACCATCACCTCCTCCAAGGCCGACGATCTTCGCGACGGCTCCTGCACGATTATCGTGGACCATGCCGACAAAGTGCTCGTACAGCGCAACAACTACACCGTGGCGCAGCTTCAGGATGGCGAAAACACCGTGAAATTCATGACGGAGGGCGAACTTCCTCTGGCCGTGGCACCCGCAGTATGGGGCGAATCCCTCTATAGCGTAACCCTCAACGACGAGCCTGTGACGGCTTCCTGGGGCGTGTACTACGTATATCCTGCCGAGGGCGACATCGTGAAGGTGACCAGCGAATTTCCCGATATCGACTGCCCCATCCATTTCACCTATGCCAACGAGGAGTCGCGCGGTTTCATCACCAGCGTCCTTGTCGACGATGTGGCCGTGACCGGCTACAATGACGACAACTTCTCGGTGAAGGCCGGACAGAAGGTGGTCGTCAACGGCAATATCAACGACTATCAGCTCAACGAGTTCAAGGTGAACGACATGAACGAGTACATGGGAGACTTCTACAGCTTCACCGCCACCAACGAGACGACCTTCTACATCGATGCCACCAAATACGGCATGGTTTCGGCCACGCTGAACATCGACAATCCTGAGGCTGTGACCGTATATCGGGGCTACCAGTATGCCGGAGATGTGATTCCCGTGCAGGCCGGTGCCAACACCATCGAAGTGAGCAGCAAGAGCCCCATCGTGCAGATTGCTGCCAACGAAGGCTACTATTTCACCACCATCACCGCCAATGATGTCGTACCCGACCGCGACTATAGCGGAGCCTACAATGTGAGCATAACCGAAGGTATGGTCATCAACGTGGAGACGGCCAAGATCAATCGCGACAAGACCGCCGTGCTCTATGTCGACAATGTCGATGCCGCAAGCTATTTCTCCTTCAGCCCCAACATGGGTCAGTATATGACGATTGTCTCCGGCTACAACATGTTCGACTTCTATGATGGCGACAATCCGTTCAATCTCTCCCGCTTCATCTACAACTATGAGTTCGGCAATATCTATGTAAACGGAGAGCAGGTTCAGCCCGAATATGAGGGAGGAAGCGTGTTCAACCTTACGCTGGCCGACAAGGATGTAGTACGCGCCTACTTCGCCCAGGATCCTTCCTTCCACCACGTGGCATTCGAGGTGGCAGAAGCTACCGCCGACAAGTTTAGCGTCCTGACCGACTATCTGCGTCCCCAACCCGACTATGCCGAAGGCCTGAGCGTCCTGACCGAAACCCGGCTGGCCATCGTGCCTGCCGAAGGCGTCAGCGGCCTGAAAGTCAGCGTTGATGAGGAGGAACTGAATGCCGACGAGAACGGCGAATTTGTGGCCAGCGTCAAAGCCGATGCAACCGTGAAGGTGAGCATAGCCGGAGCCGACGGCATCAGCACCATCCTCACATCCGCTCCCGAGACAGAGATCTACACCCTCGATGGCCGCCGCATCGGCCATGGTGCCCTGAAGAGCGGAGTATACGTGAAGGGCGGACGCAAACTGATCGTGAAGTAATCCCTCTCGCTCTCTGAAAAAAGGGTGCTTCGCCCTTCCCATGCAGCATGTCAGAGACAATGTCCTCGCATACCTATATGCATATAGATAGAGGATATTGTCTCTGTTTGCGTAGGGAGGGAAGGCAAAGCCCGCCACCCCTGGAAAAAGTTCCCGCCATCTCTATAGCCCCCTATATGAAATATCTCCTTTCTACACTTTTATTTTCAGCGGTACTGACATCCGGCGCGCAGTCAGCCCTGGATCTTGGCAGCCGTGCCCGGCTTCGCGGAATACGCCTCGATGCCCTCCAATCCTCCAGTATGGACTATGCCGCTATGGCGCGTGCCCTCCGCCGCTCCCCCATGCCGCAGCAAAGCGTGATGGCCATGGTGCGTCTGGCCGATGCCGATGCCACCGCCCGCCTGCAGCAGGCTGGAGCCTCCGTGGTCTTCGAGCGGGGAAACATCGCAGGCATCCATATTCCCGTGGGAAGCGTGGAACGGATTGCGGCACTTCCGGGAGTGGAACGTCTGCAACTTTCCGGCACCGTGCAGCCCCTTATGCACCATGCCCGCCAGGCATCAGGAGTGGAGAGCCTGCACCAAGGCATCGGACTGGACCGGGCCTATACGGGCAAAGGTGTGATGTGCGGTATCGTTGACACGGGAATGGACCCCAACCATGTGAATTTTCTCGATGCCGACGGCCATTCCCGCATCGGCATGCTGGCCCACGTGCAATACAATGCCAACACTTCTTCCATGGAGGATGTGGTGAAAACCAAATTCTATGATGCCTCCACCCTTCCCGATTTTACCACCGACACTCCGACCACCTTCCACGGCACGCACACCATGGGCATCATGGCAGGCGGCTACCGGGGGCCGGCGAAAGTGGCACTGGAGGAACCCGACGGAAGCGTCAGCATGGCCGACGATATTCCCTGCCCGTTCTATGGCGTGGCTACAGAGGCCAGTATAGCGGCCGCTGCATTGGGGAATCTTGACGACATCTTCATTGCCTACGGCACCGATTTCATCCTGCAATATGCCGAACTGATGCAGCAGCCCTATGTGGTGAACATCTCCCTGGGCAGCAACACGGGGCCTCACGATGGCAGCAGTCTGATTGGACAGTTTTTTGACCTCTGCGCCGAGGATGGCGCAATCATCTGTGTCTCGGCAGGCAATTCCGGCGATGTGAAGATTGCCGCCACCAAGACCCTCACAGCCGAGGATGCCGAACTGAAGACCTTCATCGAGGGCTACGATGTGGACTTCGACACCTATACCGCCCATGCCCGGCAAGGCAACATCACCATCTACAGCCAGGACGAGAGCAGTTTTGAGGTGCAGGCCGTCATCTACAACAAGACGCGAGGCACCATCACCAAACGCTATGCCCTGACTGTCGACGAGAGTACACGCGACACGGGAAAATATTGGGTGAGCTCGTCCGACTATGTCCTGGATGAGACCGACATCATCGACACCACCTTCAAGCGATATTTCGAGGGTTCCATCGGACTGGGATGGAGCGTCGATTCCGACAACGGACGCTTCTACACCATCGTCGACTATACCGCCATCGACAATCCCGAGAACAATGCCGACGGCAACTATGCCCTGGGATTCATCATCACAGGCACCGAGGGGCAGCGTCTGAATGCCTTCTGCGACGGCACATTCTCCTTCATGAGCGACAATGGTGTGGAAGGCTGGGACGACGGTTCGACCAACGGCTCCATCAACGATATGGCTTGCAGCAAGAGTGTGATAGCCGTGGGAGCCTACAACAGTGCCTGCCAATGGGCGGCTCTCGACGGAAATTCCTATGCACCCGCATGGCATGTGGAGCCCGACGACATCACGGAATTTTCCGGTTACGGTACGCTCAACGACGGGCGCAACCTGCCTTTAGTGTGTGCGCCCGGAGCCGTCATCATGTCGAGCACCAACTCCTATTATGTGGCAGCGTCCGACGAAGCCGATGCCACGGCACGAGGGGCTATGGTGGAACGTCCTGAGGGGCCAACAAACTTTTGGGAGACCACTTCCGGCACATCCATGGCATCGCCCTATCTGGCAGGCACCATCGCCCTGTGGCTGGAGGCCGACCCCTCACTGTCATTAGAGGAGGTGAAGGACATCATCTGCACCACCGCCGTGCGCGATGAAGCGGTACTGGCAGCCGATGCCGTGAAGGCCGGAGCGGGCAAACTCGATGCCTATGCCGGACTGAAGGAGGTGCTGCGGCGCAAGGCCGAGGCGGGTATGGCTCCCGTAGTGGTTTCCAGCACCCGAATGCTCGTCAGGCCTTGTGGCGACAGGCTCCTCGACATCATGGTGCCTGGAGCAACAAGCCTCGATGTCTGCCTCACGGATATGGCTGGAAAGGTCGTGCTGCGGCAGCATGTGGAGGAGGCCGGCGAGGCCACCGTCAACGTGGCATCGCTCCTCCCCGGAACCTACATCATCGCGGCGGGCGGCCATCGTGTCAAATGCTTCATTCCATAAAAGGTGGGGGCTATTTATTAGCCAATCCACAAATAATAATACTTTTGACGGAGGGAATTTACAGCACCCACCTGAAAAGTCCCGTACACCCCCAACACTCTCACACATTATTTTTTTCCTTACATGACCATCTTTCGTTATTTCTCTCCACGCTTTCTGGCTGCCGTTGCCTTTCTGCTTGCAGCTACGGGAGCCATGGCACAGAGCCAGGAGAAGCCCATTTTGGAATTTCGCACTTCCGCCTACGACACCCATGGCGAATCGAATGCCATACAGCTGCTTGTGGGCAGCAGTGCAGAAGGCGAATATATTGACGTCGACTGCGGATTCGGAACCGAGGAGCACGAGTTGCTGCCTGCCGTGTTCAATTCCGACACCCAGGCTTGGGAGGGTACCATCATCACCCTCAACGTTTCGGCCGAGGGAAGGGTGCGCGTCTATGGCAATGCCGCGAATATCAATATTCTGAGTGCCAGCGGATGCTTCATCCGCGAAATTTCCTGCGAGACCCTCACCAACCTCATCGTGCTCGACCTCAGCCACAACGAACTGGAGCGGCTGGACCTCACCCCTCTCACTCGCCTGCAGGCACTCTATCTCAACGACAACCCCTTCAACCGCCAGCCTCTAGTGGTGGGAACGCCCAAGGAGGATCTCATCATCCTCGACATCGGGCAGATGGACCATCTCGACCAGGCCTTCAATCTCTCCGACTATCCTGCCATGGTGGCCTTTGATGCCTGGAGCTGCCACGACCTGAGGCGGATTGACCCTTCCGGATGTCCCGACATTCAGAAGATTTCCATCGACTCCACCCCCGTCGAACAGATCGACGTGTCCCACAATCCCCTGCTCACCATCCTCAACGTCTCCGACACGGGCATACGCCATCTCGATGTGTCGCAGAATCCTGAGCTCCAGCAGCTCTATTGCGACCACCTCTCGGGAACCGTCAACGAAGGCGTGCGGCTGGAAAGTCTTGATGTGACCCATAATCCCAAACTCCTCTATCTTTTTGCCGGAGGAAACGGATTCACGAGCGTGGACGTGTCGAAGAATCCCTATCTGCTCCAGCTCTATCTCTCCAACAACAATCTCTCGCACATCGACGTCTCCGCCAACCCTCTGCTGCAGAACCTCATCATTCGCCGCAATCTCTTCGATTTCGCCACCCTGCCCACTCCCCAAAGCCAGTGGATTCAGTACGACTATATCCAAAAGAACATGGAGGTGGAGCGTTGCTACAAAGTGGGCGATGTGATCGACCTCTCCGGCCGCGTGCTGCGCGAGGGTACCACCACCACGTGTGCCGTCTATCGCCTTTCGGATGCCGATCCTTCCGTATTTGAAGAGATGGGGCCCGACTTCTATTCCTACGCCGACGGCCGCATCACCCTCCACCAGACCACAGCCGACAGTGTGTATGTGGCATTTGCCAACAGCCTCTTCCCCGAGTTTTCCCTCGACGGCCTGCCGCTCCGCACATCGCTTTTCGTGGTGAAGACGGCTGCCGAATATGGGGCCGACTCCAAGGCCATTGTCTTTACGCCTGCTGCGGCCAATGCCGAAGTGGGCTTCAAGGTGGGTATGCGGGGGGCTTCGGACTCCACGCCAAAGACCTTCCGCGTCGACTTCGGCGACGGCAGGCTACAGGAATTTTCCGCCACTTCCGAATCCACGCCCACGGCACTGACTGTCGAGGCTACGGCTTTTGGAAGCGTCACGATTTATGTGCCTGAAGGCGACGACATCACGGCATTCGCCATAGAAGGCCTGCCGCTGAAGAGCCTGGATGTGGCAGGGGCACACCAGCTGGCCGAACTCACCGTGGCAGGAGCCGGACTCCAGGCCATCGACCTGGGATGGAACCGGCTGCTGCAGCAACTCTGCCTCACGGGCAATCACTTCGAAACGCTCAATCTGCGCGGAGCCAACGATGCCTTCCAGAAGAATCTGCTCGCCGACATCGACCTCTCCGACAATGCCATTGCCGACCTCACGATGATCGACAACTATTCCATCCATCATCTGAATCTTTCCCGCAACTGCCTGACGGAACTGGGCATGCGCGATGCCGACCAGATGCTGACGCTCGACCTCTCCGACAATCATCTCACGACCATCAATCTCTCCTACTGCGAGAAGCTGGTTTCCGCCCGCCTTTCGGGCAATGACCTGGAGAGCATAGCGATGCCTGCCGACGTGTCCTCCCTCCAGGAAATGCGTCTCGATGCCAATCGGCTCAGCTTTGCCGCCCTGCCCTTCGAGGCCAGCCAGTTTCCAGGCACCACCTATGTGTATGCTCCCCAGCAGTCCATTTCCATCGCCGGCAAAGGCCGTGGTGCCGACCTCTCGGCCTATATCTATGACTCTCTGACGCGTATCGGGGCTGCCAAGGCCGACGGCACGCTGCTGACGGAAGGGACGGACTTCACCGTCGAGGAGGGAAAGGTGCGCTTTGCCGACCATCTGGTGGGCTGCCAGGTGTATGCCACCGTCAGTCATCCCGCATTCCCCGACCTCACGCTCACTACGACCCTGCTGGAGGTGGCAGGAATGCCCACGCATCTCCTGGCCGCTTTCGAGACGACGGGCAGCAGTCCCGGCACGCTCATCATGGTGGCCGACCAGCCTGCCACCACCATCTGTGTGGACTGGTCGGGCGAGGGTTTTGATATGGAGAACTATCTGGTCGGCACATCGCCCACATCGTTTGAGGTGCTGCCCAAAGCAGGATGTACGGCCAGGGTGTGGTCGTACGAGGAGGAGGATCATCTCACGGTGTTCAGCATCCGGGGCGTGGAAATGGCAAGCATGGATGCAAGTCCGATGCAGCATCTCATCGCCCTGACAGTGCAGGGGGCAGGACTCTCCGCCATCACCCTGCCACAGTCGCCTGCCCTCTTCGAGATGAATCTGGAGAACAATCAACTGGAGGACATCGACCTCACGCAATATCCCGACCTCGCCTATCTCGTGCTGAACGGCAATCGTCTCTCTTCCTTCGATGCCAGCCTCTACCCTGGTCTCCAGTTCCTCTCGCTGAGTGCCAACGAACTGACGAGTGTGAAGCTTGCCAACGATAACCTCTGGTCGCTCGACCTTGCCGACAATCTTCTGGAAACCGTCGACCTCTCGCAACTGCCCAGCCTCTACCAGACGGGGCTCTCCGAGAACCGCCTCTCCGCGCTCGACCTCTCGGCCAATCCCGACCTGCACGTGCTCTTCCTCGACCACAACCGCTTCACCTTCTCCACGCTCCCCCTGCCCACTTCCTTCCAGCTCTACACCTATGCCAACCAGGAGCGCCTGGCAGCACCCCTGGACGATGGCCGCATCGACCTTTCCGCCGTGGCTTCCGCTTCCGACGGCACGCCGACGCTTTTCCGATGGTTCGTCGACGATTCTTACTACGACGAGTATGGCGAACTGGCCGGACAGGAACTCGTGGCCGGCGAGGATTACGATGTGGAGAATGGCGTGACCACCTTCTATAGGAAGAAGTTGGGTGTGGTGGGATGTCTCACTAACGAAGCCCTTCCGCAACTTGTGCATCTCACGACGGCTGTGGACGTGACACCTCCTGCCGGCATCGTCTTGCAGGATGCTGATGCTCCGGCCATCGTGGATGTCTATACCACCTCCGGCCTCCGAACCCCGACCGATGCTCGCGGCATACGCATCTGCAGGATGTCGGACGGCACCACGCGCAAGATGCTGCGTTGACACTGCCACCTGCGGCACACGAAAAGCCTGGAACCTTGAAAAGGAAAAAATGATACTCCCTTTTCGGTTCCAGGCTTTTTAAGCCTTTGTTCTCCGTTTATTTCGCCGGACTTTCGTAAATTTGCCGAATCTCCGTAACAAAAATCAATTTCATGATCGTTGCCGGATATTCATGGCTATTGCCGACCAAGACTTTACCGATGAATCACTCCTTTTTTTTGACATTATGATACCCAAGAAGACAATCGAAGTCGTGGCAGCCGTCATATTTTGCGATGGCAGACTCTTCGCCACCCAGCGAGGATATGGCGAGTGGAAGGACTGGTGGGAATTTCCCGGCGGCAAGATAGAGCAGGGGGAAAAAGCGGAGGAAGCACTGAAGCGTGAAATCCGAGAAGAACTGGCCACAGAAATTGCCGTAGGCCGACTGCTCACGACGGTCTGCCACGACTATCCGCAATTTCATCTCATCATGTATTGCTACATCTGTACCGTTGTCAGCGGCAGACTCTCGCTCCTGGAGCATGAGGATGCCCGATGGCTGTCCCCCGACGAACTGTCGAGCGTCAAATGGCTGCCTGCGGATGCTGAGGTAGTGGAACTGCTGAAGGCCACGGATTTCCACTCTCACCCCACGCTCTGGCATGGCATCCTGTAAGGCTGGGGACGCACTCTTCCTCCCCCCTCACACACAAAAAACGCCCTGAAAGTACAAAAGCATCATGAATACTTTTGTCCCCTCGGGGCGTTTTTAGATGTAGGTGTGTATAGGCATTGCTCTATTTGCGCGCGCCGAAGAATTTTTGCGGTGCCTGTGCGGTATAGGTCTTTCCTGCTATGGAGAGCGAAGTCTTAACGATGCCGGTGAGGGCAGCACCGTCGGTGGCACCCTCCGGCAGACGCTGTGCCGTGAAATCCCAAGCCTCGTCGTATTCGGCATTGTCGAGACGATTGGTGTCAAGGGCATAGTTGATGAAAGCTACCCCCAAATCATTGGCACCCTGTGCAATGATGCTGTGTGCATCGACCGCATCGGCATAGTTCTTGTTCGACACATAGTTGAGATACGGCACGGTAGTCTCGTCGTCGATGTCCTGCTGCAATGTGCTGGTGATGGCGCTGGCAGCATAGCAGTTGTAGTCGATGACCGACTTGTCGTCGCACCCGTCGGCAATGCCCGGTGTGCCCCATTTGGGAGCCTGCGCGCGGTATTTGCTGTTGACCATAAGATTGTTGAACACATTGACGAGAATGTTTTCTCCACATAAATACATCCGCCCTTGGTGCCGTCGCGTCGCCATCCGGCGTTGACGATGGTATTGTTGTAGGCCACACATTTTGTGTCATTTTTGTTACGGAGAGCCCCCGCTATCTTAAATTGCCATCTATTAAATAGCAAAAACAGGATTTCACACCCTCTTTTTGCCGTTTTTTTATCCGAAACATTTGACTCGTCCCTTAGGGCATGGACTAATTTTGCCGTCGTCCCGCCACCTGTACAGCCTTTCTCCCCCGGAAGGAAAACGCCGGCAACTCTTTCCAAATACGGCTGAACAGTACGACGCGGGACGACCAGCTTTCTGGTTTCCACAACTCATTTCTTACTACAACACGTCCTACTACAACACGCAATTATCATGAGCAAGACAAGACTGAAAATTGGCGATTTCGCCAAATTCATGCAGGTGAGCATCAAGACTCTGCGATACTACGAGATGCTCGGAATCCTCGTCCCCGCTGAGACCGACGAACAGAATGGCTACCGCTACTACCATTTGGAACAGATGCAGCGGCTTCGAGCCATACAGGACCTGAAGGCGCTGGGCTTCGGACTGGAGGATATCGCTGAGCTCTGCGAACAGGGCATGCGAAATCCGGACAGGGAGCAACTGAGGACAAAACTGCAGGAATGCGAACTGCAGCTGGATGCACTCAACCGCCGAAAGGCATTGCTGGAACTGACCATTCACGAGCGGGATGCGCTGGAAGGGATGGAGCAGTTTGAAGTGCAGCGTCTGCCTGCCATCACTGTGGCATCGTATCTCCACATTCGGAACTACGACATGCTGGGAGATGTCTGTGTGAATGTCATCGGACCTGAGATGCAGCGTTTGGGATGCCAATGCCCGAAGCCTGGATATTGCTTCACCACCGAACATTGTCCGGACGATGCTTCTGATGACAGGGACATAGAATATTGCGAACAGGTGGTGGAGGCCAAGACCGACTCGCCCCTCCTCCGGTTCAGGCAGTTGGATGCTGTACCTGCTGCACTCTGCTACAAGCATCATGGTCCCTACAGCCGCTTCTATGCCTCTTTCGTGAAGGTATTTGCCCACATCGATGCTGCCGGCTACCGCATCTGCGGCGACCCGCGCATTTCCTATGTCGACGGCATCTGGAATCAGCCCGACCCCGAACAATGGCTCTCCATTATCCAAGTGCCTGTCGAAATGGAATAACAATGAAGGGGTGTTCTATAAATTAGGGATTGTCGTTTAATTCCGAGGAATTGATATTGGTTGACGAGGGTA